>JAAYJN010000148.1 GCA_012522935.1 Candidatus Cloacimonadota bacterium | reverse complement strand
CTGTATATGTGGGATGAAACCAATTGGTATAAATATGATACCGCCATCAAGCGCTATCGTTATGACACAGCTCGAAACACGTGGGAGCGTGATATCCTGTATTATGTGGATGAAGAGCGGCTTTTTGGCTCCGAGCGCACCACGCCCACTGCCATTTATAAAGATCCCTTTGAAAGGCTGTGGATAGGCAGCCTGGGCAATGGCTTTAGCATGTATAATGCCAAAACGGAGCGCTTTACAAACTACTTCCCGGCAAATTCACCTCTGCTATCCAGCCATATCACACACTTTGGCTATGAAGCCACGGAAGGGCTGCTGCTCATTGGCACTCCTGATGGCTTGAATACCCTCAAGATTGGACGCTGGGTGAAGCCTGAGACCAGCCTGGAAATCCTGAAGGCATATCCCAATCCCTTCCGTCCACAACTGCTTCAGAGCGTGGCGATAGTGAATCAACCCACAGACATCATGCCGCGGGGCAAGAATATCTGCCGCATCTATGACAGCAGCGGTGCCCTGGTGGCGGATTTGGAGGAAAGCTACTTTTCCCGCTTTGAATGGGATGGGAAAAACAAAGCTGACAAGGATTGTGCCAGCGGGGTTTATTTCTTTGTGGTGACAGATGAGGCTGGCAACAGCAAAAAGGGTAAGATAGTACTGATCAGATAGCCCTGGCAGAGGGCGACGGGGGCATTAGAGATTCACTTCCACCCAGATGCCGATGCGGAAGATTCTCACTCCATCATCGCGGCGGCGGTCTGTGGTCTTTTCCCAGGTACCGGTCAATCCTCCGCGGATATCCCTATTGAATTGATATGAAGCTCCAGGGGTGAAGGCAATGCGGGTGCCATCACGCTCCACCTGATAGTTTCCTTCACGGCCTGTGGTATCGTCAAAGTGACGTTCATACACAAAGGAGAGGCTGGAGGTGAGCTCGTTGTTGATATGTATCATCTTTTTGGTGAAAGGCACGGTGAAGCCCCTGCCGCCACGGAAGGAATAGGAGAAATTGCCGTTGAGGGCGCGGGTTTGATTTTGTTTGATGATGGTATATGTATCCATGTCGGTTTCGTTGGTGCTGTTTGCCATGCTAAAGCTGAGGTTGGTGGTCACCTTCTTGAAGAGGGTGCCGGCAAAGCCGATCACGGGGTTGAAGGCAAAGCCATCTGTGATCTGCTTGGGCTGTTCCCAATCCACGTTTCCGCTGGCGCGTTGGGAGCGCTGGAAGCCCGTATTGAGCCTGGTTGCAGATAGATATTTGGACAGCCCCACCCACTTTTCAAACTCCATCAGGCTGAGGGTGATATCGGGGAAGGTGACGGCTGTATTTTGATTGCTGGCATTGGAATAACGCTTGTTGATGGTATAGGAATAGTTGATCACGCTATCCAATTGTCTCGTAAACATGATGCCGCTGGAGAGGGTGAAGGTATTGTCGTTACCCGTGGCATCCAGGAACGAGGGATCAACGCTGTGGGGCAATCCAATCTGGAAGGCAAAGGGCGGCCGCTCTTCTTTGCGGGTATAATTCATCGTATAGGTATTCTGGTAGGAGGCGCTGATATTCTTGAGCTTGGAGAGATAGCCCACGATCATGGCAGGGAAATACTTTACATCCTTGGGCGGCACATAGGCCCTGCCGGGATCGGAACCGTGATAGGAGGCGCCATCGCCAAAGCCATCTTTCATATCTCCACCAAAGTCATCCTTAAAATCACCCCCAAAGAAATCATCCTTATAGCCATCGGCAAAGGGGTCCTTGTAATCACCTGCAAAGGGATCGTGTTGCTGGCCTTCCCAAAAGGCTGCTTCCTGTTTCAGGCGTTCCTCTTCTTTCAGCTTCTCTTCTTCCCTCCATCTTTCCTCATCCTTGCGGCGTTGTTCTTCCTTCAGACGCTCTTCTTCAGCCCGCTTTTTGGCTTCTTCCTCTGTCAGCCCTTCTTCCTTTTCTTTGTCCTTGTCCTCGTCTTTCTCTTCGTCTTTACCTTTGTTCTGTTCTTTGTCTTGTTCCTGTTTTGCTTTGCGGGATTGATAGTTGCGCGTCATCTTCTGTGCCCAATTGCCCAAGAGGGTGGCATTCATGAGGGATACATTGGCGCGGAAGCTGCGGTTTGAGCCGCCATCGCTCTGATATTCCTCCACCTGGGCACCATCCACGTGTGTGTAATAGCGGCGCTGCACCTCGTTGAAACGGGTGCTGCCGCTGGCGGTAAAGTTCAACACGTTGCGCAAGAAGTTTGGATTGTAGTTCAAGCCAAAATCCTGCATGGTATCAGTGAGTTTGCCCAGATTGATATCCTTCCACATCACTTTCTGTTTCAAATCGCGCTTGGTATTGAGGCGGGCGGTGAAATTGATATCGCTGGTAAGCGCCCAATTGATATTGGAATCCGTGGTCAAAAGCTCTGTGGGCAACACTCCTTGCCGCGGGAACCAATAGCTGATGTACTGTCCATCCACCAGCCTCCGCTCCCAGTTTTCACTGCGCGGGTTGATATTATTGTAGGTGATGCTATTATTCCAGGTGGAGGGGAACCAGCCCAGACGGTAGTTTTTGAACAATCTAAAGCTCACCTTGTCGGAAGGGAAGCCAAGGTTATAATTGTATGTGCCCCTGATGGTAAAGGTGCTATCCCGCGAGGTGGGCTGGTTGCGCTCTGCGCTTTCGATGCGCCCACTGATGGAGGTGCGGTAAAAGGTATTGAGCAGGAAGAAGTTTTTGGGCGGATTCTTCATGCTATAGGCAAAGTCTGCCGCATAGGTGAGGGATTCGTTGCGTTCCCTCATCCGGGTGCTATCGGCATCGATGCTTTCCCTGAGGAGGTCTGAATTTGCCCTAAAGCGCGGGATACCCAGGGAGTAATTGCGCGAGAGCGTAACCGGCATATCGATATTCCAGGTGCGTGGAAACAGCCTGCCCAGGAAGTATTTATTGTTGATATTCAGGGATTTTTGTGAGGTAAAGGCATTGGCGCGTCCCCTTTGGATATTGGGGTTGAAGTTCTCGCTTTTGTCCTCATAATCCACGCTGAGGGTGCTGAGATCGGCAAATACTCCGTCAAAGCTAAGCCTCTTTGCCACGCCCTTATCCTCATAGGGGTCCAAGAGCATCAGCTCGTCAAAATAGAACATGCCATTATAGAGCGGATTGCCAGTGGGGTTGGCTACACCCACACAGATATCGCGGATGGTGGAAAGCGTGGGGCGTCCCCTAAAGCTAAGGCGTGTATTTTCATCCACTTGGATAAAGCCCTGGGTGGTATCCGGATTCGCCTCCCTCAGCTTGGTGATATCCGCCAATTGGTAGGTGAATTGCAGCCATTTATCCTTGTCCATCACCATTTCCCAGGGGTTGATATGCACCCGCTGGCTGATCTGGTAATAGTTATATTCATCAGCGCCCAAGCGCAGGATAAAATCGACCTCGCTGGGATGGCTCTCTCCGCTGCGCAGGGCTTCTGGGAAGACAAACATCTTCAATCTGCCATAGGAAAGCAGGCTGTAGGCATCAGTGGAGCGTTGGCGCAGCAGCACCATATTCCCCGGCTGCAGCTTCTTGGTCTCCAGGGTGAGGGAGGATTCCACAGATTGGCGGCGATCCTCTATATAAACGGTGCCTTCGGGAGGGCGATAGTGGCTGCTGGTTTGGTTGGTCACGATACCGGAGAGGTAGGTGGTGCCGATTGCCACTTCCTGATCTTCCGTGAGGGCTACATTGTTAAAATCACGAATGCCAAAATCCTGCCATTTATTGCCCACCACAGATATATCTGCTATATAGATGCGGGCGGGGATATCGGTTTCCAAAGATAGCCTGGCATAGGATATGCGCTGCAGGGAGGGCTTCACCCCCGTGGGGGAATCCGTCACCACCTCATGAGCTTCAGGATCGTGCAGCGGAATGCGATAGAGGCGCCACTGGCTGTGGTTCACGTTTACCAGATGCTCGTTGCCCGTCACTGCCACGCCATAGCTAAAGTAACGGTCCAATTGATCCAGGATACCGTTTCCATTCAGGTCTTCCGTATCCAACACGCGGTTGCCTTCCGTGCCGTTGATGCCGGGATAGCTTTCATAGTGATGGTTTTGGATGCTGGACGGGCTGATATCGTTGGGGTCTGCCCCGGGAGTGTCTTTCCTTCTGCCATCCAAGCCGATATCCTCATCCAGGGTCAGCACCCCGTCTCCATTGAGGTCCTCGGTATTCAAAACGCCCAAGCCGCCATATTCAGTATAAAAGTCTTCGTTAATATCGCCCAGATCTATCTTGAGGGTGGGGTTTGGTATCTCTTCACCCTGTTTCACATCCACCTTCAGCAGGATTTCGATATACTTCTTCTGGGAAAAATCCAACTGATTGCCCAGATATTTCATCACTCCTGCCCAGCTCATCACGCTGCTGCCGCTCACTCCCAAATTGGCAGGTGTATTCTTGAGTGCCAGCACCGTCACAAATTCGTTCTTTTCCCTATCGGTCAGGGTTTCCGGATCATCCACCAGTTCGGAACGCTTCACGTTTTTGGGGTTGTACCAGTTGGGGATTCCCTTTGCCAAAGTGGTGTTATAAGGCTCGCTGCCCCTTGCCCAGGCAGACATGGTGATGGGCAGCGGATAGGAATCCATAATTGATTCCATATCATCCAGATAGATGTGCTTCTTTTTGCCTTTGGGGTCTCCATAGATATTGGGCATGGTGTATGCCACCTCACCGGAGAGGGTGAGCCGGGATTCGGCAGTGGTATTGATGAGGGGCAGCCAATCCAGCCAACGGGTGATAAAGTGTGGCTTCACGGTGATATTGCCATCCACGTTTGCCATCACCATTTCTATATTTTCGTTGCCGATGCGGGGACGCTTGTCCGATACATTCTCGCTGCGATAGATGAAGGTGCCGCCCAATTTGGCATAATCCGTAAGCTTCCAATCCATCCGTGCGCCAGCCAGGGTCTTGCTGGCTACATCAAACATCCCTCTAAATTCATAATCTATCTCGATCTTGGCATCGGGATCCTTGCCCGCCGGCGTGAGGAAGGTGATGCGCCCAAAATCATAATCCACTATATAATCTATGTTTTCCTTCAGCTCCTGAGAGTTTACCTTCACCCTCACGCTGCCTTTGAGGATATTGCCCTGCTGCAAATCCACCGCATCACGCCCAATCTTGCCTTTCACAGAGATAAAGAGATCGGTATCCAGGGGGTTGATGCTATAGGAATCGTTTTCCATCTCATAGATAATCTCATCTCCCAAAGGCTCAAAGGGATGCAGCATGGGGATCACGATGAGGCCGGAAACCAGATTCACGGTGGCGTCGTTGCCATCCACCTTGGAGTCTCCATTGCTATCCATCCTCAGGTAATCCACAAAGGTCACATTCTGCCCCACATTCAGGCTGTCCGCCACATAATAATTGCGCGTCCTATCTATATTCTCTGTATACACTTCCAGGCTAAAGCCATCGTTGCGGATATTGGTGCTGTTCATCTTATACACGTTGCGCATCTGGTAATCCCAAGTGCTTTCAGGATCATCAGGGGCATAGCGCTGGTTGTAATTGCGGATGATCTTGGCATACAGGATGTCGGGATTATTATCCTGCTCCGTGGTGAGGGCAGGCACGGGGTCTCCTCCCCGCGTGGTATAGCGGATGCCCACGATATGCGAGGTTGCCACCTGCCTGTTGATGGTGATCACCCCCACGTCATAATCCGTCACAAAATCCGCCCCTTCGCTCAGCTCGTCCCAATTCAATTGATAGTTTTGGTTGTTGATGCGGATGGTATCCCCCAGAGCTGCTTCCACGTTGTTTGTGGCCACCATATCATCGATAAATACCCTCACAGTGCCGGGTGCTGGCAAAAGCTGGGGATTCTTGATCATCCAGCCCCCATCGGGAGCGGTGCGGATGGCGTTATCTGCATATCCGGCAAGGCAATCAGGATCGTTTTCCTGATAAAGCTGATACAGGTTTGACGGATGATCCAGATAATACATGCTGCGGGATACATATTGTTTACTATCAAAGATGGTGGAATCCGCCTGGGAGGTTCCTATATAGCTTTGCGTGTTCTTTTGGCTTTCCTCTTTACTGGCTATCATCGTCACATCCAGATTGCCATACTTCAGTTTGGAGGTGATGCCAAACAAGCCCTGGGAGCTGGTGGAATATGAGATATAGCGGCTGCCGGGCAAAGACAGGGTGATATTGCCCGCCTCGATGGATTGGATCAGCTCGTCTTCCGTGCCCGTATATTTGATGCTTACGTTGTTGGGATCAAAAAACTGTTCGTCTTGCTTGCTATTGTATTTCAGGTTTACCGATATCTTTTCCCCGATGGTGCCGGTTAGCCTGAGATTGGTTTCCTGCTCCATCTTCAGGTCAAAGCGACTGGCGGATTTGGTCTCATAGATGGGCTGCAGCTTGCGCTTGGTGCTGCCAGCCTCCAGGGTAATCTTTTGTGTGCCATCCAGATTCAGCCTGCCCGCAGAGGAGCCCAACACCTTTTGCACCGCCTTGGGAACGGCAATCGAGGGCAGCTCCAGCTTAAACTCTCCAATCAATCCGGAAGTGGTGACCACCGTCTGTTGGCGGGTGGTCCTCATCTCATCAAACAAACTCTTGTGAAAGGCGCGATGCCTCATTGCCTTGAAATAGCTGGCAAAGGAGACGGGACGGTCTTCTGTGATTTTGTAGCCATCCACCAAGGTGGAGATGATCACCCGCTGGTTAGCCAAGTCTATCTCTTCTTCCAAAGTGGGCGCAAAGCCGGTAACCAGATAGGGACGCTGTTTCAGAAAGCCTATCCCCTTATGCGTCTTATACACATCCACCCTATTATTCACAAGCGGATGATATCCCGGCAGATACAGATGCAGCGGCATCATATTTGCCCACACTGCGCCCAAGGCACAAAGCATCAGAAGTACAGCCGCAAGACGTTTCGTCATAATCTTAAGATGGTTACTGCTTACTCCGCCAGAGCCCCACTGGCAAGCTTGCGGTATGCCAGTGCAAGTCCATTGAGGGTCAGATTTGGCTCCACTACATCCACGAAAGGCATCAAGGGCTGCATCAACGCCGCCCACCCTCCCGTGAGGATAGTAACTATCGGGGTTTTATCAAAGTATTGCAGCCTCAGCTGCCGCACAAAATTATCCAATGCAAACACATGGGAATTCACCACACCGGAAAGCATCGCATCACGGGTGTTGGTGCCAATCAGAGCAGGAGGCGCTGCGATCTCGATATTGGCAAGCTGTGCCGCCCGGGAGGTAAGCGCCTGCAGGGAAGGCTGGATGCCGGCGATAATGGTGGTTCCTTCAAAGCTGCCTTCCGAGGTCACCATCTGCACCGTGCTGGCGGTGCCCAAATCTATGATAATGGTACTTTGCTGATACTGGCTGATGGCGGCAAAGGCATTGGTAACCAAATCACTGCCGATAAAGGAGGGATCTGCCACCTTATACTTCAAACCCAAGGGGCTAAGGGCATTGATGATGGTGGCTTCCAGCGCCCAATACTGGGCAAACATCTTTTGCCACACCACCGTCTGCTGGGGCACCACACTGGATATCACCACCGCCTGGGGCCAGGCATAGCCACACTCTGTCAACAGCGCTTGCAGGATGCCATAGTATTCATCTTCACAGCGCACAGGGTGGCTGTGAATACGCCACTTGCACAACAGCTTCACGCCCTCAAAACATCCAATCACGATGTTGCTATTGCCCACATCCACTGCCAAAAGAGGGCAGTTTTCACCTTGAGGGATGGGGGCATCCACTCTGCTGCCTTTCGCCTGATCAGCTGTATTTTGGTACATAGTCCTTTCTCTTATATATGTTTTGAAATAGATAAAAAACTTATGCGAAAGACTTGAGTCTCCTTAAAACAGATTCCCGTTTTTGTGTCAACAAATTTCATCACACAAAGCCCAGTTCCCGCAGGTTAATCCTCTTTTTACGCCAATTTGGGATCACTTTCACCCATAGATGCACCCTTACCGGCATGCCCAAAAATTCCTGCAGCCGCTGGTTTGAATATTCCCTAATCTTGCGCAGCCCCTCCCCCTTTTTACCAATGATAATCACCTTTTGGCTGCCTTTTTCCACCCAAATCTGAGCCTCCACGATCACCTCGTCCGGATGCTCCCGATAGGCTTCGATGATCACCGCCGTGCTATAGGGAATCTCCTGTTCATAGAGGTGAAAGATGGCTTCGCGGATTACCTCCGTGGCAAAAAACCGCATCGGCAGATCTGAAAGCTGTTCCTGATCATAAAAAGGCTCATGAAAGGGGATATAGCGGTTGATGGCTTCCATCAATGGGGGGATATTCTCGCCGGTGAGGCTGCTGATAAAGTGGCTTTCCTCTATGCTGGCGGGCAGGGTTTCCATCAACGCAGCCCTATCCACATCCGGGCTTTCGTCCAGCTTGTTAAACACCGCTATCTGATGGCAGGAAAGGGTGCTAAAGTGTTCCAACACCTGCAGGTCGTACTGGGTGGGAAAGTCTTTGATATCGGTAAAGAAGAGCAGCAAATCCACATCCCGCAGCGCATCACTGAATATCTTCAGCATCCGCTCCTGCATCTCATAGCGCGGCTTCAGAAAGCCCGGAGTATCCACGAAGATAATCTGTTGGCTGGGGGTGTTGAGAATGCCTTTCACGGCATAGCGGGTGGTTTGGGGCTTGGGCGAGGTGATGGAAAGCCGCTCTCCCAACACCCGGTTCATAAAGGTGGATTTGCCCGTATTGGGACGCCCTGCAATGGCTACAAACCCACTGCGGAAGGCTTCATTTGCTTCAGGATTCATCTCTATTTTGCTCCAAAAGGCTCAGCCCGGAGTACCGAAAGAAGGTTCCGGGCTGATAGATAATACATTGAATTGAAGGTCTCGTATATCAAAGGCTGTTAAACACAGAGGCGATGATATCTGCCACTTCCTTCAATTGTTCTTTGGTAATTACAAGCGGAGGCGCCAGGCGGATGATATGGCGATGGGTGGGCTTGCACAATACGCCTTTTTCCATCAGCATGATACACACATCCCAAGCCTCCACGCCGTCTTTGGGTTCCACCACGATGGCGTTGAGGAGGCCTCTGCCTCTCACGGTTTTCAGCATGGGGTGGTCTATGGCTCTCAGCTCTTCCCTAAAGAATTCGCCCAATTCATAGGCGCGCTCTGCCAGTTTCTCCTCCTTCAATACTTCCAATGCCGCCTTGGCAACCACACATGCCATGGGATAGCCGCCATAGGTGCTGCCATGCTGACCGGGCTTGATGGTGAGCATGATATCCCTATCTGCCAAAACTGCGGAAACGGGGATCACACCGGCTGCCAGCGCTTTGCCCAAAATCAGGATATCGGGGCGCACGTTGTCATATTCACAAGCCAACAGCTTGCCGGTGCGCGCCAAGCCAGTCTGAATCTCATCAGCTATAAAAAGCACGTTATACTGTTTACACACATCAAAGCATGCCTTCAGATAACCATCATCCGGCACCACCACTCCCGCTTCGCCCTGAATGGGTTCCACGATGAAGGCAGCCACGTTTTTACCGTGTTTTGCCAGATACTCGCCCAAAGCCTTGGAATCGTTATAGGGAACGGTGACGATGCCGGGCAAAAAAGGACCATAGCCGTCATATCCATCCGGATCGTTGGAGGCGGAGACTATCGCCAAGGTGCGTCCATGAAAGTTGTTTTGGGCAAAGATGATGATGGCGCTGTCTTTTTCCACACCCTTCACGTTGTAAGCCCATTTGCGGGCAAGCTTCATCGCTGTCTCCACGCCCTCGGCACCGGTATTCATCGGCAATACCATGTCATAGCCAAAGTACTCGGTGATATATTTTTCGTATTCACCCAGTTTGTTGTTGAAAAAAGCGCGTGAGGTGAGATTGAGGGTGGTGGCTTGCTCTATGAGAGCCTTGATAATCTTGGGATGGCAATGCCCCTGATTGACAGCGGAATAGGCGGAAAGAAGGTCGTAATAACGTTTGCCTTCGGGATCCCACACATACACTCCCTCGCCTTTTGCCAATACTACGGGCAGGGGATGATAGTTGTGAGCGCCATATTTTTCTTCCAGCTCGATGGCTTCTTTGGAGCTGATGTTGCCATATTTCAATGTTTCAGACATTTCTTTTCTCCAATTTCTGTTTATTTTTCCTTATCAAACCCAATTCCTATTAAGGCAGATAGTGTCAAGCAGAAAAGGTTTGGCATGCCTCGCAAGCAGAGGATAGATGCCAAGGGCGTCACTGTTGCGCCGCAGGGATCAGGGGACAGAGACCAAGGGCGGCGCTCTTTCCATTTTTCACTGTGAACACTTTATTCCTCATTCATTATTAATCCTTCCTTATTAACCACCCTTGTCTCTCCTTTGTCTAAGCAAGGGTGAGACAAGGGTGAGACAAGGGTGGTTAACAGGCAAGCAGTATCCCGTCCTGAAACAGGTTGACTACTCCTGCACCGCCTTTACGCGGTAAAAGGCCTTGTCCAAAGTCTGGTTATCATTGATGAATAGTGAGGACGTAGTGCCAAAATATTCAAATCCATCGTAGGGATCAAAGGAGCGATACACGAGGTAGCTGGTGGCACCCTGCACCGCATCCCAGGTGATTCTCACTCCGCTTGCCGTCTTGATCACATTCACTTGGGGGCTATCCAAGCCTTGCTCTTCCTCTTCCTCCGGCCCAATGACAAGCCTTATATTTGGCCTCCACGCCATGGTGTTACCCCATTGGAAAATGTTGGTCGCATCCTCGGGATTATTTGGGTTTACATAATAATGGAATCCTTGGGTTACAGAAGTAGCCTTTAAAGCGCCCGCTAAATGGGTAAAGGGGATGATGCTCCAAGCTGTATCCACCACCAAATTATTCACCCCATCCCAAAGGAAAGGGGTGCTGAAGGGCAGTAGATCCCAGCCACCAGCCAAGGGTAAATAGGAGGTGTTGTTGTAAACGGTTGTCAAGCCCTGAGGACCATGCCAGTTTTGTGCATTTGTTGCAGTGGTATGCATCATTCTCACGATGAAATTGGGCAGCGGAATGGGGGAGGCTTGGTGAATATCAAAACCAAGTGCCTGGATTAGTGCAGGTCCATAAACTCCCGCGGCGTTCAGCTGGGCTTTGGTATAAACAGCTTGCCCGTGCAGACTGTGAACATTTGTATAGATAGGGCTATAGATGTTTTCGGTGATCTTCACTCCCGTGCCAATATCCGCAGTATAGCCAGCCGTGGGTTTTACTGCAACTGTGCGGGTTGGCAGGGATTGATTGGCTCCATAAAGTGCCACTATGCTGTAGTGGTAGATAGTTCCATTCGCCACAGTGTTGTCTGTATAGCTGCGGCCGGAGACGGTCTGTAAATAGCTGCCATTACGCAGGATTCTATAGCCTGTGGGGTTTCCAAAATCCGATCCCTTCCAAGTGAGCTCCACATAACCGTTGTGTCCTTTTGCCCTCAGGTTATACGCGGGAGCATAATAGGTGGCCAATGGAGGCAAGCCAATGTGATCCAGCCAGGCGCATTCACTGCCCAAAACACCAGTGGTGTAATTTGCGTAAGTCCAGGTGAAGACGTGTTCGCCAGCATTCACCGGGTAGCTTTTCAAAGTCCAGCCCATATCGCCACTCCATTCGTCCATCAGGAAGCCATCGATATAGAAACGCAGCCAGTTGGAAACATTGGCACCTCTGTAAGTGGAATTCTTTAAGCTGAATGTGATTTCGCCAGCAGTGCTTACAAGCACGGGTAAGCTGAGTACAGATGTTTGATTTGTGCTGCTTCTGCCGGATTTGGCTGCAAAGCTGCCCGTAAAAACTTGTGAGGGTTGCACAGTCCAAGGCACGGTACTGTCGTTTCGCCAGGGATTTTGGCTGAAGTTGCCGCTTTCAAATCCCTCATAGGCTGGATGGATGAGGGTGACGTGCACTTTTTGGCTAACCTGTCTGTTGCCAGTATCCGTGACCACTGCTTTGATTGTGTGATAGCCGGTGGAAGAGGTGCTGGTATTCCAAGCCCAGGTGTAGGGTGCGCTGCTGAGGGTAGCTTTCAATTCATTATCCAGATAAATCTTCACGTTTGCCACGCTGCCCTGATTTGCCCAGGCGTTTGCCACTACATTCACCGTCTGGCTGCCATGGATAACCAAGTGATTGCCGGGGTTGGTGATTTTGATGCCCGGATTGGCTGGATTGGCTGCCATCAAAGCCCGGTGGGCATTCACCCTGCCACTGCCCAATTTTCCTGTATAGCTCGGATTATGGGTATCCAGTTCATCGGCAGTGTTGCGCAAAATGTCTTTCAACTGGCTGGCCGTGATATTAATATTGTTACGACGGGCATAGGAAAGCACCAGGGCTGCCACTCCGGAAACGTGAGGGCAAGCCATCGAGGTACCTTCGAGGAATCCATAGCCGCTGTCTTTCTTACAGCTTAACACGCCTTGATTGCCTTGGATATTGGTCTCACCGCCGGGAGCGGATATATCCACCCAGGTATCAAAATTGGAATAATTTGCCTTTTGGTCGTTGTGGTTTGTGGCAGCCACTGAAAAGGCTCCGCTGTAATAAGCGGGATACCACTGTCCGTTACCATTGGAATTGCCCACAGAAAAGATGGTGATGCCGCCTGTCATCACATTACCCCCGCCATTGGCATTAAAATAATCTATGGCATCCAAAACCGGTTGATCATAAGTATTTACGGTGCCATAAATCCAACTGTTTTGGGAAATGGCGGCGCCGTTATCCGCCGCATAAATGGGGGCAACGTCCCATCCAGCGGCATACCCTTGGATACTGCCGGTAAATACCAAGCAGCTCATCAGCTTTACACCGTTTCCACTGCCGCTTCCGCCTGCTATGCCCGCCACGCCGGAAGTATTGTTGGTCATCGCTGCAATTGTGCCCGCTACGTGGCAGCCATGATCACCGCCAAAGATGTCTCCATTGTTAGAATAAAAGTTAAAGCCATAATAATCATCTATATAGCCATTACCGTCATCGTCTATGCCATTGCCTGGGATTTCAGCAGTGTTTTTCCAGATATTAGAAGACATATCCCAATGGTTTGGCTGTATCCCTTGGTCTATAACGGCTACCACCACATCAGGATGTCCCTTTTCTATATCCCAAGCCTCCAAGAGGTTTATATCGCTACCCGCCAAGCCTCCGGATTGACCGGTGTTGTGGTAATGCCACTGCTCTGGAAACCGCGGATCGATGGGAGTCCAGCGTGTGGGCTCGTCCTCTGTATTCAGATGATATTCGGTATCTGTGGAATCCTGATTCAGCATGCCTGTATGCACCTTTTTATACTCGGGTTCCGCCCATTGCAAATCGCTATCCAAGGCGCGGTAGCTCATCACGATATCGCGGATATCCCGGCGGCTGTCATACTGGATCTCAAACCACAGATGCAGGCCCCATTCCACGTGGCGCCAACCCCATTTCTTGTTTTGTTTGGAGTCTCCAAATACCGGAGTGATGCGTTTTACGGCATATTCATGGTTCAAGGCATCCAAGGCCTCTATGCCAAAGCCGGGCAAGATGCCGTCTTCATAAAGATAGGCTTGTGCCAAAGCGCTGTGCTTTTCGCTAAGCTTGATGCGGATGTGTCCCATCTCGATGGCAGCATCCGGAACCTGATAAATATCGATGAAGGGGCGTTCGCCAAACCGAGGGGCGGCAAACAGGGAGACCGCTGTCAAAACAGCGATAAAGACCAAAATGAATCTCGCTCTGCTCATTTCTTGGATCCTCTCTTTTTGATGTTTTCCTGATCTGTAAAATCGTTTATCTTGTTCTGAAACTATTAAACCTCACACCATGATGCTTGTCAACAAAAATATTATTGTTTTTACAAATGGTTTTAGGATAGGTATCCAACATACTCATAAATCAGCAGTTACAGAGGTGATTATGGTTCAGGCATTCGGGGCTAAAACCGGTAATTAAGCTCTATCGATATCACTTTCCCGATACTATATTTCATGTCTTTGCTTGCTTTTTTAACCCTAAAACCTTGCGAGCGGTAGCGAGCCTAAAATTCGTGTACATTCGAGTAATTAGTGGTTAAAAAAAAGACAGGGAAGGGAACGACGAAGCACACTGCCCAGCTAAAACTTGACAAAAATGTGCCCCCCTCTTTCTTTGGGTACAAATGCGCCCCAGTAGCTCAGGGGATAGAGCAGCGGTTTCCTAAACCGTTGGTCGGATGTTCGATTCATCCTTGGGGCGCCACTGTTTTTTGTCTTGATATTTGGGGTGTTTTTGCCCCAGTTACGTCAGTTTTTTTGATAAAGGATAATATGACCAGCATCCAGATTGGCTTGCCTACGCTGTTTTTCCAATCCGGAGAGCTTCTCTGTGGGCTCATCACCGGCATTCAGAAAAACCAAGTGCAAGTGGCAGGTATCCTTGGTGATACTCACCTCTTTCCTCCCGGAAGGCTGTGCCTGATTGGCAATACCCCCCTTGATATCTCCAATCCCAGCCAATCCCTGCAAGCCCTGCAAAAGCGCATTATTGCCCAAGAAGATCTAATGCCTCAGCTGCTTACTATCCTCGCCGATGGATTACCGCGTACCTTTCCCCAAATTAGCCAGCACTTTCCCGCTGCTGATGATGCCCTCATCTTTGCCCTGTTTAAAACCCTCAGAGATAATGGCGCCATGATAGCCCTCAAAAAAGGCAGCTATCGGCTGATGAATCCCCGGGAGCAGGCAGAGGTGCTACAGAGGCGCAAGGCAGAGGAGGAGCGGCGGCAATATCTGCACAAGGTGAGCACGCTGATATCCAATCCAGAGATGGTGGGCAGTGCAGAGCCAGAAGATATCGTCCAGCTTGCCCAAGAGCTACGCCTCCTGCAGAGGGAGCAAATCCCTGCCGATCTGGCAAGCCTGATTCAAAAACAGCTTCCCCTGCAACCGCTGCCGGCAAATCTAATCAAGCTACGCATGCGAATCAACGACTTACCCGCAGATACAGAGCCACCCCTGGCAGCTTCCGGCTTGCCCTTACATCTATCACACACCCTTGAAGCCGGAAGGCAATACCAGGCAGAAACCCCTGCCAATCAGGATTGGGAGGTGATCTGCGTGGATGATCACCAAACCAAGGATTATGACGATGCCATCAGCATCCGCAGACTACAGGATGGCTTCATCATCGGCGTGCATATTGCCCATCTCTCCCGTTATATCCATCCAGCTTCAGAGCTCTTCTTTGCCGCCCTGGAGCGGGTTTCCTCCATTTACCTACCCTCCACCACCATCAATATGCTGCCCAATGCCTTGGCGGAAAGTGAATACTGCCTCAAGTCCGGCACCCTGCGCCCCGTATTGTCCTTGTATTGCCACATCAATCGGGAATATGAAATCCAAAGCTGGGAATTCATCTCAGAAACCATTGCAATCAATGCCAATACAGATTATAAAGAGTTGGAAAGCCGCCTCGCCAAGGCTCCCTTCTGCCACTTACAGGCATTTTGCAACAAACTGAGAAGTGCGCGCAGCGAGGGCAACCCCATCTACAAAGCCCCGCATGGCTATCACCTCCAGGTGCAAGATGGCTCTGTTTGCATCAAAAAGATAGATTTCCAAAGCCCGGCGCGCCTCCTTTTGGAAGAGCTGATGATCCTATATAATATCAGGATGGCAGCCCTGGCAAGCGCCTCGCAATATCCCTTTATCTATCGCAATATAAATAGCTTTGAAGACAAAATGGAAGAAGACGAGGAGGGGGGATTCCGCCATGCGGTGCAGGCGTTTTTCTCCACGCAGGCAGCCTACCACCCCGGCATCGGCGTAAAGGCATATCTGCATGGCACGTCTCCCATTCGCAGGATTGTGGACCTCATCAATCAGACCCAGTTTTCCGCTCTGTTGGAAGGTGTTCCCGCCGCCTTCTCTCGCGCTGATTTGGACGCCATGATCCCCGCCATGGAAAAGCGCATCCTCCTGCAGCGGGAAACCCTGAGGCGCAGTGAACGCCACTGGCTGCTGGTATATCTGATGCAAAAATGGCTGAACCGCCCCTTGGATGCCACCTTCATCCGTCGCCTCAAAAAAGGCGGCTTCTTTGAGCTGCTCCCCTGGCAAAAGCGCATCGTGGCGGTGTGTGACGATTACCCCGCCCCGGATGACGAAATCAAGCTTCTAATCTATGAGGTAGACCTCGCCAAAGCGCTGTGCCGCGCTGATGTGATAGTGTAACTACCTTCTTGCCAAAATGGCTCTAATTCAAAGGGGTCTCCACGGCAGTCACATGGTAAAACGAATGGGGAAGAGTAAAGAAATCCAGACAGTTTAAACTGCTGCCTTCCCAGAAAAGCTCCCAGCCACCTGCCAGGCCCGTGAGCGATTTGTACACCCTATACAAGTTAGCTCCCGGCACATAGCTCCAGCGTAAGCGGAGCACAGTATCACTTACCTTTTGAATTTGCAGAAGCGGACTGGATAAATGCCCAATTCCACTCACAGGAAGATTGACGCCAGTGATATTATCTGCTGTATGAAAGATATTGCCGGAATAATCCTGAACATATTCAGGCCGGAAACGCACCCATACAGTAGCATCCACAATCCCCCCATCTGCGGGAACTGTAAGAGTGGAAGTGTATGTGCCATTCTGCGAATTAGACAGGGTGTATCCATCTGGGGCGGTGACGGTAACATTTGAGGTAAGACGCGTGGCAGTAATATGATAACTCATTTCAGTTTCAGTATTTATAAGCTGGGTTCCAAAATCCAGACTTTCAGGGCTAAGTGTAAAAGAAGGAAGATATCTTACACCCCGTCCTGTAACCGCCACATTCACTGTTGTGACACCCAGTGAACCATTCGCCACAACACCTGTGTAAGTTTGCGCTTGTGTGGGATGGAACATGATCCAAATAGTTTTTGAAAGACTCCCGTTTGTGTGCCTAAACGTGAGGGATGTGTCGTAGGGGCCAGCTTGCTCTGTTGATACCCTGTATCCAGGGGGAGCTTGCACAGAAACGCTGCCTACCAGATAGCTGCCTGTGAGCGCATAACTTCGTGGAGTGGAGTTTGTGCCAATCAACACATCACCAAAAACTCTTGAGTTTGGATATACCGTTACAATGGGACGGTTTACCGTAAAAGAATAAGTGGCACCGAAGTGGCAGAGATTGCCTTTTTCATTGTAAGGTGCCACCCTCCAATAATATGTGTCTGTAGAGTTGAAATTCAAGGTTTTACTGTTTCCAATCACATCACCCTGAAATTTGTATGGGGTATTGCCAAAACTGGCATCAGTCCCCACTGTGATAAGATACTTATTGATGGGGCTCACATTCTCCCAGGATAATGTAATATCTCCTATAAAGTGGCTGGAACCATTAGCCGGGCTTTCCAGATTGGGAGCACTTTTCCAATCTCCAAAGCTGCCTCCAGGGGTGATCTTCATTGTATATGGGAATTCTGATGGGTGCGCAAAAACAAGATTTGCATAATTCCAATAAACCACATCATAATCTGATGAACCATTTGTATATACGCCAATAGATTGTCCTGCAGTGGAATGATTGTCGTGAAATGCTACAATGCAAACACGATGGCCGCCGATCTCCTCTATCACAGATGGAGGCGAATTGCTCCAGGAATAATGTTGTAAAGACATGATCATTGGTCTGTTGTTGTTCATTTGTGTGGCTATTTCGCTGAAAGTGTGAGGATAGCTTGAGAGATCGGGTCGGCGCCTTTTTTCATAAGTAAAGTTCAAGTCTTTTCTGACATTTGTATAAAACCTGGTGCCCCATTCCCACTCATCCCATGAATAATTTGTGCCGCCCATGGCAAAATTATACCCTATATCCACGGCTAATTCCACCAAAGCAATTTCCGGTCCCCATTTTAATTCAGCTTGCCCCGATGGATTGGGACTTCCCCACCCTATCCCTGAATAGGCGGCAAATCCCGCCGAGGCAGTTTGGTGGTCGCCTCCCCACATCCATCCCAAATCCACCATATTATAGTATATAGGATCATAGTAAAACAGTGCCGAGGCCGTAGCCATCACAGCACAAGAGCCACTTGCAGGAAAAAGCTGATGCAATGCACTGTAGTTCCACACACCTTGACGAAAATATGGCACAGACGGTATCACATGGCTGCTTCTATTATAGTCAGCGTGGGAGGCGATAAGCTCATCAAGTGATTTTACCTCCAGATCTTCCCAAGTTTGCAGGCAGGATGCGAGATCTGCCACACGATGGTTTTCATTGTTGAATACATCCCCGGCAAGTTCCTCCAAATCCAGCTCCACTTTGTCATTATAGAGGTTGATGATGGTATTACTTGCCATATCTCTGATAAATAACTGAGCGGGGCCATTGTAATAAAAGCGGGTAGCCTGGGGCAGGGGCTTGTTCCTCTTGAGAAAGATACTTTCCAGATGGTGCGTTTGATAATCATAGGGCAAGCCTTCCTTATATTCCCAGATAGGCAGCTTGTTTTTGGTGGCTGAAGTGATAACGGTCACAAAGTCATCATAGCCGCTTATCATCCTTAAACAATTATCTGCCTCCACCTCCAGCGCACCAAGTTCCGCCATATAATCCCCTGATGCCGCCTCTCGCAATCTGCCCATCTCTTCATAGTATCCTTCCAATTCTATTGAACCTCTGTAAAGACGCTCCAGCAACAACGATTTGTTGCCGTTGTATTTACCATTTTTGGCATACACATAAACGTCCGCTATTCTTTCTTCATCCAGATCAAAGTAGCTGAATACATCAAAGAGGGTGAGATGAAATTGAGGGTATTCGGTTTTAACAAGAGAATCAGCTGCTTTTTGGGTTACCCTTTGCTCCACAATGTTCTTGGTAAATCCATGACCCAGTAACATAACAATAAAAAGGGAAAATAACACTAACGCGATAAGCTTTTTCATGGTTTATCTCCTTGCGATGTTGTCATTGGTTCTTGTTAGATCAGATGCATTAAGTTTCTGAATAATTTGCTATAAAATATGAAGCAATTTATATTCCATGTTTCTGGTGTTTTTGTTCCATTTATCAGCGCCCGTGTCCTTGTCCACTGGTCTCTGGCTCGTACAGCCAGCCCCATCATTCATTATTCTTTATTCATTGCGAGCGTAGCAGGCAAGTTTTACATTGACAAAAGCCTGCACCCATAGAATTGGGAAATAACAATATAAAAGCTATGAGGACAGAATAAATGAAGATAGCCATCGTTGGTGCCACCGGAGCCGTGGGCAGAATGATGATCCGCAACTTGGCGGAAATGAAGATAGAAATCTCCACCCTGGATTTGTATGCCTCGGCGCGCTCTGCCGGCAAAACCCTTTATTATGTGGATGATGCGCTCTTGGTTGAGGAGCTTACCCGTGATTCCTTTGCCAAGGGATATGATTATGTCTTGTTTTCCGCCGGAGCTGGGGTATCGCGCAGTTTTGCCCCTTTTGCCCTCCAGCATGCGCGGGCAGTGATAGACAATTCCTCCGCCTTCCGGATGGAACCGGACATCCCTTTGGTGGTGCCAGAGATCAATGGGGCTCTCCTGACCGGATATAGCGGCATCATCGCCAATCCCAACTGTTCCACCATCCAGATGGTATTGCCTTTGGCGGTGTTGGACCGTATGTATGGCATCCGCAAGGTGATTGTGAGCACCTACCAGGCTGTATCCGGCACCGGACAGCAGGGCTTGGAAGCATTGTATCAACAGCGCAATGGCTCCAGCGAAATGGGCGTGTATCCGGCGATAATAGACCTGAATGTAATCCCCCAGATTGGCGGTTTGCAGGATAACGGATACAGTGCGGAAGAGGAAAAAATGTATCAGGAAACCCGGAAGATATTGGATAATTACCAGCTTGCCCTATCCGCCACCTGCGTGAGGGTGCCGGTGAAATTTGGACACTCTATCAGCGTGTATGTGGAGTGTGAGCGCGAAGTGGATTTGAACGATGCCAGCACTGCGCTTGCTCATTCCGACACCATCCGCTATAGTGCAAACACTTATACCACCCCCTTGGATTTGGGCAATTCCAACGACAGCCACGTTTCCCGCCTGCGTTATGGAACGGACAAGCACAGCCTCACCTTTTGGAATGTGGCAAACAACCTGCGTTTGGGCGCTGCCACCAATGCCATCAAAATAATGCTGGCACACGCCAAAGGAGTGTAAACACTATGGACAAGCTGAAAGATCTGCGCAAGC
The DNA here is from genome assembly GCA_012522935.1 of Candidatus Cloacimonadota bacterium. GTDB lineage: Bacteria > Cloacimonadota > Cloacimonadia > Cloacimonadales > Cloacimonadaceae > UBA3900. The sequence goes on along the minus strand of JAAYJN010000148.1, from coordinate 1,259 downwards.
GTTTGCACCAAAACCCGGAGCTGGCGTTTGAAGAGCATCAAACTGCCGCCATTTTGCGGGAAGAGCTCAAGCGGCTGACACGGATTTACAGCACTCCGGAACACATCAGGGCAGGCGCCACGGAATTGATTGTCCACGATTTTGACAGTACCGGATTCCTCGTGGAATACAGCGGCGGAGGGGATGCCTATCGCCTCTTTAGAGCGGATATGGACGCCTTGCCCATCACGGAGGCGACCGGATGTGATTTTGCCTCGCAACAGCCGGGAGTGATGCACGCCTGTGGGCATGATGTGCACATGACGGTGCTGATGGGATTGATTGAAAAGGTATTGGCAAACCAGCCCCGCCAAAACCTCCTCTTCCTCTTCCAACCGGCGGAGGAAGGCAAGGGAGGAGCGCAATCCGTATTGGCAGAGGGCATCATCCAACAATATCCAATAGAGGCCGTATTTGCCCTGCACGTGGCAAGCGGGATGCCCGTGGGAACCATCTCCAGCCGGGCAGGGATCATCTTTGGCATTCCCCAGGAATTTGACGTTCGCTTCATTGGCAAAAGTGCGCATGTGGCGTTCCCCGAAAAGGGCAGGGATGCCATCGCTGCAGCGGCTGAATTTATGCAGCTGATGCAGGCAGACATTATCCAATTAAAGAAAAAAGAGCGCGTGATATATCATCTGGGAACCATCAAAGGCGGGCAGGTGCGCAATGTGATAGCCGAGAGCTGCCTTTTGGAAGGCACCCACCGCAGCCTGAAACCGGAGGTGCGAGACCACATGAACCACCTCACCCGGGAAAATGCTGCCCAAGCGGCAGGCAAGATTGGCTGTGAAAGCGAGGTGGAAACGCTGTGCAGCTACGACCCCGTGGTGAATGACGGCGGGTGGGCAGAGGAATTGCGGAAGGTGGCGGTAAAGCTGGATGTGAACTATCTCGAGGCAGCCACGGAGATGACGGGAGAGGATTTTGGATTCTTTACCACGCGCTATCCGGGTTTACTGTTTTGGCTGGGTTCGGGATGCCAGCATTCTCTGCATTCCCCACAGTTTTTGCCGGATGAAGGAGCCATTGAGGTGGGAGTAAAGGTGATGTGGGAGCTCGCTTCGCGAGCTTAGGTTTTAGGTGATAGGTGTTAGGGCTTCGCTAAAGCCGAGTCTGTTTTGAATTTGTAGAATTCGTAGTTAGCAAAAAATGCCGTCTCTCCGAGACTCGTAATATATTCATATGGTGTGATTTGACCTGAAATATCGTCTCTGCCG
>JAAYJN010000004.1 GCA_012522935.1 Candidatus Cloacimonadota bacterium | reverse complement strand
TGAAGCCAATAAGTGTTTGACAATATTCAGGTCTTCAGTTTATGGAACAGTTAAATTCAAGGTGCTTTGTAATGCATTTGTTTGCATACAGCAAGGCCATATTGTAGCGCTTAGGAGTGTAAAAAAATAAAACACTTAAGGAGTAATCTAATGCAGATTCTTTCGCGAGGCAAGGCGTTGCTCTTGATGGCAATCACCCTTGCATGTGCCATCGGTCTTTCTGCCCAAAACAGGCAGATTGAAATTTCATCCAATGAAAACCAGGTGCGGCTGAGCAATAACAGCGATTATGGTTTTGATCTGAGCTATAAAGTGGGTGAATTGGGAATTCGGGAAGTGCAAACTTCTGTAGGGTTCTTTGACGAGCTTTTCATAGAAGGCTGGGGATATACCAATATCGTGGGCGATCCCAAGCTACCTATGAACCGTGAATTGATCGCCGTTCCAGTGGGCGCCAATGTGCAATTTAATATCAAATCTCAATCCACAAAGGATATTCCTGCTGCTCTTAGCCGACTTTCACGCCGGATCATTCCTGCGCAGGAGCCGCTACCCAGGTCTCAAGACCCCAAAACTGCCCCTTTTGTAATAAATGATGCAAGTTATGGCAAAAGTGGCTTCAACACACGCGATTGGGTGGAAATCCAGGAATTGGGTTATCTGCGCGGCGTAAGGCTCTTTGCGGTGGATTATTTCCCCGTTCGCTACGATCCCGCGACAGGCTCCATCAGAGTAATGCACAGCCTGGATCTGAGGGTGGATTTTGAAAATCCGGATCTGGCTGCCACCAGTGATTTGCTTGCCAAAACCGCATCTCCTGAATTTGATAAACTCTATGCTCAAACCATCCTGAATTGGAACGCAGATACACGCACGCAATTGGTGCGGCATCCCACCAAAATGGTGATCCTGTGTCCGGTGGGCTACACCAGCTATATTCAGGATTTTGTGGATTGGAAGGTGCAGCAGGGCATTGCGGTGAGCGTTGCCACCGTGGGCACCGGTGGTATGATGGCAAACACATATGGCGCCATCAAATCCTATATGCAAAGCATTTGGAATGCCGCCACAGCTTCCAACCCCGCTCCCACATATCTACTAATTTTCGGAGACGAATCAGGAGATATCCAGGTGACCGCCTATCTGGGCACTGCCGGAAACCACATCACGGATTATACTTATGTGCGTTTGCAAGGTTCAGACTTTATACCTGAAATGTATCATGGCAGATTTTCGGTAGCCAATACCGACGAGCTTGCCGCCGTGATTCACAAAGCCATCACCTATGAAAAAACCCTGATGCCAGACCTCAGCTATTTGGGTAAAAGCATCATTACCGCTGGAATTGATGATGTTTTTGGTGCCACGCATGCCAATGGCGTTGTAAACTACATCACCCAAAACTACTTTAATGCAAACCAAAACATCACCAGCGATAATTATATTTATCCCACTTCCACAAACTACGCCACGGAAATCCGTAACAAAGCCAGTGAAGGCCGCGGCATCATCTACTATACCGGGCACGGTGGCTATACCTTGTGGGGAGATCCTGAATTCAAAGCAGCACATGTAAATGCGATGACAAATTATGCCAAATATGGCTTGATGATAGGCAATTGCTGCATTACAAATTGGTTCAATCACAATATCCCCTGTTTTGGCGAAGCTGTTTTGCGCAAAGCCAATGCCGGAGGTGTGGCTTATATCGGCTCCATAGACGAAACCTATTGGGATGAAGACTACTATTGGGCGGTAGGATTCAAGTCTCCGATCAATGGCACTGCCCCAGCTTATCACAATCGCAGACTTGGTGCTTTCGATGCCTTGTTTCATACTCACAATGAAGAGTATAAAGACTGGGCTACCACCCTGGGCGAGCTTGTATTTATGGGCAATACGGCAGTAATGAAAAGCAGCAGCCCAAAATCAAATTACTATTGGGAATCCTACCAAATCATGGGAGACCCCTCGCTTTCTGCTTATCTGAGAGTGCCGGATGCCATGAATGCCAGCTATGCAGATCAGATCACCAGCGGGCAAAGCTCCTTCCTGGTAAGCGGTGCCGCCCCTTATGCCCGCGTGGCAATCACTCAAAACGGCGTCATCTACGGAGTAGGTCTGGCAGATGCCAGCGGTTATTTGGAAATGCCCCTAAATGCCGGATTGGAAGCCGGGACCGCCACTTTGGTGATCACCGCCCAAAACCATATCACGGTAATCGATGAGCTGGAGATAATTGCGGCTGAAATTAGCCTGGATGCTCCCGAATTGGTGATTTCCCGTGATGCCAACGGCATAATGCTGAGCTGGCAGAGCGTGGATGGGGCAGATGCCTACCAGATTTACCGCTCCCAAACTCCGTATGAGGATTTTGGCACAGAGCCTGTGGCAACCGTGGATGCTCCCAATACAAGCTGGATTGATCCCCAGATTGATAGCAAAGCCTTTTATAAGGTGATTGCCATCCAAATCCCATAATCCTTAGATAGCTTCCATTTTGCCATGTCTGATTGACTGTGTGAAATGGAAGCTATTTTTGTGCCCAAAAGAAAAGCCCCCAGCGTTGATGCCGGGGGCTTTGTTTATTGGTATCTGTTATTTGGTTTTTTGGAAATAGGGCAGCTTGAAAACAGGTTTTTCTATTTCACGCAGCTCATGTTGTTCGAAACGGGGTTTTCTGTAAATACCGCGTACAAGATCGCGATAGGGCTTGGAGCTTACACGGTAAAACTTACTGTCACCAGAAGTGGTGATGCTGTGATTTGTTTTGTACAGTGTAGCAATCGGGGCATCCACAAATGCATAGGGGTCATCGCTTTCGTACACATTATATGAGTAGGCATAATCCACAGGCTGCCACTGCAGCTTGGTTTGGGTGCCTTGCATGCTGATGGAGAGCTCGGGGCTATCTGTAACGGTTACCAATTCATCTGTATCTATAAAGAAATAGATATCGGGGATATGGTCATACACATTGCCCAGGGGCGGATTTGTGTGATCCAATGAATTGGTATCTGCAAAGTAAATGCGGGTACGCCCCATATAATTGTTATCCACGGTAGCGAGCCAATATTTGTTGTTGCTCCAAGTGCCGTTCCACACTCTGCTGGTGCGTATCGCCAGATTGCCACCAGTGTAGGTGAAGGGTGTGATGGAGAGCTCCACGAAGTACACGTCTGCGGGGGCAGAGATGGGACCTTCATAAACCAATGTGTAACCATCAAAGGGCAGCCAACCCGAGTTCAGGTTGTTTACATCAGTGTTTTTCATCCAGATTTGGAAGTTATCACTGGCGTATGCATTAAAATAGCTGATGTAGGTCAATGCTTCGATGGTGCCAGATCTGTTTTGCATTTCACTTGCCAAATAGATGGTTTCTACCACGGAATCATCATATAAGAAGTTGAAAGGCGTTGCCAAGTCAAGCGAGATATTCTGGGGATCGCCCACCAACAGCACTTTCATGTTTTCGCTCATTACCTTGATGGGCAGTGCATTGGAGCGGTTGTTTGTCAGGTTTGCATCCCCGCTTACCACTATTTCTGCATATACGTTGAAGTCACCTACCATAGTGGGAGTCAAGAAGATTTCTTCTGTGATCGTGGCGGCAGATGCCAAAAGCTCCGTCACCTCTTTTTCTGCCAAGATGGCATCTGTGGCAGCGTCTTTGAGGTATAAGGTAAAGGAACTCACGCTGTATTGACCAACGTTTGACACGGCCACATCATAATAGGCAGGATGATTGACGTTGCCCAAGTTATTGCCGGAAAATCCAGAGATGGCAAGATCAAGATCATTGGGGATGTTGAACTGGACATCATCCACCATAAAGGTGAAAGCATCATCTGAAATACATTGAATAGCCACAAAGATGGTTTGATTTGGGTAATTCAATACGTATTCATATTTTGTCCAATCCACGGGTGCATTGATATAATCGCCAGCACTGATCTGGGTAAAGGAAGCGGGGTTTTTATCCGTGGTGGAAACCAAGACTCTGAAGCGTTCCAGACCGTAATCCGAAATAACGGAACGTGCTCTGAAGCTGAAATTCAAAGCGGTGGTGGTTTCCAGAGGAGGAGAGATCAGCCAGTCGTTATTGGCACTGCCATTAGCGGAAAAGGCGGCAAGATACTTGTCACCGTCGTATGCTTCCCAGACCTCATTGAGTACGGGCGTGGTGGCATCAGGATTGAATACGATATAGCTGCCTGTGTAATATTGATTTGGGAAAGTGTAGCTTGTAATGCCATAAGTTGGCATGCCGTCGCCGTCATACTGGCTCCAGGGTCTGATATCCAGGCTGAAGTTTGCGTAATCTTCAAAACTATCAGTCCAGGGGAATTCACGGATGGTGGGATCGTCTTCCACCACAAATTCATAGGGTGGCCACATAAATTCCATTTGGCTATAGTCGTCATTGTAGCCCACCACAGTCCAGGCATAGCGTGTGCTATATTGATAGAAATCAGGATCATCAAATTCTGGGGTATGGGGGCTGTTTGCGTTTTCAAAGCTGATAGCTGTGGCAAAGAAATCATCCTCGTTATAGTTCTGGGGCAGATCTGCCACGTTTGCTATCATCAGGTCATAGCCGGCAGGTTCGGGACCAGCATAATTCCAGCTAAATTCGAAGGGGAAGCCTTCGATGGGCATTCTTTGCTGACCGTTTGCAGGGGAATCCAGGTGGGGAGCCGCTACGGGACCAGCCGGGATCTCGATGATCTGTAGATCATCCATACTGATAAAGTGTGGGGAGCCATTCATCCAGCCCTTGATGCCTATGTAATAGATACCGCTGCTTTCCACTTGGAAGGCACCATTGATAGCTTGATAATCTCCATTTACCAGGCCTGTGAGAGGGGTGATCGGAGTAGTGAGCGCCGCCAATGTGGGGGCATTGCCCAACAGCGCCTGTATATTGGAAAAGTCCGGGTAAGGCCCGTCTTGACGCGCATAAAAGCTAAGCAAATACAGGTTCCCAGCTTCCAATTGGATAGGACGAACCAGAGTGGCGTGTGAGCTTGATTGCAGTACGGCGTTCCAATCACCGGTTCTGGGAGTGCGGTTATAGGTGGTTTGCTGATAGTTTGCAGCCCAGTAGTTTGTAGTGTATTGAGGACCGGTGAACTGCTCCCAATAGGTGGCAATGCGAGCACCGTTTGTATAATACTCTTCAAAGCCTTCCACGAAAGGATAATTGCGAATGACAGGATCATCTTTGGTGGTAAAGCTCCAGATGGGGCAATCCACGGCATCACCAAAGCTATTGAAAGGAACGATCTGCCAATAGTAGGTGGTGCTGTATTCCAAGTTTAGGTTATAGCTGTATTCAAGACCGAGTGTTGCCACCAATTCGGGCGGATTGTTTTCTCCAAGATACAATTTATAGCCGCTGGGGCCTCCGCCGCCAGAAGTCCATCTCAATTGCGCATCCAATTCCACGAGCGTAGCCCCGTCTGCCGGAGCGGCGATGATGGCTGGGTTGGGAGGAGCGGTAATGGTAAAGGTGTCGCTCATCAACATCAGGTTGGGACGTGAAGATTGGGCAACGCTATTACCAACGGGAGCGTTATTATCCGCCAACAATGTGTGGTGCATGCCAGTCATGTTGGTGGATCTCAAAGCTGGTGCTGTGATACCAGCGCTACTGCCTGTTCCGCCCCAGTTTCGCTCCACCAATACCAAGAGATTATTGCCGCTATCCAGATCAAAGCTATTATCCAATACGATATGGTGCCAATCATTTGCTGCGATGGATGTATCCACGCCATCATACACCAAGGTGGCTCCACTGATAAAGCCAGCCCAGTTGTTTACACCAATGGTATCTGTATTATACGCTTTGAGATAGATTTTGGTGGGAACTGCGGGTGCAGCCGCCACAGTGGCATACCAGGACAGGCGGTTGATGCGCTTATTGGTCACACCCAATTCAGCCGCTGTATATAGGGCGGCACTGCGTTCATAGCCGTAATAACTGCCCAAGGGGTAGCGGGCGGTTAACAAGCCATCGCCCAAGAGCACCACGCCTGCAGGCAAGCCTTCGGCACTCAGCGCCACATCATAGTTTTCCATGTCATACACAAAGCGCAGGGTGGCATTTACTTCACCTTCTTCTGTCACTGTGGCACGCACGGGAATATTGAGAGATTCACCGCTGCCCAAAGCCACCGGCAAAACCTGGGGATTGATTTCAAACATTGTGGCATTCTCGCCAAAAATGCTGATATCATCCACGCTGAGGTTCAGGGTGCCACTGCCAACGTTGGTAATCGACACGTTTTTCCAGCCGCTGGGGTT
>JAAYJN010000165.1 GCA_012522935.1 Candidatus Cloacimonadota bacterium | reverse complement strand
GTACTGTTCCTCCCAGGTGGACTTACCTCTCTGATCTTCCAAGGGAAAGCGCAAAATCGCTTTCTGGTGCGTTTTCAGAACCGGCTGGTATCCCAAGTCCAAATCGGGGTTATCTGCCCGTATTTCGCTTAATATTAGCTCCTGAAACTGACAGATGGAGTAATTGGGATGTACCAGGTTACCGAGCCAGATGATCTTGCCGCCACCCTCGGGTGCCAAGGCCCCGGCAAGCTCTTGCGTTATCTTTTCCATACGTCTCTTGCCAATGGACTGGTTGCCCATGTTTTCTTCTTTGTCTATGTCATCACAAACGATCAGTCCAGGCCGCTTGGCTGTCTTGGGATTAATGGTTCCTCGGTGTGATTGCTTGATGCTTCTGGCTCTTATTCTCGCTTTATTCTTAAGATAGAAGTCCAGATCAAAGCTGTCCATAGGCTGCAGTTCCGGGTAGTCGAGAGTGAGCCGCTTATTATTCTGCAACTCATGCAGGGTGAAGGCAGTCCTCTCTTGTGCCAGATCTGTGTCCGCTGCGGTATGGATCACATAACGTTCTCCTTTGATGATCATCCAGATCGGATAGACCACTCCCATGAGAACCGTTTTGCCCAGCCCACGAAAGCCGGTAATGCCGATGATGCCTGAGCCCTTATCAGTCTCATCAAACATGGTCTCGTGCGCTGAGCAAAAAGGTAGCGGGAAGATGTGCGGGAAATAGCTGTGACAGAAGAACGAGAAGGCATCCCAACCTTCTGCAGCTGTCCTCCTGATTCTCTCTGCTTTGGCTTCAGGGTTATCGTCTATAAACGGCAAGACGGAGATCGTTTTGGATGCGATCTCCGTCAGGGCCTTGTTATGCCGTTGGATGAACTTCTTGGGCATCAGCCCGAGCCTCCATCTTTAAACAAGACGGCGGAGCCGGAGGATTTGGCTCCGCCGTTTATCGTTTGGCAGGATGCTAGGGTATATGTTGCTTGGAGGCGTTCATGTCCATTTATCCGTTTCTGATTCTTAAGTATTCAGCCAGATCGATGACGATGCCTTGAAACTGCTTTAGCAGCGTCTCATAGCCTTTCTCGATCATGAAGTCGGTTGCCTGATCCAAAAAACGCACGATATAATCATTCAGCTCTTTGGAAGGCTCCCGGTCCTTCTGATCCTGCTTCATCATACTGACCAAGCTTTGAATGGCGGTATCGGCAGGATTCTTGGAGTATTCGCGGAGCGCCTGTATCAAAGCCCTCTTACGCGCAATGGTGATTTCATGGTCTAACTTACGTTCCTCTTTGAACAGCTCATCCCATTTACCGCTCTTGATCCATTTACGGACGGTAATATCGGATACGCCGAAGATCATCGCCAGCTCCACCGGATCGGTCTTACCGTTCAGATAGCTTTCTTTACAGTTGTCCCGCTTGATGCGGAACTCTTTGCTATTACTCATATTCCGGACGCACCTTATGCTTATTCAGGTAATCGTTTAAGTCCTTACCGGAACAGCGCAGCTGACCATTTTGCTTGGTTCTAAAAGCGGGCAGAGGATCGAGGATATCCCTGATCCAGCGATACACCGTGGTACGGTTGACCCGGAGCGTGGATGCCACCTCATCAGGTCGGTAATTTCGATCATCTTTGAATATGCTCATCGTATCCTCTGCCGTTATGTCCTTTGCTGGTGTCATAATTCTCTCTCCTGTGTTTTTAACAAGTAAGGATGTCATAAGATGACACAGTATCATAGGGCACTGAAGTTCAGCACCACTTTGTGATAGTCTCCCGCCTCGTCCCGCACTGAAAACGAAATATACTGCTTGGTGGAAGTGATGTAGATCGCCTTGTCAATGAGTGCCATCGCATCTTTCCAGATGGGGTCTTTGATGTTGTAGCGGCGCAGGTTGAGGATGCGGTAGCGGGCTATCTGTCCCCGCTTATCCACCTGAAAAGCCTCATTCACAATGGCTTTGAGGTTGTCGTTACTGCCTTCCGTCCACGCTTTGATGCACTCATCAATCTTCTGTTTGGCAAGCTGCAGTTCGATGCCGAACTGAATCTTTTCCCGCAGCCGCATTTCAATCCGGTACTTCTCATCGAAAGTAACCAAGAGCGCATTACCCTTCCATTCCAGATTGTAGTTGCCCGCTTCCTTGTTTAAATACTCATCAATGATCTTGAGCAGTTTATGCTTGTCTTCGACTAAACGCTCGTGCAGCTTGAGAGCGACTTCCATCGCCTTTTTCACTACGGTGTCTTTCTGAACGATTTCGGGTTGCAGCACCTTGATGGGGTATTCTCTACCCTGTGCATCGGTTAAAGTGCGTTCCTTAGTTGATTTACTCTTCTTAGTCATGCGATTCCTCCTTCGAATCTTTTATTATTGTGGTTTCTTGTTTTTTTAAGTATTGTTGAAACATGGCGATAACTGCCCGCCGCTCTTTAGGCTCCAAGAGGTTCCAGTGGCTCTTGCGGTAATGCTTGATGGTGAATGCCCGAAGCTGTGCTTCCGTCCAGCCGGCTTGTTTCATGAGTGCATGCATGTATTTGCCTTGCTTATCGTAATTGTATTCGAGAGGACGACCATGGCTCCGATATTTAAGCATGATGGCTTTCAATTCGGTTAAGCGGTCCTCTGACAATGCCCGAAGCGAGTCCCCGTAGCCCATGCCGCTCATGATGTATTTGAAAGCGTCCAGGGGCCAGTGAAACTTTTTGACCCTGAGACCGTGAATCTCTTGGCGCAGCTTTCGTTCGCGCTGTTCTTGCGTCATAGAATGCTCCTTGTTTATTCCTTTAACTGTTCATTCTGTTTCTGAGGAATTGTTCAAAGCTGAGGGAAGCCATCAGTCCCGAGTTCAGATAGGCTTGCCACTCGTTTAAGAAGGCTTCCCGCTGGGCTTGTTCAGCTTCTTGCTTCTGTCTGTCTTCCTCTTGGCGTGCCAGCTTCTGCTGGGCAAGCCGCTCTTTCTCGGCTTGGCGGATTTGGCGGGCCAAGCGCTTTTGTTCTTTTTCTTGGGCAGCTTGAGCTTTCGCTTCTTCTCCGCATTGAGCACGCATCCTGCCCAAGATGCCGGGGATGATGTGCCTGCCGATTTCTTTGACTCTTGCCCGGCTGATTACGACATAGCGCTTCTTAATCAGGGCTATACAATCAATGGATGCCAAAGCTTCCAGATAGACGTACACCCATTGACGGCTTCTGCCCGCAGCCTGTGCGAGATTGCGGATTGACCTGAACTCGCCCTGCTCGATTAGTTCCAATAGTTTTATGGCATCACCGGTATCGAAACTCCATCCGCCCTTCGTGTTATAGCGAACCTTAGTGGCAAAGCGGTGATCCCGCACATAGATCTTCTGTTTGGCATCAATCAGCTTAATCTGCCCGGCGGCAAGCAGTTCAGCAAGCACGGCTTTGACCCCGCGTAGCGGGCACTCGGTCATGTCCGCCACCGTTTGGGCATCAAAGGGCTTGTTGAACTGCTTTACGAAGTTGTTTACCAATTCCTTGGTGTTCACTGTGCAACCTCAATCTTCGGCTGTCTTACCGCTTCCTGATCCAGATCAAGGCAACCGTTTTCCAGTCCGTGCATCATCTTGATGGCGCGCCTTAAGCTGCCTTTGGCATGCTGGTATATGCTTTCAATATAGCTTGCGTTCAGTTTGACTTCCAAGACCTGATCGGCAATCAGCTTTAAGTCTTGCAGGGTAGGCGGCTTGAACTGATAGAAGGCATTACAGCGGTCGAAGTAGTATTCGCTAATCTGCGAGAGCCGGTCTTTGGCGTTCTGCATGCCCACCAAGATGATGATCGCCAAGGTCTCGTCCACGATGTCCCTGATTGCGCCCAAGATCTTTTCTTGTTTAAAGGCGTAGTCTATCTCGTCGATGATGATCACCGTTTCCGGGTGTTCATCCAGGATGTCTTTACATAGATTAAAGAGGCTATTGGTCGAACCGGCAGGAATGAAGCCGCCCAAGTTATAGCGATTGTATAATGCGTTGAGTAGCATGCAGGAAAATGCTTTGGGAGTGGTAACCGCCTCCAAGCGCAGGTAGATGTAATTCTTTTGAAAGGCAATCCGCTGGGCGTAGGTGGTTTTACCCAGCCCCGGTCTGCCATAGATCAATCCCAATCCCACCATCTCCATTTTGGGGCGGCGCATCAGGTATTGGATGCACTGATCGGCTTCCACTACGTTGCTGATTTTTACAAGTTTGTTCTGTTTCATGAATCCTCCTAATTGATCCCGATGAACTCTAACATCTCTTTGAAGTTCTTTTCTTTGGGCTTAATCTCGCCGTTTACGGCAAGTGGCACCGGCTCAGGCTTGACCGGCTCATCCGGTATTTGCTTGATTACCTGTTGTTCTAAATGCTGCATCAACTCTTCCGCTTCGCGCTTAGGCGGGCTTAAGGTGGGAGCGTGTTCAAACAGAGGATTGTCTTCCAAGGCAGGCAGTGGCTTCATCAGCCGCTCCACCGCTTCCTGCGAGGACTTGATTACCTGCTTGGTGCGGGTGGCGATCTGCCGCTGGTGGCGTTTAATCGCCTTGTATTCCTTATTCAGTTCCGAGTGAGAGATGGGATTGTCCGGATCGAGATGAATGAAGGGGTCTTGCGCTTTGCGGACTTCGGCCTGGCAGATGAAGTTGTCATAGATGTCATAGACGGCTATCCACCTCAAGTCCGCCAGATCGTATCTGATTACCACCTCTTTGCCGATGTGTTCCATCAAGGCTGTATCCCAGTACATCAGTTTGTTGAGGGTGATCCCGTTGTTGCGCAGAGTCTTGCGTGCCGCGGACATCATCAGGAAGTTCAGGCGTCTCGGTTCGACTTTGCGTTCCTCGGGAACCAGCGCCCGGCTGAAGACCTCATAGGGGCGTTTGCCTCCGATCCCCCGATGCTCGTTCATGCCGTAGATGTGCCTGATATAGAACCCGATCATCTGCATCGCTTCCTGCAGAGTGGGCGGCTTGCCTTCAAACATCTTTCTCGCCCACTTCTCGTTCCGCATCAGGGTGGCGGGCTTGTCCGCCACTGAGGCTCCTCTAAAACTGGAGATAAACCGTTCAAACTGTTCCTGGAAGGTCTTGAAGAACCGTTCGATGATCTTGGCTTTGGCGTTGTAGCTCTCCGCGAAGGCCGCCTTGATGCCCAGCCTGGGGAAGATGCCTGCCAGGTCGCTGGCCAGGTCATGCTCACTCCACTGTTCGTGAAAGAGCTTGCTCTTGAAAGCCCTGCCGTTGTCCAGATAGACATACTTGGGCACCGCTCCCCAGTTGAGGAAGGCGTTTCTAAAGGCGATCTGGATATGCTGACTGTCTTCGGTGTAGGCGAGACTGGCTCCCACCGGGCAGCGGCTTGCCCAGTCCAAGACCATGATCATCGTCATACGCTGGGGTTTTCCGGTCTTGGGGTTGATTATGTCAAAGGCCAGGGTATGCCCGTCGGCCACCCAGACATCGCCCACATTCAGCAGACCGTTGTCTCTGCTGATGGTCTTGACAATGGTCTCAGCCACCGCTTTGCTGCCCAGGCGGGCTTGGGTCCAGATGGCCTTGTTGTCTCTCTCGTAATCCTTGCACCAGCGCACTAACGTGGGCACGGAACTGGGAGACGCGAGGCTGCCCAGGCGGGCATAGGCCTTGAGGATGTTGACCGCAGTGTAGATCTTCACCTTCTGGGGAGTGAGCAGTATCTTCTTTAGAAAACTCTGTTCCTCGAAGCTCACCTTCCTCCCTTTTAGTTCCCGTTTGGCCTTGTGAATGAGCGCGAACATATCCCGTCCGCTTTCCAGGTAGGCATCCACCCAGTTCTTGAGTGAGCGCAGGCTGCGCTTGCCTTTGAGATCATACAGTTCCGGCACGAACTGCCTCTGGTTATAGCTGGACTGGATTGTCTCCCAGGTGTGGGCCTTGGAATCCGCCTCCTCTAACATCTCCAACACCGTTTCACAGAAGCGGGCATAGAGTTGGGCTTCCGCCATGCAGCTGAGCAGTTCTTTGGCTTCCACTTCCAGGTTCAGGGTTCTAAGCTCCCCAAGCAGCGCCTCGTCTTCAGTCTCAGGCGGCGCTTCGATCAAGGATTCGGTCTTCTCTTCCTTAAATACGGGAAGGGCGGTTTCTGAAACTGGCGGACCCGTTTTGTTTGCCGAACTGACTGTTTTGGGAGCTGCTTCATTGAGGAGACTGAAGGCGGGTTTGGCTTCGCTGCGCAGGAGTTCGGCCAGGCGCAGATAGTCCTCTTTGCTGATCTTGAAGCTGTACTTTTCATAGATGTTTACGCCATCGTCGGCGTGGGGTACAAGCGGGTAATCCCCGGTGTTCTTATCCCGCATGGTTCTCCTCCTTGTTCTTGGTATAGCCGATTACGAAGAGACTGGTGTGCGTGGTAGCCGCGATAGTCATCAGTTCTCTGTGCATGGCGATCGGCCTCATACGGTGTATGCGGCAATAGGCTTTTTCCAGGTCCGTCAGTTCCTGGTCCGCCATGACGAAGGACTTGGTGGTATGGGTCTTCCCACTCGGCACCGTCCTCTTCAGAACCACATAATTGCCGTCCTCCGCTAATCTCCTGACGGTCTTGATCGATTTATCCGTCAAGGTGGCTACCCGATCGAGGGGCAGCCAGAGCAGTTCAATGTCATGTTCCATTAAATATCCTCCCAGATCTAAATATACAGGGGAGTACCGGGGAGAATTTGGACTTGGACAAATCGGACTTGGACTTGGACAAATCGGACTTGGACTTGGACATTCTCCATTTGGACTTGGACAAATTGGACTTGGACTTGGACATGGACTTGGACAAATTTCTGCGGACTTGGACAAAATCTTCCAAAATGAATAAGCTGTGTGCCAGGAAGCCAAGCGCAATGGGCGTTTACAGCTTTCGTGTCCAAGTCCAACTGCAATTATTTGGACTTGGACATTTTTCATCTGGCAGGATTCACATCCTCCAATCAGGGTCTTTTTCATGTTCATTTTCACCTCTTTATGATGTTGTAGTGGGTGCTAACTTTATTGCCCGCAACATCTTGGGAAGTCCTTTCTCCTTTTTCCGGCAACTTTCCCCAACTTTCTTTTACCCGATGGCGTAAATGCCATTGAGATAACCAGCGTTGAAAAAACTTGTTGACACTTCTATATGGCTTTTTAACCTTGTCTCAAGACAATGTTCTTATCTATTTGGAGATTGTCAATAAAAATATGTCAGGATGGACAACAATGCAACACAAGGAAATTGGTAATAGGCTGGCAATGTTATTGAAGCTTATGCGTTTAAAGAATTATGAATTTGCTAAAAAATTCAACATCTCAAACGCATCTTGGGCACGCTACAAATCCGGAGATCGACTTCCCGATCCCCAGTTTTTACTCGATTTGTGCCAAGCTAAGGTAAACTTGAATTGGGTGATGACCGGGGAAGGATCGATGCAGATCACTAAGGATTTCGATGGTTGGATCAAAGAGAAACTCGATGAGCGCATCAAGGTCATAGATGCAAAGACCGGCTTAGTGCAAACCGAGACAATAGATTACACTCGCACGGCAATCTTACCTATCTCTGGTTTTATTGCCGCCGGCCCCAGAGAGGACATCACAGACATGCGGAATTTTGGCGAGACAATTGAAGTGCCAAGGTCTTTGATCCCGGGTGGCGATTCTAAGTATTTGGCATTCAAGGTGGATGGGCGCAGTATGGAACCCAATATCATGCACGACGACATCATTATCGTAAAACAGACTATAGACTGGGAATATGCCGATGGGAAGGTCTGTGTGCTGCGTTCCAGCGATGGTGCCACCCTCAAAAAAGTGGAGCTTGATCCGGTAAATAAACGTATTATTTTGCAACCATTTAATATAGACTTTAACGTCCAGATTATAGACGAGTTTCAGAGCCTCGAAACATTTCTGATCGGCGTTTTATCACTTCAGTTGCGAATTTTTGAAGTCGATTGATTTGGGGGAACCATCGCCATGTCCAAGTCCAGTCCAAATTCGGTCTAAATTTGTCATTTTGGTGATGGTAAACTCCCCAAAAACGTCCAAATCAATAAATGTCCAAGTCCAAACATAGTCTCCCTTAAATGCCCACAACATAAAGGCTTATCCCCACTTGTCCAAGTGAGGGTGATTTGTCATTTTTGGTGACGGTTTATAGTGGGAATGAGCATAAACCCTCACTGAAAATTGCTTTTCTTCTTCTTGCTCACTCACCTCCCTTGTACCACCCTTGTCTCACCCTTGTCGAGACAAAGGAGAGACAAGGGTGGTTAACAGGCAAGAT
>JAAYJN010000147.1 GCA_012522935.1 Candidatus Cloacimonadota bacterium | reverse complement strand
CACCAATCTTTCCACCACAGAAATCTATACCCATGTCACCCTGGAAGATATCAAAAATGCCTATCAGAAAGCGCATCCACGCAGCAGGGATGGGGGTGAGGAATGAGTTTTATCCAAGAGCATCTATCTTCGTTGTGGCTGGGCATAGCCCTGGGCATCATCTTCCTCTTGTTAAACGTCTTGGATGCCCATTCCACCTGGTTGGTGATCAGACCCAATTTTTACCATCGTGAGCGTAACCCCGTAGCGCGTTGGGTATTCAAAAAGTTAGGTGCCCTCAAGGGGATTGTGGTGTTTAAGGTGGTATTGGTTTGCTTTTTATTGGCGGTGATAGTGTTGGGCGATATCTGGGATTCTTTGACCCATAATATCGTCTTCTTGGTGGCGGATATCGTCTTTCTGGCTGTGGTGATCAATAACTACCTGGTTTGGCGAAGGATCAGGAGAAGGGGTTAATCCACATACCTCACAAATTGCTGGATTTCATGGCGTGAGGGCAGGGCTTTGGTTTCCAGAGGCCAGCCAAGCGGGGTGAGGCAAGCGACATAATCCTCATCGGGAATGCCCAAGAGCTCTTTCACCAAAGGTTTATCCATATCCGTCACCCAGCAGGTGCCCAAGCCATAAGTATGTGCTGCCAAAAGCAGGTGATAGGCGGCGATGCAGGCATCCTGCACACGGCGGTCCGGCTTTTCTCCACGGCTGGCAATGGCAATCGCCAGTGGAGCTGCCAGCAGCGGTTTGCCGGCAGGACCGCGTAGTGCCACAATCTTTTGCACAATCTCTTTGCTATTGATCACCGTGTAGTAATATCCTTGCAAGTTGTTGGCAGTGGGGGAGTAGCGGCATAGTTCAAACACCTTGTCCAAGGTGGCTTTATCCACAGGCTCATCAGTGAAGGCGCGGATGCTGCGGCGATACATCAGGTTTTGGGTGGCGCTGATGAAGGGCTGCAGATGGTGTTCAAAACTTTGAAATTCCAGCTTGCGCCCCTCCGGATCACGAGCATAAAAATGATAAATCTGGTATTGGGGATTGAAGGCAGGCTGTGCCATGGCAATATCCTGGTGCTTTTGCCAGGCTGCGTCCACGCTCTGGCGATCAGGCAAAAAGAAGGTGACTACACCACAGGTTTCCGCCTCTTCTCCCGCACAAAAGCCCAAGAGGAGATTGCCATCTTGCAGGATTTGGCATCCTCCCTGCTCCAGCCACACGTTCATGCCAATCTTCTTTTGATAAAAACTGGTAATCACATCCAACTGCTTGCTTCTGAGAAAGATAATACCAGACATCAATACTCCTTTTCTAATTTATCCGTGAGGGTGGGGTTTCGTTTTTGAAAATGGCAATGGCGTTGCGGGCTGCCATCATCGCCATGGCGGTGCGTGTTTCCACGGTTGCAGAGCCGATATGGGGCAGGAGCACCACGTTGGAGAGGGCTTTCAATTCGGGTGGCACATAAGGCTCATCAATATATACATCAAATCCTGCAGCAGCTATTTTACGACTGGTGAGCATCTCAATCAATGCCTCCTCATCCACCACGGCTCCCCGGGCGGTATTGATGAAAATGGCACTATTTTTGAGCAGCCTCAGTTCATCTCTCCCTATCATGTTCTTAGTTTCAGGGGTGAGGGGAACGTGGAGGCTGATGATGTCCGCTTCCTTGAGCAAAGTGTCCAAATCCACATAATGCCAGCCTTCGGGGGATTCCCCCAAGGGGCGCCGGGGATGATATGCCAATACCTTCATCCCAAACCCAGCACTGCGCCTTGCCACCGCCTGCCCAATGCGTCCCATGCCCACTATCCCCAAGGTTTTGCCATAGATATCAGAGCCCAACATCAGCATGGGCTCCCAGCCGGTAAAATTGCCTTCGCGCACATACTTGTCACTCTCCACAATCCTGCGTGATCAGCTCATAATCAGCGCCCAAGCCAGGTCTGCAGTTGCCTCCGTGAGCACTCCGGGGGTGTTGCATACGGCAATTCCCTTTTCGGTGGCATAGGCAACGTCAATATTGTTATAGCCAACGGCATTGTTGCATATACACCTGAGGCGCGGGGCAGAATCTATCACTCCCCGATCTATGGAATCTGTAAGCTGACATAAAAGGGCATCGGCATCTTTTAAGTGCTCCAAAAGCTCTGCCCGCCTCACATTACGATCGTGGGGGTTGATGCTCACTTCAAAATAAGAACTCAGTAAATCAATTGCCGGTTGGGGAATGCGGCGCGTCAAATAGATGTTAACTGGCATGTGCTCCTTCCATACATTTTCATTATACTAACAATAAAGATTGTTTGGCATATTGTGTCAAGCACAAAAAACCGCCGCTTGAATACTGATGCTTGCCTGTTAACCACCCTTGTCTCTCCTTTGTCGAGACAAGGGTGAGACAAGGGTGGTACAAGGGTGGCTAATGCCCAAGGGACTGGGGACAGTGGCTCGCTGAGCGAGCGGTAACACTGGTCTTCAGCCGGTGGTTCCACCGGTTTTAACCGGTTTTAAGATAAGGACTTACCATCTTTTCAACACCGTGGTAAAACACATAAATCATCAACCTATTTCTGTCTTCCAAACCTAATTCCTGCAGTTCGTGTAACCCGTTATTAATTCCGGGACTTAAAGCCGACTAAAGTCAGCGAAACGACCGACTAAAGCCTATATTGCCAACAGCTTGCGCAGCAAGCCCCCAGGTCAGAGACATGTCAGTTTAGTTCAAAAACAACCGGGCGGAGCCCGCCTTCCTTCGTGCAACAGCGAGCCTCTTAGCGCAGCGAGTCACGAAACCTGAAACCATGAGCCTAAATGTTAGATAAAACAGTGATTATTAAAAAAAGGATTGACGGATTGGCCACCGCTACAGAGTTTGATTTACTAACGAAATATATGGGGTTAGCCAATGATAAAAGCCAGTGTTTTTGTGAAACTGAAGCCCAGCGTCCTTGATCCTCAAGGTAAGGCCATCACCAGCAAACTAACCGAATTGGGATACGATTCTGTGATGGATGTGCGTGTGGGTAAAGTGATTGAGATTCAGTTTGATGAGAGTGATAAAGCTTCTGTGAGCGAACAGGTGGAAAAGATATGTGCCACAATGCTCGCAAATCCCAACATTGAAGATTACAGCTATAACATTGAAATCGTGGAGTAACGTTGAAAGTAAGTGTTATCACATTTCCAGGCACCAATTGCGATCATGATACCATCGAGGTGTTTAGTCAGTTTGGTGATGATGCCACGCTTGTGTGGCACCAGGACAGGGATCTGAAAAACCCTGATTTGGTGGTATTTGCAGGGGGCTCCGCTTATGGTGATTATCTGCGCGGCGGTGCTTTGGCAAAGTATTCTCCAGTGGTGGAAGAAGTGATTAAATATGCCGGCAAAGGCGGGATGGTGTTGGGGCTTTGCAATGGGTTTCAGATACTTACAGAATGCGGCCTTTTGCCGGGGACCCTGATGATCAATACCGGGCTGGATTTTATCTGTGAACACCGCCATATCAGGGTGGAACATCCCAACAGCCCATGGACTTATGGGATTGCCGCCGGCACAGTTTTGGATATCCCCATAGCCCATAAAGAAGGTAATTTTCATATCGATGCTGCCGGCTTGCAAGAGCTGGAAGATAATGAGCGGGTGCTATTTAGATATAGCGATGAATCTGGCAATGTGAATACAGATGCCAACCCCAACGGTTCACTCAATAATATTGCAGGCATTTGCAGTGCCAACAAGCGAGTATTGGGGATGATGCCCCATCCGGAGCGCGCTGCATTTCCAGGACTTAAATCTCAGGATGGAACGCAGTTATTCAAAGCGTTGCAGAGCTATTTTGCGGCCTCTGGTTGATCTTGTTTTGCCGCCCCTCTGTTTTGGTTGTGGAGCCAGGCTGTCGGCATCCCAAAAATATCTGTGTGCCCAGTGTCTGGCTGCAATCCAAAAACAGGATGAGGATATTTGTGACGTGTGTGGCTCAAGTTTGAGTGGCGGTCACTGTCCTTTTTGCCTGGATACTGAAGCTTTGTTTTGGCTTGCCCGCGCACCATATATGTATCTGGGGGGTATCCGCAATTTGATACATTCTTTCAAATATGAATCCTATCCCATGATTGGCAAGTGGTTTGCCCATGCCATGGCGGATGTGATTGATAGTGAACCCTCGTTCCAGGATTGTGATGTGATCACTCCTGTTCCTCTTCATTTTGTGAGAAAGCGGGAGCGCGGCTATAACCAATCTGAGATTATCGCCCGAGAATTGAGCAAGTTGGTGGGGATCGATTATGCCGTTTTGTGCAAAAGACACCGCCACACAAAAAGCCAGACCCATCTGAATAAACAGGAGCGCGAACACAACCTGGACAGGGCGTTTTCCCTGTGCAGGGGCAAAGACGTGGCGAATGCGAAAGTGCTATTGATAGATGATGTATTCACCACCGGCACCACGGTGAATAAGATCAGTGAATTGTTTTTGGAAAACGGTGCCAGCAGTGTGTCGGTGCTTACGGCTGCGAGGGCGGTATGAATTTTAAAAAGCATGAATATCAAGACCTGCTGGTGCAGATTGATCCTGCCGAAGCTGCGGATATGATCGAGCGCGTGGCAAGGTTTGTGGCAGAGCGTCACTTTGCCGCAGCGGGGATCATGATGATAGAATCCCTGCGTCCCTTGCACAGCATAGGCAGCCAGGCATTGTATTTTATATTGCCTTTTGCCGAGATATTGTTTGATTCCAAAAAGTATCAGCAGTTTGCGCTGATGATGCAGGATGAAGAGAATTTGAAGAAATTGGTGGCACGGATGGATGAGCTGGATGAGGAGATCAATCGTGATCGCCGTGCAGCAGCCAGGCTCAAGCGTAAGAGACGCAAGGCCAGGCGCCGCCAGTTTTTTGCCAAGATTTTGAAGATAAAAGATAAAAAAGCTGAATAAGCGGAGGTATAATGCAATACGATGAGAAACGCCTTACCCGCATCGTCGCCACAGACTGTGGCAGCACAACAACCAAGGCTATCCTGATTGAATGGGTGGATGGCGAATATCGCCAAACCATCCGTGGCGAGGCTCCCACCACAGTGGAGGCTCCACTTAACGACGTGACCAAGGGTGTGATCAATGCCACCCAGGAATTGGAAGAATTGGCACGTTTGAAATATAACAACCCCAATATTAAGTTTATGGAAAACGGTGAATTTGTGATCCCCCGTCAAGGCGATGTGGGCGTGGATGCCTATGTATCCACATCCTCTGCCGGTGGTGGATTGCAGATGATGGTGACCGGCGTGGTGGCTTCCATGACAGGAGAAAGTGCCGAGCGCGCCGCTTTGGGCGCAGGCGCCATCGTGATGGATCTCATCGCCTCCAACGACAAGCGTATGAACCACGAAAAGATTGAGCGCATCCGCCAATTGCGCCCGGATATGATCCTGATGGCAGGTGGCGAAGATGGCGGCACCGTGAAACACGTGGTGGAAATGGCGGAGCTGGTGAGCGGTGCAGACCCCAGACCCCGTTTGGGTGCCGGATACAAGCTGCCCGTGATTTATGCCGGAAACAAAGAAGCTCAAGAGAATATCAAGGAAACCCTAAAAGACAAGGTGGAATTGATAATGACAGACAACATCCGTCCCAAGCTGGAAACAGAAAACCTGGGTCCTGCCCGTGATAAGATTCACGATCTCTTTATGGAACACGTGATGCAACAGGCTCCCGGCTATGACAAGCTGATGAAATGGACCATGGGACCGGATCACAAAAATGTGCCCATTATGCCCACACCCGCAGCAGTGGGCAATATCATGCAAACCATTGCCAAAGACGAGAGCATCGAGGTGATGGGCGTGGATATCGGTGGAGCAACCACAGACGTGTTTTCTGTATTTACCGAAGAATTTGTATTCAACCGCACAGTGAGCGCAAACCTGGGCATGAGCTATAGTATCTCCAACGTATTGGCATCCGCCGGTTTGGAAAACATCATGCGTTGGGTTCCCTTTGATATCAACGAAAGCGAACTGCGCAACATGATAAAAAACAAGATGATACGCCCCACCACCATCCCCTCTCTGTTGGAGGAATTGGTGTTGGAACAAGCCATCGCCAAGGAAGCCCTGCGTCTGGCTTTGGAACAGCACAAGCAATTTGCCAGCAGCCTGAAAGGGATGCAGAGGCAGCGCGATATCTCTGAGGCGTTCAGCCAAAGCACATCCGGAGCCACCATCGTGGATATGATGACCCTGGATCTGTTGGTGGGCAGTGGCGGCGTTTTGTCTCACGCTCCCCGCAGAAATCAGACTGCGATGATGCTGATCGACGCCTTCCTGCCGGAGGGAATCACACGCCTGGCAGTGGATAGCATCTTTATGATGCCTCATCTGGGCGTGCTTTCCGAGATCAGCACCAAGGCAGCCACTGAAGTGTTTCGCAAAGACTGTATGGTGTATCTGGGCTCTTGCGTTGCGCCGGTTGGCAGAGGCAAGCTTGGCAAAAAAGCCCTTCATGCCAAGATCGAATTGCCCGATGGCAAGGTGTTTGAAGAAGAAATCCCCTACGGCGAAGTTCGCCTCATCCCCCTGGGAGTGGGAGAAGTGGCAAAGGCCACGCTCAAAACCTCCGGCGGCTTGATCCTGGATGAAGAAAAGAATAAAGAATTGCACATCGATCTGCATGGCGGAGTGGTGGGCATAGTATTGGATACACGTGGGCGCCGTCCTTTTGGCATTCCCACCGAAAAACAACAAAGAATAGAATATCTCAAAAAATGGATGCGCGAATTTGACGCATATCCAGAGACAATATTGGTATAAAGGGAGGATAAAATGGCACAAGCATACTCAGCAGGACTTACAGTAACAGAAAGCATCTTCCTCAAAAAAGAACGCTTGCTTCCGCTCAAGGGCAGCGTCTTGGTGAAAAAAGGCGATAAGGTGAAGGCAGAAGACGTGGTGGCAGAGACTCTGTTGCCCGGCAAAGTGGTACCTTTTAACCTTGCCAACAAGCTGGGGGTTACTCCCGCTCAATTGGCAACCTTTATCAAAGTGGAGCCAGGCCAGCAGATTACCAAAAAGACCGTGTTGGCAGAAAACAAAGGACTATTTGGATTGGGGATCCTCAAAAACACTGTGCACTCTCCCGTGGATGGCGAGGTGGAAAGCATCTCTGCCGTGACCGGACAAGTGCTATTGCGAGAGCCCCGCATCCCCGTGCAGGTGAAAGCATTTTTGGATGGTGTGGTTACAGAAGTGATCCCCGAAGAAGGCGTGGTGATTGAAAATAAAAGCGCCTACATCCAAGGTATATTTGGCGTGGGAGACGAGACGGTTGGCGAGCTGAAAATGCTGGCAACCTCTCCACATGAGGATCTGGATATTAACAAGATAGATGAATCCTGCCGTGACAAGGTGATTGTGGCAGGAGCATTTGTGAGATTTGAAGTGATAGATGCAGCGCGCAAACACGGCGTGAAGGCCATCATCACCGGTGGCATCGATGACCAGGATATCAAAAAGCTCTTGGGCTATGATATTGGCGTGGCGATCACCGGTCATGAAAAAATAGGGCTTACCATCGTGTGTACAGAGGGTTTTGGCAAGATCGATATGGCTCAGAAGACCTTTGATCTGCTGAAACGCTTTGACGGTAAAAAGATGAGCATCCACGGCCGCACCCAGATTCGCGCCGGCGTGATCCGTCCTGAAATCGTGATTCCCCTTGATTTTGTGGAGACGGAATTGCAAAGCCAGGAAGAAAGTCTGCCCGTATTGGAGCCCGGCACCCTCATCCGCGTGATCAGACAGCCTCATTTTGGACAGATTGCCAAGGTGACGGGTTTGCCAGAGCAGCTTACCAAGGTACAATCTGAGACCCTGGTGCGTATTCTGGAAGCAGAATTTGAAGATGGCACCAAGATTAGCCTGCCCAGAGCCAATGTGGAAGTAATTGCCTCCACTACCTAAGGCATAATAAATCGGCAAGCTGTTGGGATGCGCAACTTAACAGCTTGCCCTCTTCTATATATTTGGATACTATGGGGATAGTATCCGAGTGATGTTTTTATCAGCTGATGCCATGTTTGATGGGTAGCTCCCTTCCTCCAATCATACCTGGTCTGAGCTGATAAAAAATAATAACGGAGAATAGATGCGAACATTCGACTCCATCCTTCCATATCTCAAAAAGAGTTATGGCAAGATATTGGGTGGCATAGGAATGCTAATCTTGGTGGATATAGTGCAGCTGGCAGCGCCCAAGGTGATGCAATATGCCATAGACGGAATCCAGGAACGCACGGTGAACGAAACAAGCCTGATCTGGATTGGATTATTGATATTCGGCATGGCGATTGCCGTGATGGTATTGCGTTATTTTTGGCGTACACTCATCATCGGCAATTCCTATGTGATAGAGCGTCATTTGCGGCAGGATTTTTATGATCATCTGTTGCGACTGAGCCAAAACTTCTTTAATCACAGTAAAATCGGTGATTTGATGGCACATGCCACCAACGATCTGAACGCTGTGCGCATGCTGTTTGGCATGGGGCTGATAGCGGCGATGGATATAGTGTTGATGACCATTGCCTCTTTCAGCTTTATGGGCGTGATCAATTGGCGGCTCACGGCTTTGGCTGTGATACCCATGCCCATCCTGTCCATCACCATCGGTATTTTTGGCAAAAAGATGCACAAGACCTTCCGTGAGGTGCAGGGCAGTTTTTCTGATATGTCTGGCAAGATTCAGGAGAGCATCTCCGGCATCCGTGTGGTGAAGGCTTTTGTACAGGAAGATAGCGAGCTGGAGAAAGTGGATGAAGTATCCATGAACTTTGTGAAAAACAATATCAAGCTTGCCAAGATTGCCGGTTTCTTCCATCCGTTCCAGGGTTTTATTATCAGTATTTCTGTAATCATCACGCTCTTTTTTGGCGGGCGTGCCGCTATCCGTGGAGAGATCACCATTGGTGAATTTATCGCCTTTTTCCAATATCTGGGCATGCTGGTGTGGCCTATGATAGCCATTGGCTGGATAGTGGATATGTATCAGAGGGGAACTGCGTCCCTGAAGAGATTGAACGAAATCTTTGTGGTGCAGCCGGAGATAGATGATAAAGACGCTGATCAGAGCATCACCTCTTTGGAAGGCTCCATTGAAATAGGGGACCTCAGCTTTAGATATGGTGAAAACCTGCCTTGGATATTCAACAATATCACCACCTGTATTGCCAATGGTAAGACACTGGCGTTGGTGGGACCCACGGGCTGTGGCAAAACCACGTTGATCGAGCTCTTGGCACGGGTGTATGATCCGCCTCCCGGCACGGTGTTTATCGATGGCAAACCCCTGCAGAGTATTCCCTTGAATGTGCTGCGCAGAGATATGGTGTTGGTACCCCAGGATATCTTCCTCTTTTCCGAATCCATTGCGGATAACATCCGTTTGGGCAAGCCGGAAAGCAGCAATGAGGATGTGTATAACGCTGCCCGCATCGCTCAGGTGTATGATGAGATTATGGAGTTTGAACATAAGTTTGAAACGGTGGTGGGAGAGCGTGGGCTCACCCTCTCCGGCGGACAGAAACAGCGTGTGGCAATAGCCAGGGCACTGCTTACTGATCCGCAGATCCTGATCTTGGATGATGCGCTATCCGCAGTGGATACCAAGACGGAGCGCTTTATCCTGGAGGAGCTGATCAAGGTGAGAGAAGGAAAGACCACGATTATCATTGCCCACCGTATTTCCTCCATCCAGCATGCTGATCAAATCATAGTATTGGGTGATGGAGATATCCGCGAAAGTGGCAATCATCAAAGCCTGTTGGAACTGAATGGCCTATATCGCGACTTGTTTGAAAAGCAACGCATTCGAGCCAGATTGGAAGGGGAGGAGATATGATGTTCGGCGGTGGTGGTGGCAGAGGCCACGGGATTTTCCAAGATGACGACGTAAAAGGGAAAATCTATGACAGACGCCTATATGGCAAGCTGCTTATCTATCTGAAGCCCTATCTGAAATGGGTAATCATCTCCTTTGTGATATTGATGACTGTGGCAGTGGCAGAGGTGATCCTGCCTCTGATCCAGCGTTCAGCCATAGATGATCATATTGTGTCAGACAAATCAATTGCCATTTTTGACACATCTGCAGAGCTGGATGGCTTTTGTGAGAAATATAGCAACCTCAAGCTGGTGCAGTATAATAATGGTGATAATGGCATCCTGATCTTGAGTGCCAAAGATAGAAACCGTATCAATAAGAGTGATTTGGAAGAGCTGAAGGAACACGGGCTGTTAAGCACAAAGACAGTTTACCTGATTGAAGACAAACCAGAGCATAGGGACAAGCTAAGTAACTATATGCCTGAAATAGAGCAGCCCAATGCCCGAAAAGGTGGCATAGATGGGTGGTTTGCCATAGGACAGGGCAAGCTGGCGGCTCCTCGTGATTTGGTGGACAAAATGCCGGGTAAAGACCGCTTGGCTGTACGCACCGAAGCAGCCAGACAGCTGATGTGGCTGGCATTGATCTTTTTTGGCATCATTTTGTTCAGATTTGTGGGCGGATATGCCCAAAGCGTGATCACTGCCTATTACTCTCAGATGGCGATGAACGATCTGAGACACGATGTATTTGCCCACCTGCAAAAGATGCCGGTCAAGTTTTTTGATGTGAATCCCGTGGGCAGGCTGGTGACGCGGGTTACCAACGATATCCGTGCCATCGACGAGATGTTGGCTTCCGGTGTGATCAATATCATCCAGGATGCTTTCATGATCGTGACCATCGTGGTACTGATGTTGGTCTTGGATTGGAAGCTGGCATTGGTCAGCTTTACCATCCTGCCGTTCTTGATCTTTATGATCTCCGAATTCAGGCGCCGTACACGTGTGATATATAGGGAAGTGAGAAAGCATCTGGCAGCCTTGAACGCCACTTTGGCAGAGCATATCAGCGGTCAGAAGATAATCCAGCTCTTCAATCAATACAGGGTGAAGCGTCAGGAATTTGCCGATATCAACCAGGATTATTTTAAGGCATCATTCAAACAACTGAGGCTGTTTGCCTTTTTCCGTCCCATCATCCACGTATCTTCACAGATCGCCGTGGCGCTCATCATCTGGTATGGTGGCGGGCAGATACTGCGCAACGTGATCACCATCGGTCTTTTGATGGCATTCACCCAGTATATCCACAAGCTGTTTGAACCCATCAACAACTTCTCTGAAAAGTTCAACGTTTTGCAGGGTGCCTTGGCAGGTGCAGAACGGATCTTTGACCTGATGGATGAAAAGACAGAGGATTATCGCCCCGAGAAACAGCGCAATATCAAGCTGGAAGGGGAGATTGAATTTGATGGTGTGTGGCTGGCATACAACCCCGGTGAATGGGTGCTCAAAGATATCAGCTTCAAGATAAAGCCGGGGGAAAAGATAGCCCTCGTGGGGCATACAGGCAGTGGAAAGACCTCCATTGTGAACCTGATCCTATCCTTGTATCCCTATCAAAAAGGCGAAATCCGCATCGATGGCAAGCCGCTAAACAGCTATGCCTTAAACGACATCAGGTCCAATGTGGGAATAGTGCAACAGGATGTGTTTATCTTCAGCGGCAACATCCATGAGAATATCGCCCTCAATAATGATAAGCTCAGTTCTGAGGAAATCCGGCAAGTGGCAAAGT
The DNA here is from genome assembly GCA_012522935.1 of Candidatus Cloacimonadota bacterium. GTDB lineage: Bacteria > Cloacimonadota > Cloacimonadia > Cloacimonadales > Cloacimonadaceae > UBA3900. The sequence goes on along the minus strand of JAAYJN010000147.1, from coordinate 5,696 downwards.
ATGTAAATGCCGATAAATTTATCTCCCAATTGCCTGCCAAATATGAAGAGCCGGTGATGGAGCGCGGTGCCACTCTTTCCACGGGACAGAGGCAGCTAATCGCCTTTGCACGTGTGTTGGCTTATGATCCATCCATCTTTATCTTGGACGAAGCCACCTCCAATATTGATACAGAAACCGAGCTTCTCATCCAGGATGCGCTGAAAAAGATTATCGAAAACCGCTCTTCCATCATGATAGCCCACCGTCTTTCCACCATCCAACACGTGGATCGCATCCTTGTCTTGCACAAGGGAGAGCTGGTGGAAGAAGGGTCTCATTTTGAGCTTTTGGATCAGAAGGGGCTCTATTATGATCTTTACAGATTGCAGTATACCTAAGTGGAAAGTTGCTTTCAATGCCGGATGCAGAGTCAAAAAGATATTGACAGAATATCGGCTTTGATGATACTTGGATTTAGTAACTAAAATATATCCTTGATTCATAGGAGGATCAATGAAAAAAAGCTGGCTGATCATTTTAGCCCTGACACTCGTAACAGCCATGTTTGCCTACGAGGTGGTGGCATGGCATGAAGACTTTGAAGGAGACGTCTCCGGATGGACTCACTTTGACGGCAATGAACCACCCAACAATTGGCATATCTATAACTATGGCGGAACCCAAGGTGACGTGTGGTGGATGGGAGACCCCGAATTGGCACAAGGCGCCAATATCGGTGGCTATCTCAGTCATCAATACCTTGTATTGGACACCCCTGCCCGCACCCTTACCGCTGCAAACGCAACCCTCAATTTCAAATTGCGCTACCACGTGGAAGACCTTGGTGAGCATGAAGGTTATAATGGCTGGGACGCCTGTAATGTTCGTATCTCTACCGACGGTGGCACTACCTGGCAGGTGATTACTGGAACACCTGTTTATAATGCCACTTCCTGCTATTCCTTTGGCCATGAACATGGCGAAGGACCTGGAATACCCGGCTGGGGAGGCCATATCCTCGAATGGACAGACGCCACATTCAACCTCAGCGCCTACGTGGGCAAGAGCGTGAAAATCCGCTTTGCCTTTGCTTCCGACCCTGCCTATGACACCACCAACAACCGTGCCATGTTTGGCATGATGGTGGACGACATTTCCTTTGGCGGATACACCAACAATGGTGTGGACGATGGTCAAATGACCTGGCAGAGCTTGGTGCCTCTGGGTGGAGACCTCTGGCATCTTGCCACAGATCCTCTGGCTCCTTCCCCCACTCACATCATGAAATGTCAAAACGCCCAAGGCTCTTATAACCCCAATATGCTCAACTATTTGGTGAGCCCTCCCATTCAGCTTCCCAACAGCGGCGAAATCCGTGCGGACTTCATGCTTCAAGGTGAATTTGTCGATAACGACGCCTTCCCCAACGTCGATTATTTTGGCTGGGAGATTTCCATCGATGATGGCGAATCCTGGCGTTATATGAGCAATCCTTATGATGATCCCAACCAATCCAACTATGTATATTCGGATGCCCCCGACGTATGGATGTCCATGGTGGACGCCTATAGCCTGGATGGTTATATCAGTGACTTTGCCGGTGCCATCGTTCGTTTCCGCTGGATGTTCAGAAGTGACGAAGACCAGCCCCAAGGCATTGGCATCATGATCGATGATGTGAAGATATATAACGATATCTTTATAGCTGCTCCTGGTGAATTGACCGCAGACGTGGACGGCTCAAACGTGACCCTCTCCTGGACCATGGACGGTGGCGGCGGAGGCGGCGAAGAAGGCTGGCTGCATTATGACGGTGAAAACTCTAACAACGCCATTGGAACAGGCTCTGAAGCTGATTTTGACGTGGCAGCCAAATGGGATGCCGCTGGTGATTATGGCATCAACCCCTGGGTGGGCATGAATATCAGCAAGATCAAATTCTTCCCTGCAGAAGCAAACTGTGAATACGCAATACGTATCTGGACGGGCGGCGCAGGAACCTTGGCTTATGACCAGGTAGTGCCCAATCCGGCAATCAACCAATGGAATGAGATTACCTTGACTACACCTTGGACCATCCCCGCAGGCACATCTATCATGGCTGGATATCGTTGTAACACTCAGACAGGACACCCTGCCGGTTGTGATGCAGGTCCCGAAGTAAACGGTTATGGCAACATGATGCGCTTCCAAGGCTCATGGACCACACTCACAAACCTCAGCTCCGCACTTACCTACAACTGGAATATCCGTGTTTATGTGCAGGATGCCGCAGGGCGTGAGTATGAAATCACCGAACTGCCCTCCAATAGTCAACACAGCACCGGCACTCTTAGCGTATACAAAGATGAGAGCCGTCGCGATGCCTCTTCTTTCAAGGTCTTCCGCAACCAGATGCAGATAGATGAAATAGCAGGCAACCTGCGCACCTATACCGATATGAACGTGGAAGGCGGCTTGCACTACTATTACCTTACTGCAATGTATGGTGATAACGAATCCACTGCCTCCAATATTGCCAGCGCCTTTGTGATGCCCAATCTGCATGTGGAATTGGGCAACGATGATGGCAGCGCAGAAAGCGGATACAACGTGGGTGCTGCACGCCAGATGGCTGTAAAGATGAGCTATGACGGTCCTGTCGATTTGAAATATGCCAAAATCTATGTGCATACCGCCAATGCACAGGGCATCATCATTCGTATCTTTGACAATGATGGTCCCGATGGACTGCCCAACACCCAATTGGCTCAGTTCCAATATCCTGCCTCCTCCGTGGTGGAAGGATGGAACTATGTGCAAATGCCTGATGGCATCAACATCCCTGATGGCCAATTCTATGTTGGCATCTATGAAGCAGCAAACGCTCCCGCCATCGGCGTGGATACCTCTTCCAACGGCAACAGCTATATCCGCACTGGCAGCACTTGGGATGCATTTACTGCCGGCGAACTGATGATTCGTGCCATTGTGGAGCCCAAAGTGAGCAGCGATGATCCCATCCTGTCTCCTGTAGTATTGGATGCCACAAACTATCCCAACCCCTTCAACCCTGAAACCACCATCGCATTCAGCGTTCCCACCACGGGAGCCACCACAGTGAAGATCTATAACCTCAAAGGTCAAGTGGTGCGCAGCCTGGTGAACGACCTGCGTGCTGCCGGCCAGCATGTGGTGATCTGGAATGGCAAAGACGACAGTGGCAATTCAGTATCCAGCGGATTGTATCTCTACCGCGTATCCAACGATGGAAAGAACATCACCCGCAAGATGCTGTTAAGTAAATAAACAAACCTTTCACAAATAGAAAAAGCCCCGGTCTTTTGGATCGGGGCTTTTTGGGTAGAGGAGAATAAAAGGGATTTAAGTGTTAAGGCTTAGGTAGTGTTTTTGAAAGCGTTGCAGGTCTTCCCAGGCAGGTCGTTTGAGGTGTTCATTACGCAGCAGGGCAGCAGGATGATAGATCACATAGGCGGGTCTATCCATAAAGGTTTGCACCTCTTTACGCAGCTCTCCCAGGCTCGCATTGGTATTGAGCAGGAACTGGGCTGAAACCAAGCCCAAAAAGAGAAACATCTGCGGCTGGATAATCTGGATTTGCTCGATTAGATAGGGCAGGCAGGCGGCTCTTTCAGCGATGGTAGGCTCGCGGTTTGCCGGAGGGCGACACTTGGCGATATTGGTGATATACACTTCATCGCGCTGTATCTGAATGGCAGCCAACATCTTGGTGAGCAATTCTCCTGCCCGTCCGATAAAGGGGCGACCCTTGAGGTCTTCCTGTTGGCCGGGTGCCTCTCCGATGATCATCACCTTTGCAAAGGGATTGCCCTCTCCATACACAAGGTTGGTTCTGCCTTGGCTGAGGTCGCATTTGCTGCATTGTGCATATTGTATTGCCAGTTCCTGCAGTTTCTCTTTGCGATCCACGCCAGACTTTTCTATTTCTTTGATGCCGCTATTAAGCAACAGTTCCAGGTGTTGGCGAAGTTGTTTGCGGCTTATCACTCGTCGTCGTCTAAATCGTCGTCATCATCATCAGCAAACTGGTCATCATCATCGTCGTCGTCATCGTCATCGTCAGCCCAGGGCTTCACCACTTCTTCCTGAGGCTCATTGGTAAAGCGCAGGGAATCATCGATCGTCTCTTCGTTCAAATCGTTATCCACGCCTTCGTCTGCATCAAAAGGAGATGGTTCAAGGCCACCACTCTCTTGTGCAGCCAACAATTCAGCCTCAGCTATCTCTGTGATGTAATCCGGTATGTCGTTATCGGCAACGTGCTGCATGGAAAGCACGGCAAAGTTTTCTCCCAGCTTGTTGCGCACATAAGCGGGCAATTGGCTGAGGCGCCCTGCCTCCAGCTTGGAAAGCAGGCAGAACAGATAGTTCATATCCGCTTTTTCCAAAAAGTGTTCTATTTTGGGGTCAATCATCATGTGTTTCTCCTAAAAACTCTTGTGCAGGAGAGTGGTACCGGCTTACGCGGTGTTCCTCGGCAGCGATGATATTTTGCACATCCTGCACTGCGATATGTAGATCATCGTTTATCACCAGATAATCATAATCCGGAATGTCTTTTAGCTCCTCATGAGCTATCCTTAGCCGTTTTTCTATTTCCTGCATGCTATCCGTGCCGCGCTTGATCAGCCTCTCACGCAAAATCTGCATGGAGGGCGGAATGATAAATATCTTCACGCGGGGCACATCTGTATGGGTGATCTGGGCGGCGCCTTGCACGTCTATATCCATAGCCACATGTCTGCCAAGATCCAGGCGGCTGCGGATATAGCTGATCGAAGTGCCATACCAGCGGCCAAAGACGTTGGCAGTTTCCAAAAAGTCACCCTGTTCTTTGCGGGCAAAAAACTCATCTTCTGTTACGAAGTGGTAATGAATACCGTTTTGTTCTTCACCCCTGGGGGCTCGTGTGGTATAGGAAATAGAATAATCCACACGGGGATTGGTCTTTATCAATTCCGTGAGGATGCTGCTCTTACCTCCTCCCGAAGGAGCAGACAGGATTATCAGAAAGCTCTTGCTGGGGGATATCACAAAGGTTTGGGTTTTGCTTTAGGATTCCACCATGCGGCGATAATCAAGGGCACTCATCAGCTTTTCCACTTCTTCCGGGGTGCTGATGCGCACTTTGAACAGCCAGCCTTCTTCGTAAGGGGATTCGTTGATCAAATCAGGCTTGTCATCCAAATCGTTGTTGCGTTCTTCCACCACGCCGCTGAGGGGGCAGATAATGTCTTCCACAGCTTTCACTGCTTCGATGGAGCCACAGGGCTCATCTGCAGATACCTTGGCGCCCAAATCAGGCAATTCCACAAACACGATATCACCCAGTTCGCTTTGGGCAAAATCAGTAAGACCGATTGTAGCCAATCCGTCTTGAATTCTTATCCATTCATGACTCTCAGAGTAGTACAAATCATCATGTAACAGCATTTAATCCTCCATATAAGGTGTATATTATTAGTATGAAGCCAAATCTCAAGATACTCAGTTTGTGTCAAGAACATAATGCTTTTGCCCTCTGATCCCCGTCCTTTGCACAAGTTCTGCTTGTGCCTCACCTAATCATTCGTCATTAATTATTTATAATTCATTGCGAGCGTAGCGAGCTCCCTAAGAGAGTCTCGGCAGAGACGATATTTCAGGTCAAATACAGGTTATAGATAGCTGCCCGAGTCTCGGAGAGACGGCAT
>JAAYJN010000146.1 GCA_012522935.1 Candidatus Cloacimonadota bacterium | reverse complement strand
GCACCATGGAGATTTCATGCAATTTGGATACCAAACTTCCCTGATCAAAGGGCAATTGCAACACCAGCTTGCGGGCGTCCAACAGCTTGGTTTCCACGGAGTTCAGCAGCTCGTCTATCCCCTGTTTGTGTGTGGCGCTGATGATTGCCGCCTCTGGATAACGGGCTTGGATGAGCTGGATCATGGCACCACTCAGGCGGTCGCTTTTGTTCAACACCACCAGCTGAGGGATGGACCCCGCTCCGATATCCGCCAACACGCCATTCACCTGCTCGATATAATACTCATACCGCTCATCGGAAGCATCCACTATATGTAGGAGCAAATCTGCATCCAACACCTCCATCAGAGTGGCTCTAAACGAGGCTACCAGATGGTGAGGCAGGCGCGAGATAAAGCCCACTGTATCAGAGATTACCAGTGGTGCGCCAGTGCTCAGCTTCAGCTGCCTGCTGGTGGAATCCAAAGTGGCAAACAGCCTGTCTTCCACCAAGACTCCCGCTCCCGTGAGAGCGTTGAAGAGGGTGGATTTGCCGGCATTGGTATAGCCCACCAAACACAGCTTGAGCGCATTGGAGCGCTGCTTGCGGTGGGTCTCCTTTTGCTTGGCAACCGTATCAAGGGCAGCGGTCACCTTGCGTATTTGCAGACGGATCAGCCTCTTGTCTATCTCAATCTGCTTCTCTCCCATCCCCCGGCTGGCTGCGCCTCCGGCAGAGCGGGCAGAGCCGCGTTCCTTGTCAAAGTGTGTCCACAACCGGCGCAGACGGGGCAGCTGATACTGCAATTCTGCCAATCTCACCTGCAAGCGCGCTTCCCGCGTCTTGGCGTGCTCGTGGAATATCTGCAAAATCACCTCGGTGCGGTCTATCACCTGTATGCCAAAGTGGTTTTCGATGTTCCTGCCTTGGATGGGCGTCAGCTCTTCATTCACGATCAGGACTTCCGCCCCTGCCTGCTGCATCTTTTGGGCGATATCCGTCAGCCAACCTTTGCCAAAGAACGAGGCACGCTCCGGATGGTTGCGTCGCTGGCTGTAAGAGCCCAACACCATGATGCCGGCGGTATCTGCCAGGCGCTGCAATTCCTCCAAACTGGCTTCGGCTTCCTCCGCGCTCTCTTCCTGGCGGATGATCGTAGCCAAAAACGCCGTTCTCTCGTCACCGTCCAGCTCTTCCCATTCTTCGGCGTCAAATTCTGTCCAGTCTATATCATAGTCATTCGTCAAGGCTCTATCCTTGTGCCCCGGGCGTCCTCGCGCCCCGGCGAGCTATCGTATATCTCTGTATTAAAATAGATGGTGGCGATATAATCCCGCGGAAATTCGCCATGGAAAAAGCTGTGCATCAGGTTCACATAGCGGCACACCTTGGCTTCATATTCGGAAAGGTCTGGATCATCAGGATGCACGAGGCGCGCCACCTGCTTGATCTTGAAGGTGGGGATATCCAAAAATACCGTCACACACAGCGGATTCGTCATCTGATTGATAAAGGTCTGGGTATTATAATCCGGTTGGGAATACAGCTCCAAGGATACCAGCGCATACGGGGAAAACAGCTCTTGGGCGTTCTGATACAGCGAATCCAGAATCTCTATCTTGGTGGCAAATTCCGCATCTTTATTGGCTGTCAACAATTCCAACAGCTCATCAATGCTTTCTGAAGTGGGGCACAAACCCATGCCCTTCACGGCATTATTCAGCCGGTAGCGGCTATCGGCACGCGCCTCCCCATAGGTGGCAACGATGCCGTTGTGAGGACCGGACAGAGCTGGTTTACGGGTGGCTTCGGGTCCCTTGGCAAGCATTTCCCTGAATATGTCCAGATACTCCATGCGGCGCCCCGTATTCCACTCCCAAAAGCTATCAGGGAAGGGTACGAGGTCATACTCCTGCCACTGCCCATCAGTAAGGGCTTTGATGGATCTGGCATCTGGCACTACCCGCTGCACCGTGGTTTGCACACAAATATCATCCTTCCAAAAAATACCGGGATCATAATCCGCCGCATCCAGCGACGTGCAGCAGCCCAACAGGGCCAATATAATTAGCGTAATCAATCCATTTATCATGATATCTCCTTGAGTATAACTTAAAAATATAAGACGCCGTGTACGTCAAGGGAATTTTTGAGACTTGCTGCGCAAGTTAGAGGTTAGAGGTTAGAGGCCAGAGACCAGAGGCTAAGGGGCAGCGCACGCTGTGCGTGCTTGGGAGACTGTGAACAGCGACCAGAGAGCAGGAGAGCGGCTGGCGCCGCTCTTTTTCGTGCTTTTAGTGGTTAAAGAAAGAAGAAAACACCAATTCAAAATAGACTCGGCATTTGCAAAGCCCTATCAACCATCAACTAACTGCTAACAACTGCTCGCGCAGCGAGTTCCCTAAAGAGTCTCGGCAGAGACGATATTTCAGGTCAACTCACACTATATGTCTGCGTTACAAGTCTCGGAGAGACGGCATTTGAACCACGAAAATTACGAAAATACACAAAAGAGTTTTGAACTATGAAGTACACGATTTACAAGAATTTCACTAATTCATTATAGACTTGGTATTAGCGAAGCCCTAAAACCTAACAACAATCAACTACTCACTATCAACTAACTGCAAACAACTGTTAGCGTAGCAAGCTTCCCTATGAGATGCGCTTGTGATGCCGTTGCGATACCCAGCGATTTGCTGGGAGAGGCAACCACATCACAACCACATCTAATAGGGAGGACGAGTTCAGAGGTAGCCCATTAGCCTCCCTTGTGCCTCCCTTGTCTCACCCTTGTCCAGGCAAAGGAGAGACAAGGGTGGTTAATAAGGAAGAGGCGGCACGCCTCCCTGTCCACTGTCCACTGTTCCCTCACTTGCGCAGCAAGCCTTTTTTATCAAAAGCTGCATTTTCTCATTGACGAAAAGTGCAGATTGGTGAATGTGCACTTAAGGTGGTAGGTTTTTTATGCCAAGCTTGGCAAATGCCTCTCACCAATGTACTTTATATAAAACGGCGGGAGTTTATCCCCTGCCACACAGCCCAAATTGGGGTGGTTGCGCACAAGCCATCGCAACAAAGGCAAACCTCTTAAATATTATAATTAAAAGACCTAAGCAAGGAGATGACCATGTTTAAAAGATTATTTATGTTTCTCACTCTGCTCTTTGCCCTCAGCATGATTTGGGGACAAGGGGTGGTAGACTTCGAAAACGTCGTATTACCAACAGGCTATTCAGACGGTTCCTTTGACGGCGCTGCAGGTTCTTCCTGGACCTATGGGCACAGCAGGGATCAAGATACTTACCCCATTGATGGTAACGGCTTGATGATTCGCTATGCATCCACGAGCTATTTGGAAGGCACCATTCTCGGTGGCGTGGGCAGTTTTTCTTTTCAATATCGCAAGGCGTATACTGGTACCAGCGTACGTCAGTTGGAATTGTATATAAACGGCGTCTTGAAAGAAACCGGTCCCGAATTTGGCACTACATCTGGAATAGACCCCACTATTCACACCATGACAGTTAACGACATCAACGTAGCTGGCAATGTTGTTGTAAAAATCAAAAATACTGGTGATACTGCAACTAACAAACAAACCGTGATTGACAACATCGTATGGACCGGCTACACTGGTGCCGCCATCCCCACGATCGCTGCCTCCGGCACGCTCTCTGCATTCAACACATCCGTGGGCACACCCTCCGCCGCGCAAAGCTATACCTTGCAGGGGCTCAACCTCACCCAGAGTATCAGTGTGAACGCCCCCGCTGGCTTTGAAATTTCAACAGATAACGAAACCTTCACCTCCAGCCTGTCTTTGGCTCCTGCCTTCAGCGGCAGCGTTTACGTGCGCCTCACCGGAGCCACCCTGGGTACGTTTAGCGGTGATATCACCCACACCAGCAGCGGTGCCACTCAGGTGGATCAAGCCGTAAGCGGCACGGTTAGTGAAGTGCTGCCAGAAGGTTATTTTGTAGATTTTGAAGGACCCGGGGAAACGAAAACTGCCT
>JAAYJN010000145.1 GCA_012522935.1 Candidatus Cloacimonadota bacterium | reverse complement strand
TCTCAAAACATACCTCCTTTATGATTCAATGACATGCATCACTATTTTACCACACCCATGCTGTCAAGCAAAATCGAAATTATTATCAAGGCTGTGGGCAAACAGATGCGGCTTTTATCGGTGCCGGCACGCAGGGAAGCTGTGGCGTCACTTGTTTTGTGGTATCTCAATATCCTGCACCTTATTTGCGGTATTTCTCTTTCCATTTCAGCTCTGGTTTTTCCAGGAGGGAATACCACAAATAGCGTTCAATTTTCTCGCGCAGAGAGTCGTCAATCTCCTTCATCACCGGATAGTAGTGGGCATTCAGGATGCGGCTCAGGAGGGTGATGCCGGCTTGATAGACGTCTTGCAATCCATATTGATTGGAATGTTTGGCGATGTCATCTTCGGTGTGCCCATAAAACAATGCTTTGCCGCCCACCCGTGCCAGATTGATGGAAGGTATTTCATACACGCTGAAGGGCATACAATCGCTGCTATAGATATTGAGGCTGGGGGTGAAGAGCAAACCCTTTTCTTTCAGCAAACCGGATGCATAGCCCATCAATTCCTTGCTGCCCAATACCATCATCAGATTGCGCCCAATGGGGTCTCCTGCCAGATCAATATTCAATACCAGTTTCACTCTGGATTCCACCTCTTCCTTGTGCGCCTTGGCATAGGCAAAGCTTCCCAACAGACCCAGTTCCTCGCCGGAAAACCAAATTATACGCAAATCCCGTTGGGGAGGCTTGCGCATAAAATACTCTGCTGTCTTCATCAGACATACGCTTCCCGCCGCATTATCAGAAGCCCCGTGAGAACGCGCCACGGTATCATAATGCCCCACCAACAAGGTGAGGTTTTTATCCGGCTGGGTGCCGGGGATATCCAATACGATATTATGCGCCGTCTTGGTTTCTGTCTTTTGGCGGATGGAAAGTTTAACCTTTTGCCCAGCATATTTTAGCAGCTTTTCTGCAAAGTCGTACCGGATCATTACCGAGGGGAATTCGTGCTTTTCATCAAAGTTTTGCCGATGTGAATAGGAAAATGCCTTTTTGTGTGGTGCGGAAATCCCTATAAATGCTTTCACTTTGGTATATTCACCCAGCTCATGCAACCGCTTGCCGCTATGGTAAAAAAGGACAATCTTATCATCATAAACACCCGGATTGTGATAGAGGGCATCAGCATTTTCCAAAAATACCATTTCCCCTTCCAAATCCACATCTTCACAGAGGCCGTATGGTGTGGCTTCCCAGGTTTTGCCTGCCACACTCACGCTGGCTGTTCCGGATTCAAAGCCTTGGAATTCAAAGGGTTCGGTATGGGGCTGCAAGCCCAAGTTGGATAGATAATCGATAATAACTTTTCTGCCGCGAGCCTCTCCGTCTGTGCCCGCAAGCCTTTCAAAATCAAGCGATTTGAGAAGTTGATGTAAAGTCATGTGCCGCACCTCGTTCTTCGTTTTTTCCTTTATATTATATCATACTTGTTTGTCAAGCTTATACTGCATTCTGGGTCTCCTTCCCTGTTAACCACCCTTGTACCACCCTTGTCTCACCCTTGTCGAGACAAAGGAGAGACAAGGGTGGTTAACAGGGAAGGAGTGGGGTAGCGGTGTTACGCCGCTACCTTATCATCTGCTCGCGCAGCGCGCTCCCTAAAGAGTCTCGCAGAGACGATATTTCAGGGCAAATATGGGATACACAATACCTTACGAGTCTCGGAGAGACGGCATTTTATAGCTGCCAACAGCAAACTACGAATTATACTAATTAAGCGAATTTCACCAATTCAAAATGTTCTTTGCTTAAGCGCTTGTGGCCCTGCCCCCTGACCCCTGATCCTTGGCGAGCGCAGCTCGCCCCACACTTTTCCCTTGACGTATTAGGCATCTGTGTGGATCATGCTTTTATAGGTGAATTCATGAAAATATGTATTATCTCCAACTCCCATCATACAAACGATGTGCGGCTTTATTACAAGATAGCACGCAGCTTGGCAAAGACTGCCAATGTGTATTTGATTTGTGCTGATGGAGTGCGCCAGGAGAGCGTTAATCCCAAGCAGATTGTGGTGGATTCAGAAAGCGGCAGGAAGGCATTGCGTCCCTTATATAGCCGGGCAAAGCGCCTGAAGCCTGATCTGGTGATTTGTGTGGAACCGCTCACTCTATTGGTGGGAATATATCTGCAAAAACGAATTGGCTGCAAGGTGATAGTGGATCTTCATGAGTTTTTTGCCGATGCTTTTGCGGAGCGGTTTTCAATCTCTACACGCTGGCTGATGAAGCTATTTTATCTCGTGGCACAGCGCTGGCTTTTGGGCAAAATAGATGGTGCCATCGCCGTAAATGAGCAGATACTTGATCAAGCCCTACCTGCCAGATTGAAGGCAAAATCTATTGTGATACCCAATTATCCCGTCAAAAACGTGTGGGATTCCCATCGTGAAACGCCCGTGGAAATCAGTATGCTCACGGAGCTGAATTTTGATATGGTCTATATCGGCGGGCTCACCCACAGCCGGGGAGTATTCAAAATCCTCAAAGCTGCTTCCCGCCTGCGCACCAAAATCCCCCGTCTCAAAATCCTCATCATCGGCAAATTTCATAATGCCGAGGTGGAAAAAGAATTCACCAACATTGTGGATAGATACAATCTCAGCGGTACCATTTATTATCAAAGATGGATAGCTGCGGATAAAATAGGCTTGCTGCTCAAGCGCTGCCGGGTGGGCTTGTGGATATTTGATCCGCGCAACCGCCGCATGAGGCGTGCCCTGCCCCTCAAAATATTGGAGTATTATGCCGCCGGCTTGCCCGTGGTGAGCACCAAGACGCCTCTTATGAAAGCCTTGGTTGCCAAAAACGAGGTGGGGGAGCTTTGCGAATATACCTCGCGCAATATCGCAGATGCCATGCACAAAATCCTCTCTTTGCCAAAGGATGAATACAGCGCCATGAGCCAGCGTGCCATAGACCTGGTCAATACACGCTATAACTGGGAAATACTGGAGCCCAAACTTTTGAAATATATAGAAAAGGTGATCACCACATAATGGCATTACGCATCCTCTACATCGCATATTTTTATCCCCCCTTGGGTGGTCCCGCCGTATTGCGCAACCTCAAAACCATCAAGTATCTCAGCCGCATGAATTGCGTGATAGACGTAATCGCCCCTGCTGATATCGAATACCTTTATCGTGATGAATCTTTGACCAGGCAGCAGAGGGAACGCCAGCTGATGAGAACTGCCTCCGCAGACCCCATGGCTCTGCTCAAAAAGATGCGCGCTTCCAGCAAAGACCAAGCCTCCGATCTCTACATGAATACACCGGAAAACATCAAGCTTGCCATGCGCAGGCTGTGGCCCATAGATAACAAGATTGGTTGGCTGCCATTCCTGAAGAAAACCGGGCGCAAGGCAATCAAAGAAAACGATTATGACCTCATCTACATATCTTTGGGACCCTTCTCTGCGGGCATCGGAGCTTATCAGCTTTCCAAGGAAAGTGGCCTGCCCCTGGTGTTGGATATCAGAGATTATTGGACGCTTTTGGGGGATTATGAATTGCAGGGTTTTGCCTGGCAAAGGAATCTATCCCGCCATTGGGACAACAAGCTGTACCACCATGCCAGCCTGATAGTGACCGCCACCCAGGGCATTGCCGATGATATATGTGAGGTATTTGGGGTGGAACTGTATGACAAGTGTCACACCATGTATAACGGCTGGGATGAATCTGATTTTAAGGATCTGGAAGACATCCGCCCCGGCGAGGGCTTTGAGCTTGCCTATTTTGGCAATATCTATGCGCGGCGTACCCTCAGCAAATTCTATGCAGCAGTCCAAGAGCTGCACGATGAAGGCAGCCTGCCGCCCCAAACCAAGATCAAGCTATATGGAAACTTCTTTAAAGAAACAGTGATGGAAGCCCAGAATAGTGGCATCGCGGAGATGGTGGAATTCATTCCTCAGCTTAGCCACAAAGATGCACTGAAGGCGATGCTGGGTTCACACGTGTTGCTGCTCACCCTCAACAGCAGCGGTCCCCAGGGCACTCTTAGCTCCAAGGTGTTTGAATATCTGCGTTGTGGCAGACCTATCTTGGCGATGGTGCCCGCCTATAAGGAGGCGGCGGCATTGCTGAGGCAGTGTCATCAGCCATATATCTGCGGAATGGAATCCAGCTCCTCAATCCGCAACACGCTGCGCCGCCTTATCCGGGAATACGATCCCCAGAGGGTTTATCCCATCCCCGTCAATTATGAGCGCAAGGCACAGGTGCAAAGCTTGGCAAAGCTGCTCAAAAACCTTAAATCAGATTAGTTCCCGCTCAATCCTGGGGCAGGTTTTCCCACATCCCTTCATACATCTGCCAGCCGGATGATGCCTTGTAAAGGGTGAGTGTCCTCAATCCCTGGCGTTGATCTTCCTTCACCAGCTGATGCCACATTGGGGCATAACGGTAATTGGCGGGTGCCGCTTCGGGCTGGTTGTAGCCCAACCACAGAAAGTCTTGATTTAGGCTCTTCAGCTTTTCCGCCACTCTCACACTGTTTTCTTGATTGCTGCTGCCGATAAGGATGATTTTATAATCGGCAAGGTCTTGTTCTTCTATTATGGCGGCGATTGCCGAGTGTACATCTTCCCATGAGCGTGGATAGGAGCGCGGATTGAAGGTGAGATAAATCTCATCATCAGAGCTTGCATCCACGGTCTGCATCAAAAAGCCAGTTTGATCGTTGGAAATGCGATATCCCATTTGCAGATAGTATTTGCTCTTGGGAATGCTGAGGCTGTAACCACCCTGGGCATCCTTTTCAAAGCGGTAATTGAGGCTATAAAACATACCGTCTTCCCAGCGTGTCATCATCAGTTGGGAGGCATCTATATCCAAGGGCAGCTCGTTTTCATCAAAGATATTCACCTTGATAAAGCAGTTTCCAGATTGTTCCTCACCACCGCCATTCCAGATCTCGGCTTTGCTGATATCCCAGTACTCCCACTCTCCATCTATTAATACGCTGATCACATTGGGAAGGCGGGTAAAGCCTGCGGGGATGCTGTTGGCACGTGCCAGGCTAACTGCCATGATGCGTTTTTGAATGGGGCTTAAATATTTGCGATTGGCGGCTATATGGAGGGGAATCAATCCAGAGAGCGATTCGCCTGCTTTCGTACGGTAGCGTCTGTTCATCCATTTATTGGCTTTTCTCAGCCTCTGTAGGTCGCTACCCCCTTTGTGGACAAAGCTTTTGGGGTAGAGGAGCAGTGTGTTCCGCTTTCCGCTCCAGGGCTGTGGCAGCTCCTCATAATACACTCCGGGGCTGATGAGCGCCTGCAGCTCCTCTTGTGAAAGCTCATCGGTTTTTTGGCTTTGGAAAAACCCATACAAAGCCTCAAATTGATCGGCAGTCATTTGCCACAGGTCTTTGGGATCACCAGCCAACAGGTATTGCAAAAAGCTTTCATCCACAGGCTTGCATCTTGAGGCAAATAGCATATATTCCAGATAGTTTGCCCTGCTGGCGGATGCCGCGCTCCAATATAGGGAGTCGGATGCAGTTGCGTTGATAATGGGCGGGATGGCGCGCAGGGCAAAAAAGGCATCTCTTGCCTCTATCCGCTTTCTGATGGCTGCCACATCGTCATCCCAGCTTTGCGGCGCTGTTTTCCAGTCGAAGGGGTTGGAGGGGTAATCCAAGATTTCATTCTGCTCTGCCAGGTCTTCAGAACTGAGGCTGAGGATAACGGAGATATCTGCTTCCTCCCCGGATGGCACAGACTTGAGGGCATGCCTGCCATCTTTGAAGGCAGACACATAAAAAGCTCCACGCCCCACGCTCAGATAAAAGACACCATTTTCATTGGTGGTAACAAAGGTTAGAGGACGCAAGGCTCCCCAGTTGTACACCAAAATCCCCAATACAGCATCGCTTACCGGATCGCCCTGGTCATCCAAAACCAGGATGCTGAGGTTGCGGATGCGGTCTTTGGCATAGTTTGGGGTGGAATTGATCACAGTTTGATAATGCCCGGTATTCAGGATTTCATCAGATTCGGAGGCAATGGAGCCTCTTGCCAGGATGAGCACGGTTTTATCTATTAACCCGCTAAACCAGGTTTGATCAGGATAATAAGCGGCATCCATATCACCGGTATAATGCCAGGCATCTTCCAGCCATACCTCTGCCCAGGCGTGATTATTGTCTATATGTGCCCACCAAGGTGCGGAGGCAGGGCGTGCAGGCAATCCCACCGTTCTGGCCGCTGCCACAAAGAGGATTTGCATCTCTTCACAGCGCCCCAAAAATGACTTTTGACTGATATCAAGCGGGCTTTGATCCCTGCCGCTGGTGGGCAGGAATACCAAGCGTTCCAGACACCATTTGCACACTTCCCGATACAACTCCATCTCGTCTGTATTCTCCCGCATGATATCGCCCAAACCATCTGCCAACATAGCCTTGCGATAAGCCTGAATCCGCTCGTCTGTAACCGTCTGCTGGGCTATATAGGAGAGGAAAAACTCTGGGCTATAAACAAACTCCCTGTTTTCCAACAGCTCCCGTATTTGCTGGTAATTGCTCAAGACATCTGTGGGCTGGGAGATTTGCAGGATGGCATCCTCTTCATAGGCTATCAGATAGCTCATCAATATATCGTCATGTGCCCTCAGCAGCTTGTTGTATTCTTTGCGGGTGCTCTTATCCAATAGGTCAATATTCTTTTCCGCCTTGGTTTTCAGCTCTTTATACAGTTCAGGATTGCCCTTGGCTGTAAAGCTGGCGGGCAGGCTGGCAGTCAGGTTGTACACCAGTAAAACGAGTGATATCAACAGAATGCGGTATTTCATGCATACTCCAAGTTTATGTTTTTCATTTGATTTTTAACGCAGAACAAAGCTATTGCCCGAAGCCTTGGCAAGATAGCCTTTCAGCTCCAGATTGAGAAGAATGATGGAGAGCTTGCCAAATTTGTAGCTGGTAATCAGCAGAAGCTCGTCAAAGAAAAGCTCTCTTTGTTCAGTTTGGAAGATATCCAACACCTTTTGCTCGTCTTCCGAGATTTCCGGCAGGATTTGCAATTGCTCATCCTCTTCCATTTCCAGCCCCAATGCTTCCAACACATCTTCCGGGCAGGAAATCAGGCGGGCACCATATTTGATGAGGTAATTTGGTCCCTGGGCATTGGTATGATTCACCTGACCGGGCAAAGCCATCAATTCCCTGTCTTGTTCAATTGCATATTTGGCTGTAAGCATTGCCCCGCTGCTCATCCCCCCTTCCACCACAAACACTGCCTGAGCCAAGGCAGATACTATCCGGTTGCGGGCGGGAAAGTTCCAACGCTCCAGCTTGGTTCCCGGCTCATATTCGCTCACCAGCGCGCCGTTTTCCACCACCTTCAGCGCCAGCTCCCGGTTTTGTGGAGGGTAGATGGTATCCACGCCGGATGCCAATACCGCCACGGTGAGGCTCTTGTTTTCCAGGGCAGCCAGGTGGGAAACGGTATCGATGCCAATAGCCAGACCACTGATGATGGTTACCTTTTGCCTGCATGCGGGGCTGATGGTTTTGTGGCACAGCTCTCTCCCATAGGGGGTTGGCTTGCGGGTTCCCACCACTGCCAGGCATTTGTTTTGTAATGCTGTCAGCAAATCGCCCCGATAATACAAAATGAGGGGTGGGCTATATATCTCCCGCAGGGGCAGGGGATAATCCACATCGGTAAAGCACAGCATCTTGATTTTATGCAGCTCGATCAGCTTGCATATTTGGGGATAGTTGGCGGGCAAGATTGTGGAGAGCAGGTGGTTTCTGGTCTCAGGCTTCAAATCTTGTTCCAGATAGATGGGGTGATCCCGGTTGCCCACAAAGTCCTGCGGTTCAGGCCATTTATCCAACAGATGATAGATTTCCCGTCCGCGCAATCCCGGTGCATACTTCAGGCACAGCCATGCCTTTAGTTTCAAGGAATCAATCATGAATGCTCCAAAGTGTCATAAATCATGCGTTTGAGTTTGTCCAGATTGTGTTGGCTCACGGAGGAGATGGGCAAAATGGAGATATTGAATTGCTCTTTAAAGAGCTGGGAGAGCTCATCTATTTTCTGCTGACGATCTTCTTCAGACAGGGTGTCCGTCTTGCTTATCGCCACCAGGAAGTTCTTCTTTTCCATATACTTGTCGTATAGATACAATTCTGCTCTCAGGGTTTGATATGCGGCAATGGCATCAGGCGAATTGATATCAATCAGAAAGAGCAACACGGAGGTGCGCTGGATATGTTGCAGGAATTGATGTCCCAAGCCCTTGCCCATGTGTGCACCTTCAATAATGCCGGGGATATCCGCCATCACAAAGGACTTGTAATCTCCGGCTTTCACCACGCCCAACATCGGTTCCAGAGTGGTGAATTCATAATCTGCTATTTTGGGGCGGGCAGCGGAGAGCACGCTCAATAAAGTGGATTTGCCTGCATTGGGAAACCCCACCAAACCCACATCCGCCATCAGTTTCAATACCAGCTCCAATTGCAGTTCCCTGGTCTTTTTCCCCAAGGTGGCGTGCCGGGGTGCCTGATTGATGGAATTGGCAAAATTGATGTTGCCCTTGCCTCCATTGCCGCCTTTGGCAAGGATCAGGGCTTCATCGTGTTCGGTGATTTCCCCCAGCTTGGTTCTGGTGCCATCTTCTTCAATGAGAAATACTTCCGTGCCGGGGGGCATCCTGAGAGTGATATGAGAGCCGCTGCCTCCGGTCTTGCGTTTGCCGGCTCCCGGCTTGCCATTTTCAGCTGCATGCAGCTTTGTGTATCTATAATCAAGCAGTGTATTTACATTCACGTCACAGATGGCTATCACGTCTCCGCCGCGCCCGCCATCTCCGCCATCAGGTCCGCCCTTGGGGATAAATTTCTCGCGCCGAAAGCTAACCACACCATCACCGCCATTACCGGCTTTTACTCTTATCTTTGCATAGTCTATAAACATCTATATTGTATTGGGCTCCTTTATTATCTGATGATGCTAAACTTGTGTAAAATCGTATTGTTACCATTAACAGCCCGGAATAGATACAACCCCGATGCCGCATTAAAACCCGCTAACATTAGTTGCTGCTCTTCACTGTAGAGATTATCAAACTGCCTGCTGTAAATCCTTTGCCCGCGCAGGTTATAGATATCCACCTGCAAGGGAAGGCGTTGCAAGCCTTTGAAATACACCGCCGGTGTCTGCGCCATGCGGATGGGATTGGGCAGGATGCATTCCAGCCTTGGTGCTGCCAGATAGTCTTGATTGTCAGTGATGAAGACCACATGTTCTTGAATATCGATGCCATTATCGCTCACATACAGGGTGGCTCCTGTGGCATGGACAGGGATTTGGGTGCTATAGGTAACGCCTGCCTGATAATCATAGCCATCTGCCTGCATCTCCAATGCTTCACCATCGTCAATCTCCAGCCTGCAGATAAGAGGGAAATCCCCATCCGTATCCTGATAACGCCAGCTCATCTGCCCCAATTCCAGATACTGAATATCCGAAACCACAGGTGGTGTATTGCCCGCTGCCTGATAGCTGAGATCATCAAAGAATATCATCCCCGGAAAGCTGTAATCCCCAATCAAGACCTCTGGCGTCATAGTGCTCAAATCCAGATTCAGCCTCATGGTAAAAGAAGAAAACGCCAGTGCATTGGAGAAATTAGGCCAAGCCCCAAAACTGTCATCACCGATGAGGTCATCCATATTACAGCTCATAAAAAGCTTGCCGCCGCTAACGTTGGATTGGATATTGCCAATGCGGGCAAAGGTGGGCGTAAAGGATTCATCAATGCCCAATTTGTATAGCCCGGGAGATACCACGGAAGGGATATTGGCACAATAGACCATTGCATATACCACGCTATCTGCCAAAGCTTCGGGATTGGCAATGGCAGTGAGATAGAGATTGAATGAGGTAAGGCTATTCATCGTGGGAAAGCTGCCACTCTGATTTGCCATTACGCTATGGATGCGCTCGTTGCTGGTGCCCATCCAAGTATCACCCAAATCCAGCATCGGTTCATCTATCATCAGAGAATCCCCTGCCGGATCGTGGCCTATGAAAGCCAACTTGTTGACATCTGGCGGGAAGCTATTATCATCCATCCACGCCGCATGCATAAATGCCATTTGCACACCCTCATAGCTAAGCTCCGTCCGCAGGCGATAACGCAGCTTTTGCCCCCACGAATAGCTGGATATTGCCTCATAAGTACTGCCAGATAAGGCGGTGCTTACGCCTTGTTGCCAGCCGCTTGCCCCCAAACGATACCAAAATTCAGGTTGTGGAACCAATTCATCCACATTGTCCCAACGCAAATGCACTTGGGAACTGCTATTCACAGAGCTGTGACGGAAGTTTTGCCAGGGGCTGAAGGCTTGGGCATTCAGCAATCCCATGGTGAGCAACAGGAGGGGGATCAACAAAGATCTTTGCATAATATTACTTCTTTTTATAAGAGCTTAAAGGTGTTAAAAATCAAGGTTATCTTCAGGTTTGGGCTTGGCTTCCTGAAGCTTTTTGAAAAAAGACCAACTGGTGGTATTGGGCTTGCTGTATTCCATTGGAGCAAAGGCAAAGGAGGGATCATGCTGCATCACAAATTCACGCACCGCCTCCGGCAATTCCTCAAAGCCTCCCTTCAGCTTATAACCACGGCACACCCACATCAGGCTGCCAGGACGGTCTGCCATGCTCATAAAGGGTAGCCAAGGCGTCACTTTGGTAAAGCTGTAACGGCTGGGCAGGTTGTTAATATCCGATGCTTCCAGGCATTCCATCCTTACTGAATACTGATAAAACTCTGCCGCCTGGAAGGTATCGCTTTGTGAAAAGTGACCATACTCACTGCGGGGCAGAGGTGAATCGTAAAAGGGGAAGATATCCTGATAAAACACCAGTTCATCGTTCAGTATCTGACTGGGTAAAAGCCTTCTGATAAAACGCAGCTCCTCCTCAGAATAGAACAGGCTCTGATTCACAGGGTTATTCCAGATATGAATCACGGGCAGTTCCCTATTGTTGAGATATGGATTGCGCCAGCGGGAAAGTATCTCGCCGGTGAGCGGATTCTTCAAAAAAGCGGCTTCTTTGCCTAACAGCCTATACCCCTCCTCTGTTTCTTCCAGACGAACTATGGTAAAGCCTTCTATATCAAACAGTTCGGTTCTCCTTTCGCCCGGCACAAAGCCATAGACCTTGCCACTGTAATAAAACACACTCTGCCCACCCTCCAAATCTGCACGGGTAGCCAGATATGCCTTGAAATAATCAGTTGGCAAGCTGAGATCCAAAGCCGGCAAAGACATGCCAAACAAACCAAGTACGACTAATAAAAGAGCTCCAGATCTCAGCCGACGCATATTAGTTTAACCTAAAACTCTTGATAATGGCGTCCAAATCTTCTTTGGCTTCTGCCAAGGTGGATTCCTCTCCCATAATGGCAAAGGTGACAAACTGATCTTTATGGCGCATAATATAGCTGTCTGTGCTGATCACCAGCCCCATCATGGATACATTTACCAAGAGGTGATGGGCATCATTGCCATTCAGGCTCACGCTGGCAGATTCCGCGATATCTATCATATCTTCAAAACCGGCTTCAATCAGCTCTGCATTATTTACATTCACCACCTGATCTGCCAAGTCTTCCAAGCTGAGTTCCATCTCTTCATCACTCAGTGCTTTCACAGCCACCATCACGGTGAGGGGAATCATCCCGCCAGAGGGATCGGTGACCAAAAACACATCACCCTGTTCTTCCATGCCAGCCATTTCTGCGGCTTCTGTCATATCTTCCCAAGCGGAAGGATAGCTGATGGTATAAATGTCAGTTTCATGGCTTGCCCATTCCTGAGCCGCCACAAGTGTGGGGAGTGCCAAGACCATTAAAAATAATGGCACCAAGATAAGCTTTCTCATTTGTTCCTCCATGTTTTTGAACAATCATTTAGTTCCGCCCAGCAAATCCGGAGCGGGGAAATGTGTCAAGGAGTTTCCAATCTCCACACGCCCCAGCCATGGCTTGGCAGGAAATAGTGAAAACTGGCAAGCAACGGGCTTACAAAAAAACTGTGCTAACTTATCTTATTTAAACCTGAAACTGTCTTTGATGGCAGTTAAAACTTCTTTGTTTTCTTCCAGACTGAGATCATCACCCATGAAGGCTATGGTAAACATCTGATCCTGATGTCGTATGTAATAATTGTCCATACTCATTACCAAATCCCCTGCGTCCACACTTATTTTGATACGGTAAGCATCCAAGCCATTGATGCTCACGCTGGAGGATGCCACCACCTCTATCATATCACTCATGCCGGCATTCACGAATTCTGCATTGTTTGCATCGGTAGCCCGCTCTGCAAAAGCTTTCAAGCTGAGCTTCTGATCATCCTCGTTCAGGTCATCAATACCCACCATCACGGATAGCGGGATTATCCCCAGGGAAGGATTGGTTAATGAAAAAAAATCGCCCGTATCCGCCACATTTGCAGTATCATCCCAAGCGGAAGGATAACTGATGGAATAAAGGGATGTCTCATATATAGTCAATTCTTGGGCTGCCATGAGGGCAGGGAGTGCCAAGACCATCAATATCAATGGTATCAATTGAAGCTTTCTCATTTGTTCCTCCTTATTTAGAACAAGCAATTTAGATAGATAGTATATTCATGAAGCGGTTATGATGCAAGGGATTTACACATATTGCGGGTATTTATATTTGATGTATACCCACTATGTTGACTGCAAAATATAATAAATATGGAAAATGTTGTTATTATTAAAAAACCGACTGAAGTCGGCATGGCGCCCGGCTAAAGCATGGGAATGCAGATACTTACCACTTGCCGCCTTGTCCTTCCCTGTTAACCACCCTTGTCTCACCCTTGTCTCACCCTTGTCTAAGCAAAGGAGAGACAAAGGTGGCTAAAGGGCAAGGAGTGATTTTTTGAGTGCCAATAAAAAAGCAGGCTACTCAAATAACCTTGAATAGCCTGCCTCTATTTATGAAGCCGCTTTGGTGGCTTTGATCTCTAATTAACGCTTTTTCTGGGAAGCGGCATAGTCAAACATCTGGCTCATCGTATCGAAGCGATCAAAGAGCGCGATGGCAGCCTGCAGCTGTTTATCCTGATCGATGGTGGCGCGGTAAGCTTCGTTATCGCCCTGGCTGCTGCGGATGATCTCGCTTTTGAGGCTGCTGCGGATAAATGAGGCGGTGCTATCCAGATCAGCGGCGGTATAGCTGATATTTTGTTTACGCACAAAGGTGAGGAAGCTGCTGAAGAGGGCATCATCCACCTGAAAGTCTTTGGGAACAATGTGTTCGTGCTCCAGCTGATAATCCACGGCAAAATTGAAGAAGGCATTGTTGCGGCGCAATTCCACTCCAAAACTGGTGAGCAGATCGCTTTCTGCCTCGATATCGGGAGTGATGCCGCCTCCGCCATATACCACGCGCCTGTTGACGGTATAGTAAAGCTGTTCGTGACTCTTTTCCTCGTCCTCTTTCTTTTCGCTTTCGCTCACTTCCTTGCCACGCAATAGCTTGTCATTCAGCATCTTGTGGATACAGCGTCCGCTCTTGATATAGTAGTAGGAAGTGGTTACCTTGATGCCGTTGCCATTCATCAGGGGCAAGAGCTGTTGTACGCTGCCTTTGCCAAAGGTGGTTTTGCCCATCACCAGGCCTTTATCCCAATCTTGGAGGGAGCCGGCAAAGATTTCCGAAGCGCTGGCAGAAGCCTCGTTCACCAGCACAATGATGGGGTAATTCCGGGCTTTGGTGGCAAATCTGGTGTGGTGTTGACGGTTGGAACTGGGGATGCGTCCCTTGGTTTCCACCACCAGCTTGTCTTTGCCGATGAATTCATTCACCGTATCAACGGCTTGGTCCAAAAGTCCACCGGGGTTGGAACGCAAATCCAGTATCAAACCTCTGATATTCTCCGCTTCCAGATTGCCCAGGGCGTCCCTGAGTTCCTGGGTGGTATTTTCATTGAATTGGGTCATGCGGATATAGCCCACGCCGTTATCCAGCTTGAAAAAGTAAGGTACGCTTTTGATTTTGATGATCTCGCGGAAGATCACAAATTCCATGGGTTCTGGAACGCCGGGGCGCTGGATGGTGATGGTGACCCTGGTGCCCACGTCTCCGCGCATATATTTGATGGCTTCATCGGTGCTGAGCCCCACTATGCTTCTGTCATCCACTTTCACGATTTTATCGCCGGCGCTGATGCCCATGCGGAAGGCGGGGGTGCCCTCGATGGGGGAGACCACGGTCACATAATCCCCAATTTTATCAATCTGTATGCCCAGGCCGCCAAAGGCGCCGCGGGTGGAGGTGGTGAAATCTGTGAATTCCTCTTTGGTAAAGTATGTGGTATGGGGGTCTGTATCGCCCAACATGCCGATGATTGCCGCCTTGATGAGGGCTTCATCATCCAAATCTGTCACATAATATTGCTTTACCTTCTGCAATACTTCTGTGAAAAGGGAAAGTTGGGTGTAGATATCGGAGCCTCTGCTTTCGTTTTGAGCAAAGGCAGAGGTTGCCACAAAGAGCATGGCCCCTGTGAGCAGCCATACGCAGGCGATGGTGATGAGAGTTGCTTTTTGGCGAGCTTGCTTCAATTTATTCTCCTAAAAATCGTGTGTGAAAATGCTTGAGGATGTGCTGATGGATAATGCTTTCATCCATACTGCCATCAATGACAATATATCGGTGCGACTGGCTTTGGGCAAGGATTAAATACTGATCGCGCACTTTATGGTGGAAGGCAATGGCTTCTTTTTCCATGCGGTCCAACTGGCGGTTTTGGATGCGTGACCTGCCCTGTTCCACGCTCAGATCCAATAAAAAGGTGAGATCCGGCTCCAAAGAGCGGGTGGCAAATGCCGCCAAACGGGAGATGAAATCTTGATCCAAATTGCGGGCGGCACCCTGGTAGGCAATGGTGGAATCGTTGTAGCGGTCACAAAGCACTATCTTGCCCTCTTCCAAGGCGGGGATGATCCACTGGGCGGTGTGTTGGGCGCGGCTTGCCATATACAAGAGGAGCTCGGTTTCCGGCTGCATCTGGATATACTCGTTATTCAAGAGGATGCGGCGGATATCTTCGCTGATGGGCGGTCCGCCCGGCTCACGGGTGCTGAGGCAGGCATGGCCCTCGCGGGTGAGAGCGGCTTCCAGCAGCTTGATCTGGGTGCTTTTACCGCTGCCCTCTATGCCTTCAAATGTGATGAATAGTGGTTTCATGGGGCATCAAATAACGGTATCCGTCTGGTAGTGGATATCATCACGCTGAGGGTTGTCTATCAAAAAGTGTGCGCCTCGGCTTTCCCGGCGGGAGAGGGCGCTGCGAATCACGGCAATGGCGATGATTGCCATATTGCGGGTTTCCACCACTTCGCCTCTGACGGCGTTGTGTTGGTAAAAGTTGTTGATTTCGTTGTAGATATTCTCGATGCGAGAAAGGGCATATTTGAGGAGGCGTCGGGAACGGCGGATGCCCACATAGCCGTGCATGATGGTGCCGATGATCTCGCGGTTGTGGGAGATCACCACCCATTCGTTTTCGTTGAATTCCTTCATCCTCTTCCATTCGGGAATCAAGGGAAATTCTATTTCTTCATCCAAAGAGGGGTGGTTGGCAGCGCGCCAGGCTATTACGAGGGCTTCCAAGAGGGAGTTTGATGCCAGGCGGTTGGCACCGTGCAAGCCGCTGCAAGCCACTTCTCCGGCGGCAAAGAGATTGTGGATATCGGTGAGCCCATCAATCGTGGAGAGTATCCCTCCGCAAAAATAGTGGGCGGCAGGAGCCACGGGGATGGGGTCTTTGGTAAAATCTATGCCGTATTCGAGGAGGCGGT
This sequence comes from Candidatus Cloacimonadota bacterium, assembly GCA_012522935.1. Classification (GTDB taxonomy): domain Bacteria; phylum Cloacimonadota; class Cloacimonadia; order Cloacimonadales; family Cloacimonadaceae; genus UBA3900. The sequence goes on along the minus strand of JAAYJN010000145.1, from coordinate 4,779 downwards.
TTTCTATATAGGGAAAGTGTGTCCTCAGCTTATCAGCCGGGATGGCGGTGGCATCCAGATAGCAAAACTTTTCGCCACGGCGTTTCAGTTCTGTATCGATGGCGCGGGAAACGATATCACGCGGGGCGAGGTTGCCCATGGGGTGATAACTTTCCATAAAGGCTGTGCCATCGCTCAGCCTCAGGATGGCGCCTTCTCCGCGCAGGGCTTCCGTGATGAGGAAGGTATCGCCGGAAGGGGTCCAGAAGGCTGTGGGATGAAACTGGACAAACTCCATATTCGCCAGGCGTGCTCCGGCAAGGCGTGCCATTGCCATGCCGTCTCCCGTGGCTACATCGGGGTTTGTGTTGTGTGCATATATCTGGGCGGCGCCTCCGGTTGCCAGCATGGTTTTGCGGGCTCTAAAGAGGATCACCTCGTTTTTATCAAGGTCCAAAGCGTATGCGCCCCAGCAGGATATGCCCGGCACAAAGCCTTCATCCTGCACCACATGGTGTTGGGTAACGAGGTCTATGGCGAGGTGGTTTTCATAGATATCTATCTGGGGGTTTTCCCTGCAGCGTGCCGTGAGCGCCTGCATGATCTGGTGTCCGGTGGAATCCGCTGCATAAGCCACCCGGCGATGGCTGTGTCCGCCTTCGCGGGTGAGGGAGAGGTTTTCCAGCCGTTTGTCATAATTGGGATCGCGACGGGTAAAATCCGTTCCCTGATCGATGAGGTATTGCATAAGGCGGGGTCCCTCTTGGATAATCTTGCAGATCACTTCCTTTTTGCCCAGTTCGGCACCGGCTTCGTAGGTATCAGCACAGTGGCGGGCAAAGGAATCCGTGGCGTCCAAAACGGCGGCAATGCCACCCTGGGCGTATTCGGTGTTGCAATCGTAAAGACTTTTTTTGGTGACGATTGCCACGCGTCCCTTCTTGGAAGCTTCCAGGGCAAATACCAGGCCGGCAATGCCGGAGCCCAACACCAAAAAGTCATAGTATTTCATTGTTACCTTCTATCTTTGCCATCACCAGAGCGTCTTCCGGTGGTGATTGATAATACCCTTTACGCACTCCCAGATAGCGGAAGCCGTGTTTGAGGTATAGATTTCTGGCGGCGCGGTTTGAGGGGCGCACATCCAAAAAAACCTTGCTGATGACCACTTCTTTAAACATCCTCAGGGTATGGCGCAACAGCCGGCTGGCATAGCCGCGGCGTTGGAAATCCGGATGGATGCCGATGCTGGCGATGCTGGCTTCATCCAGCGCCACGATATTGATGATATAGCCGATGATGAGGTCGTCTTCCAGCGCCACATAGGAGAATTGATAATCCGGTATCTCGAATGCTTCGGCAGGCCAGGGGTCTTCAAAGCACAGGGCTTCCAGCTCCACGATGCGCTCGATATCGCCTTTTCGGATGCCTCTAAAAGTGAGCACGGTGTATCTTTGTGCCTCACATCTTTTCCGGTGCGCTGATACCCATCAAATCCAGCACCAAAGCCAGGCTCATCCGCACGGTGTCTATCAAGAGGAGGCGCGCTTTGGAGAGGTCTTTGCTACGGGGATTTACCACCTGGAATTTGTTGTAATAACGGTGGAAAAGGCTGCACAGCTCTTCCGCATAGGTGGCAAGACGGTGTGGCTCGCGATGGAGCGCCACCATCTCCAGGAGTCCGGGGAGGTCTGTCATCTTGCGGATTAGAGCCAGCTCTTCGGGCTTGTTCAGCTTTTGAATCAGCTCTTTCTTGTAAGTCTTGGGCAGGATGCGGTCTTTCTTTGCCTTTTTTACGATGCTGCAGATGCGGGCATGGGCATACTGGCAGTAGTAAACGGGGTTTTCGTTGTTTTGCTGCAGTGCCAGTTCCAGATCAAAATTGAGGTGTGCGCTGGCTTTGCGAGCCAGGAAGAAATAGCGGGCGGCGTCTTTGCCCACTTCGTTTACAAGGTCGTCCATCGTCACGATCTTGCCGGCGCGCTTGCTCATCTTCACGCGCTCTCCGCTTTCAAAGAGATTCACCTGTTGCAGGTAGATGATTTCTAACATTTCATCGTCATATTTGAGGGCTTTGAAGGCGGCTTTCAACCTGGGAACGTAGCCATGATGATCCGGCCCAAAGATATCGATGAGGGAGGTGTAGCCACGCTGGATCTTGGTGAGGTGATAGGCAAGATCGGGCACAAAATAGGTGATGGAGCCATCGCTCTTCATCAAGACGCGGTCTTTGTCGTCTCCATAATCTGTGCTGCGAAACCAGATGGCGTCTTCCTTTTCATAGGTGCAATTTGCCTCTGTGAGATAGCTGAGCACCTCTTCCACCACGCCTTCGGCACGCAGGGTCTTTTCTGATACCCAGCCATCAAAGACCACGTCAAACTTTTCCAGGCTGAGGCGCTGCATCTCCAAAAGCTCGGAGAGGGCAAATTCCTTCAGATGGTCCATGCGGTCTTTTTCCGTCATCATAAATACCTTCACGCCTTCCAGGGCGTTCAGGCGCTGGGCAAGATGCTTTACGTATTCGCCATGATAGGCTTCAAAGGGAAACTCCCCAATCCTCTCACCATGCAGCTCGCGCAGGCGCAGTTCCAGGGATTCCGCCAAGATATCCACCTGATTGCCGGCATCGTTGATATAAAACTCGCGGGCGGGATCAAAGCCCACATACTTCATCACGCGGTACAGCGTGTCTCCAAAGGCGGCGGCGCGGGCGCTTACGATATTCAGGGGACCAGTGGGGTTTGCGCTCACAAATTCCAGGAGGATCTTTTCGCCCTTGCCCATGTCACTGGCTGCGTATTGGGCTCCTTGTTCGTGTATGTACCACAGCATATTCTGAAACAGAGAGGGGGAGAGGTGGAAGTTGATAAAGCCGGGACCGGCAATCTCCAGTTTCTTATAGAACTTATTCTTTTTGAGGCCTTTGATGAGGGCTTCAGCCAATGCCTTGGGAGCCATCTTGTTTTCTTTGGCAAGCACCATGGCGGCGTTGGTGGAGAAATCTCCAAAATCGGGGTTGTTGGGCACTTCCACGGTGTATTCCCTGTCTTGGGAAAGCTCCAGTGTCTGCAGGGTCTCGGCTATGTTTTGGCGTATTATCTCTTTTATCATGATTCTTTTTGCTCTTTTGTATCTGCTACTTTTTTAAAGATTTCATCTATATCATAATATTGGCGGGTGTGGGGCAGGAAGATATGCACCACCACGTCTGCCAGGTCGATCAATATCCAATGTCCAAAGTCTATGCCTTCTTTGCCTATCACGTGCAGCCTGTGCTCTTTTGCCATATCCAAAAGGTGGTTGGCAATGGCCTTGTTGTGCTGATCCACGGAACCCTCGCAAACCACGATGATATCCGTGTATCCACTGTTGTTTTTCACGTCATAGACGTCTATATTACCGGCGTTCTTTTCGTTTAACCATCCAATGATGGCTTCCAGTTTGGCTGTGTCTGCCAAAAGAGCCTCCTTTATTTCTTTTTTATAAATTCTTGATAGTCACGCCCCAAGATGATGGTGAAAGGTGCCTCCGGATCGTCCATCAGCGCCATCGTGTGACGTTGGATGCCGGTCATCGCCTGCAGGCGTTTGAGGTCTTCCTCATCTGGGGTGCGAGCCACTATGATGCTTTTGTCATATATCGGTTTGGGTGTATCGCTCAGCTTTATCACCTCGATATTCTTGGTGCCAATGTATTGGGCGTAAGTGCTTGCCAAGTCTTCATAACCGCATCCATTGGATACAATTACCTTGATGGCGGGCATTTGTTCTTCCCCGCTGGGCTTGAAGTCTTCCTCGCTCAGATAATCCCGCAACAATATGAAAACCACAGCCAAGATCAGCACCGTGATTACGCCAATGAACCACCAGCGACTCTTTGAGTGCAGTGTTTTTGAAGTGGGCTTATCTGTCAAACTCAAAGCCTTATTCCTTGTCTGCAAAGTAATTGGCAAAGGCAGTATGCAAGCGTTGCCAGGCATCTTCAAATGCCTCCGGGATCACCCGCCTGCCGCCGATCACACACATAAAGTTATCATCCCCAATCCAGCGGGGAACCGCATGCAGATGCAGGTGGCTGGCTATGCCCGCGCCCGCTGCTTTGCCAAGGTTGATGCCGATATTGATGCCCTCCACGTCGTACTGCTGTTTGAAGATTTGCTCACACACCTGGGTAAGCTGCATCAATTCCAAGAGGGTGGCATCATCCAGGTCGCTCAGGTTGCTCTCGTGGGCATAGGGCACCACCATCAGGTGGCCATTGTTGTATGGATAAAGGTTGATCACCACATACACGTGCTTCCCTCGGTGGACGATGAGGTTTTCCCTGTCTTTTCCTTCATTTTTGAAGCGGCACAACACACAATCATCAGGAGTGTCTCCCATGATATAATCCATGCGCCAGGGGGAATAGAGATAGCGCTCAATCATCGTCATCCTCATCCTCGTCAAAGAAATCACCTGATTCCATAAACATTTTCAACAGATCTTCTGGGAAGTCACCGAGATCTATAGAATTATCATTGGGCTTTTTAGGTAATCCTTCTCTAAAATTCAGAACGCTGTCTTCCGTCATCTCAGAAAAATAAACAAGGTTGTATCCCAGAAGCGAGCAATCTTTACCAATTTTACTGCTCACGATGATAGAATAAGGACCGATATAGCTTCCCTCTCCGATGTGGGTATCTCCTTTGATGATACAGTGGTTCCAAATCTCCACATCCGGTTCCAGCTTCACATCGTCTTCGATATAGATGCTTGCAGGGTTGTGCATCATCACGCCGTTATTCATCCAGTGTTT
>JAAYJN010000144.1 GCA_012522935.1 Candidatus Cloacimonadota bacterium | reverse complement strand
GGGAGAGGTGAATGGCATGAGCCATGATAGTCTTGTCACCCAAGATGCCGCACTCATCATAAACCTCGGTATAGCTCTTCTTGCCAAATATCTGCTGCACCCAGGCTATCTCGTCCTTATTCTCAGAAAGATGGCTTTGGATGTAGGCATCGTGCTTTTGGGCAAATCTGCCTATTAGCCGCATCAGCTCTTCACTGCAGGAGATGGCAAAGCGGGGGGAAAAGATATAATCCAAGAGTGGATTGGCAGCATGGTATTTCTCATACAGGCTAACGCTGCCCGTAAAAGCAGCCTCAGTGGATTGCTGCAGTTGGGGCGGGGAATTCGTGTCCATCAGGGTCATGCCAATCAAACCTCTGGCTCACACGCGGACGGCTTCCTCAAAGGCAGTCTCACAGCTCTGCACAAATGGTGCCGTATAGATCACCGCCGTGCTGGTGCCAGAGGCAAAGAGGGCTTTGAAGAACTCTTGTGCAATCTTTGAGGCATAATCTGCATCTGCAGACAGTGCCTCAGCAGGGAAGATATGCCTTTGCAGCCAGGGCAGTAGCTCCGCTTCATACAAGCCGCGGGCATGATGTTGAGATAGGTGCACATGCAAATCTATAAATCCGGGCAGCATCACGCTGTCACTGGCATCTATGGCATCCCCGTCCAAGGCTGGCTGATAGGGTCTGATTTCGTGGATTACTCCATCTTCCCAGCTCAGGATGTGGTTGCTCAGATAGTGCACCCTATCCGGCGTCACGGAGTTGATGATATTGGTTCTAATCTTCTTCATTGTATGCTCTTTCTACGTTCCAGGTGCTTGCCTGTCCCAAACCGAAGTGCAGCTCCGGGGCGTTTTGGGAGTAGCTGCCAAAGGTGGAATTAAGCTCGCGCATCAGGGTGTTTTGGCTGCCGTCTGGCATGGTGAGGGTTACGGCAACTTTGGTTCCATAGGCGGGGCTATTGGGGCGCTGAGGATACAGGGCAGGATCGTCTAAAAACACAATCTCCCCATCCTGCCACACAGGCTTTACAAACAAGGATTTATTAGGGGAGTTGGTGACGTTGTATAGTACCCGGGTGCCGTTACCACTGCCCACCACTAAGTCCAACAGTCCATCCCGGTTGAGGTCTCCACAGGCATACCCCCAGCTGTCATACCTCCACACACCGCTCAGGAAAGATACATCGGTGAAGCTGCCATCTCCATTGTTACGATACAGATAGCGGCGTTCGGTCTCATACAGCGAATTGACAAACAAGTCCATGAGGCCGTCATTGTCAAAATCTGCCCACAATGGGGCAAAATACAAGCCAGACCCTTTGAGTTCATCCCAATTGTCGGTATTTGCAAAGTGCTGCTGGATGATGATCTCAGCAGCCTTCGCGCTCAGTTCTGGATCGCCTTCCTTAAAGTAACCGGCGGTATTGTGCCAAAACCTATTATAGTAGCCCCCCTGCTCTGTAGATTTTTCCACATACAAAGAGGGAAAGCCCTTGCCATCGATATCAATCCAGGCTGCAGACAGCGAGGGGATGTCATCCGCAATATCACCTGCTCTCTCGTTCACCCTATAAAAGCGTTGATTTTGGTGGTTCTTCATCAGGGAATCACCCCTGCCATCCCCGTCGTATGAGGTGCTGACAAAATCCAAATAACCATCTTGATTAAAGTCTGCCCACACTCCACAACTGGCATGATGCTCTGTGAGTCCCACACTATCTGTCACATCAGCAAAGCGCAGCCCCTCTTCATTGCGGTAGAGATGGCAGCCATCAAAGAGCAAGTCCAGCCAGCCATCATTGTCATAATCGGCAATGGCTATCCGGAAATGCTGCAGGTCGGCAAGCCCCAGCTCTGCTGTCACATCCTTAAACACAATGCCATCATAGCCAGCCAGTGTGCGATACCAGTCTTCCAGCGGATCTGTGATATTTAATTGCTTATGAATCTGCGTCAGTTCTGCCCAGGCTTCCTCCATCTGCTTATCAGTTCCTCCTTTGATGAGGAGTTCCAGATACTGGTGGGCAGCGGCTTCCAGTTGCGTATGCTTTTTAGCAGGGGAGCGTGGACGCACCTTAAAACAGGCAAGCTCAGCCTGCGGATTTGCCCCCAATACCCCCAGTATCAGTATCAAGGCAAAGAGCAGCAGTAACCTTCTCATGGTGCAGTTTCCATGCTCTCTATCAGCCCCTTGATATCCTCAGGGGTAAATTCGTATTTGCTATTGCAATAGAGGCACACGGGGGTGATGCCATCCGTCATCTCCTGCAGTTCCTTTAGTCCCAGTGTGAGCAGCGACCTGGCAAAGCGTTCTTTGGAACAGTTGCATCGGTAGCTGATATTGCGCGCAGGCGTCAGGTTATAATCAATCCCCTTAAAGACAAAGCGCTCAAATACCTCTTGCAGGCTCATGCCCATATCCATCAGATCGGAAAGATTGGGCGTGGCGCTCAGATTGGCAATCAGCTGCTCAGCTTTGGCAGGCTCGGCAAAGGGCAGCTGTTGTATCATAAATCCAGCGCAAGCCCTCACCTTTGCATTCTGGTCCACCAAAATCCCCAATGCCACGGCGGAAGGCACCTGTTCCGATTGCATATAAAAATGTGCCAAATCCTCCGCAATCTCTCCCGTCACCAGCTTGGTGGAGCCCATCCAAGGCTGCGATTCAGGCTGGCTTTTTATGACCGTGAAAGTGCCTTCGCCCAGCTGCCTGCCCGGATAAAAGTTATCAGCCGCCGCCTGGGTCTCAAATTGAGGCCGGCGCATATAGCCACGGATATCACCATGCATATCACAGATTACCAGGCCCCCATTCAGCGGCCCCTCGGCATCTATTCTGAGGGACACATCGCTTTGCTCGTTTTTGAGGTCCAAGCTCAAGATCGCCGCCGCACTTATCATCTTTCCCATCAGGATGGTGCTGATAGGGGAGAGGTCGTGCAGGTCTCTTGCCTTTTGCGCCGTCTGGGTGGCATCCACGGCAAAGATGCGGAATGTATCATCAAATGCGGTTCCCCGCCACAGTGTATCTTTCATGGGTTCACCCAATCCTTATATAGTGTTGTACCCGGATAGTATTTCTCCAAAATGGCATCGTAAGTCCAATCCTCCCGAGCCAAGCGCAGCGTCCCTGTCTGACACATCCCCACTCCGTGCCCGGCGCCCTTGCCCTTCAACGTGATGGTGCTGCCGGATTTGGCTATATAAAACAGCGAGGAGGGCAAGCCGCCAAACGCCTGTCTGATCCTATATTCCGAATCCAGTGTCACCGTCTTATTCCCCGTAATGCGCATCAGGATGATCCGCCCGGAGTGCCCTCTTTTTAGTATCTCAATTTTACTTACACTCTTCAGCCCCAGGTTTTGAGCCAGACGGGAGCGCGACACGTCCCTCTTCCAGCCCAGGTTTGCCCGCTCCCAACTGGATGCCTGGGGATCGTTTATCACCACGTCAATCCACCTTCTTACCCCTTGTTCCGTACTCAAATCATACTTTTCCGCTTCATCCAGGCAGGTGACTCCCATCAGATGCTCCAGAGGTGTACTCTTCCAGATATTGGCAGAGGAATCCGTCTTGCCCCCACAGGAGCTATGATAGGTGGCATCGGCAATTCTATGCTCGGTTATCAACACCTCTTTCGCCGTTTCCTCCACGGCTCTCACAATGTTGGCATTGGAAAGGTAGCGCCCCTTATACACCTGACAATGCACGCTGTTGCAGAGGTCATATCCATCCCCGCGGTGTCTGTTATACAGAAGCTGGCTCACGGCATGGGTGCGCGCGGTAACCGCCTGCGCTTTCAGGGCTTCCAGGGGTGCACCGCTGCCGATCTCATTTTGAATCACCCCGGCGATATAATCCTCCAAGGATATCAGATGCGTGATCAATAGCTTTTCGCCCATGGCTTTGATTATGAATTCCCCCCCAAAGCTCAGCCTTTGCTCACCAATCCTGATTTCCTGTTGGCTTTGGATATGCAGCGGGGTTTCAAAATAATAGTCCTTATCTCCGGCAACCACTTTCACCGTGGCATTCAGCATGGGAATGGCATGCACCTGCTGTGCCGGAACCCCCGTTTGCTGTGCATAATCCAGGGCAGAGGTCTGGGAATGGAAGGATTGCGGCTCAAAGACCAGCTTTTCCCGCTTCAATACCAGAGCATCGTCTTGCCACACAAAGCTTTGCCGCATGGCATAATCCCCGTCATCCATTGCCGAGGTGAGCGGTTCAATGCGGTTCAAAAGCCCCCAAAAGGGAAGCTTGTCCCAGTTCATAAACGAGATTTTCAGGTGACCCTGCACCTGCCTGCTGATGGGCGAGGTTTGCTCTGTGATGGTAAATACAGGCAACTGGGTATCCACAGCGTTCAGATTGAGCTGGGCGCCATCAGCCAAGTATATCTCCAGCCACAGCGCATCATCCCGTATCTCTGCACTTTGCAGCAGGACAAGCCAGAACAGACACAGGGCAAGGGCAAACAAACGTCGCATAATGCCTTATCTAATCACCGATCCCGGTGGCAGATCAGAGAGCGGACCCGTCACAGCCAGCTCATCCTCAAATGATGCCGCCAAGATCATACCCTGGGAAAGCACGCCTCTTATCTTGCGTGGCTCCAGATTGATCAGCATTGCCACATGGCGTCCAATCAGCTTCTCCGGCTCATAGCTCTGGGCTATCCCCGCCACCAGTTCCCTGGTTTCAAAGCCAATATCCACCTTCAGATGCAAGAGCTTATCCGTCTTGGGCACCCGCGCTGCTTCCAGGATCTTTGCCACGCGGATATCCATCTTACCAAAGTCATCAAAATTGATCAGGGGTTTGGGCTCTTCATATTCCACACTCTGCTCTTGGGAACCGCTATGCAGCTTTGCCAGTTGCTCTTCCACCTCGGCATCTGAAACCTTGCGGAATAGCGGCTGAGTCTCCTGCAATTGATAGGCAAAGGTGGCTTCCTGAAGCGCATTATCCCAGGTCTCCACCTCTGCCAAGCCCATCATCGCCCTCAGCTTGTTCATGGATTGGGGTATGATGGGGTAAAACGCCACGGAAATCATCGCCAAGAGGTCGGCACACACCCTCAGCGTAACCGCCACCTGATCTTTATCTTCCTTGATCACCGCCCAGGGCTTGCGCTCGTCAAAGTATCTATTGCCCAAACGCGCCACATCCATGATAATGCGGGTGTTCTTTTTCACCTGATACTCGCGATAGCCGTCATTTGCCTGGTTTATCAAGTCCCAGGCTTCCTGGATCACACTGCAAGCATGCTCGTCATATTCCACAGCGGGGATCACACCCTCAAAATGCTTGGAGGCAAAGGCAAACACGCGATTTGCCAGGTTGCCCAATACGTTATTCAGTTCGCTATTTATTCTTAGCTGGAAATCTGCAAAGGAGAAGTCGCTATCTCCCTTTTCCGGGGCATTCACAGCCAGATAATAGCGCAGATAATCGGCAGGGAAGTCTTGGAGAAATTCATTCACCCAGATAGCCCAGTTTTTACTGGTGGAAATCTTGTCTCCCTCCAAGTTCATGAATTCATTGGCAGGTACATCGTGAGGCAGGCAATAGCTCTCTTTTTGCCCCATCAGCATGGCGGGCCAGATGAGGGCATGGAAGATGATATTATCTTTGCCGATAAAGTGCACCATGCGCGTATCAGGATTCAGCCAGTATTCTTTCCAAAGTTCCGGCTCTCCCTTATTCTTTGCCCATTCAATGGTGGAGGAGACATAGCCAATGGGCGCATCAAACCACACATACAGCACCTTGCCTTCCGCCTCTGGCAGGGGAACGGGCACGCCCCAGGAGAGGTCGCGGGTGATGCTGCGCTCCACCAAGCCCTGCTCCAAGAGGTTCAGCATAAAGTTGCGCACGTTTTCCTTCCAATAATCCTTGTGTGCTATCCAGTCCTGCAATTCTTGGGTAAAATCTCCCAATTGCAAAAACCAATGCCGGGTATCCCTGATAATGGGAGTGTTGCCGCAGATCTTACACTTGGGCTCTATCAGCGTCACCGTGTCATATATCTGGCCACAAACGTCGCATTGATCACCCCTGGCTCCTTCCGCCTTACAGCGGGGGCAGGTGCCTTCCACATACCGGTCTGGCAAAAAGCGCTTGTCATGCTCGCAATAGAATTGACGTGTATCGCGTGCCTTGATATGCCCTGTTTCCCAGAGATTGAGGAAAAACTCCTGTGCCATTTCGTGATGGGGAGCCCGTGCCGTACCGGAGAAATTGTCGAACTGGATATTGATGGCATCAAATGCCGCCTTGATATCCTTGTGATAATGCTCCACCACCTCCTGCGGGGTCACTCCCTGGGCATCGGCAGAGATGGAGATGGGTGTACCGTGTTCATCGGTGCCACAGATATAAATCACGTCTTCCTTGTGCAGCCTCAGCCAACGCACAAAGATATCGGCAGGCAGATAAGCCCCTGCCACGTGTCCCACGTGCAATCTGCCATTGGCATAGGGCAGGGCGCTGGTTACGATATATTTCATTTGTTTTCTCCCAAAAATTTGTGATGCAGCCTTTGCAGACATTCCTGTACATTGTGTGTGGGCAAGAGAAGCTCGATGCTGCGCTCGCTGTGGCTCACCTTGATCAGTTGGATATCTTGGCACAGCTCCAGGATGACAGCCAAAAAGGCAGGATCCAGATTGATGCCAATCCCCACGGGGATCACGTATCCCAGGTTTGGCTCTTTGGCAAGGGGACTGATGGATGCGGTGCTCAAATGATAGTCTATCTCGCTTTCATATTTGGCTTCCACTATTAGCTCCAGCCTGTCGCCTTCCACACTGTAGCGGAAAATCTCAAAATCCCAAGTCTGCAGTAGTTGCTGCAAGGCAGTGTCTTTATGCAAGGTATAGCGGATCAGGTTTTCCTTGTGCGCTATTGCCTCTATCTTTCTGGTTTCCATATCTTGATTCCTTTCATTGATTAATAGGGTGCCCGGCTGGAAGCTGAAGGAGGATTTGATCTCCACCGGAATCTGGTATTTGAGGGCAAATTCCACCGCCCGGGGATGGATCACCCGGGAGCCGCCATAGGCTAATGCCAACATTGTGTCATAGCCAATCTGCGGCAAAAGGCGTGCACCCGCCACCACTCTGGGATCAGCGGTATAAACACCCGCCACATCTGTATAAATCTCACATTTATCTGCCTTGAGTGCGCCTGCCAAAGCCACCGCCGAGGTATCGGAACCTCCTCGCCCCAAGGTGGTGATTTCCTTCACCTGGCTTACCCCTTGAAAGCCTGCCACAATGGCGATGCGATCCTTTTTTACCTCATCCAAGATGCGGAAGGCATTCACGTTGATGATGCGGGCATTGCCATGCCTTTCATCAGTGATGATGCCGCTTTGGGAACCGGTGAAGGAAATGGCCTCCAGATTATATTCCTGCAGGGCAAGAGAGAGCATGGACATACTGATGCGCTCGCCTGCGGTGAGCAGCATATCCATCTCCCGCCGGTTTGGGCGCGCCGTGATGGTATGAGCCATTTCCCACAGCTCATCAGTGGTGCTGGCCATGGCTGAAACCACCAGTACCAATTGATCTTGGCTGCGTTTGTGCAGGGCTATCTTTTCTGCGATGTTTTGGATGAGGCCGATGCTTCCCACGGAAGATCCGCCAAATTTCATTACTATCATTGCCATAATATAGCAGCAAATTCTTGGGGGCAAGCGGTGTCAATAGTTTTGTGCAAAACCAGCCCTTATAGACTGATAAACCCGGCTTTTCCAATCGATAAAACACAGTCCATCCCCATTAGCCTCCTTTGTCTCTCCTTTGCCTCGACAAGGGTGAGACAAGGGTGGTACAAGGGTGGCTAATGGGCGCTGAGTGCCTAGGAACAGGGGACAGGAAACTGTGGACAGGGGCCAGGGGACTTGAAGGTAGCTCGCTTTGCGAGGGGTAACACAGGCTTCAGTCGGTTATTTAATTTAGGCAACATTTCTATGCTTATTATATCTCACAGTCATAATATATCTCACACCTATCACCCTCCTTTCCTATTAGATGTGGTTGCGATGCCGTTGCGATACCCAGCGGTTTGCTGGGAGAGGCAACCACATCGCAACGGCATCATATGGGGGTGAGGCAATTGGGGGATTGTGAAAAGACATCCTGACGCATCAGTATTTGCGTTTATGCAGTATAGTGGGCTCTTTACTCCGTATACAGTAATCAAGATTACCCTCCAGGAGAAAAGACTTGACGAAAACAAGGGATATGATTATATAGGTTCAGATTGCCCAACTGAGGGTTTGGCAACCAAATGATATAGCTAAGGATATAGTAAGGATCTTTCTTCCCAATCACCATCAAAATGAGGTTCACTCTTTATGAAAGATGTGTTTGACATCCTCTCCCAGATAGACGCTCCCCAAGTGCTTGACATAGCAACTGGCCATGGTGAATTCGTCTTTATTCTCAAAGAACAATTGGGCTCTTACCAGCATATTAGTGCGGTGGATTCCAATGCTCAGAATGTGAATTATGCCCAGAGCCTTTTCCCCGATGAGGATATAGATGTTTACAGGATGAACCCGGAGGAGCTGGCTTTTGGAGACAGCAGTTTTGATATGGTCACCATCTTCAATTCCATCCATCACATCTTAAATTGGGACAGGGTGGGCAGCGAGATGCTGCGGGTGCTAAAGCCCGGTGGCATCCTGATGGTGACGGAAATGTATCAGGATGGCCAGCAGAGCGAGGCGCAAAGAACCTATATCAACGTTCATCACTGGATTGCCAGCGTGGATAGAAGCCTGGGTATCTATCACCAGCCCACATTTGCCAAAGAGCAGATACTTGCCCTGGTGGAGAAACTTGGTTTGCACAGACTGCAGATCTTGGATTATTATATCCCTGCAGGAGACCCTCATCAGGCGGAAGAATGCCGTTATATGCGGCAAAGATGTATGGATGCCCTGAAGCGGATGGAATATCTGGATAATGCCGATGCCTTGCGCTCTGAAGGCGAAAATGTCTTGGCAAAGCTGGAAACCCATGGTTGCGTGGGCGCCAGGCGTCTCTTGTTGTGGGGCTACAAATCTTAAAATTGTTATAAAGCGAAGGAGTAATATAATGTCAACCGAAGAAAACCTGTTTGCAATGAGTCAAGCACAATTAACGCGCCAAGCCAAGAGCATTGGCTTGCCAAACCATACCCAATACAAAGGCAACGATCTGGTATTTAAGATTCTGGAATTTGATGCCGCACAGCAAGGCTTGGCTTTTGTGACGGGTGTGTTGGAAATCATGGATGAAGGCTTTGGCTTCCTCAGGTTTCCACAAAATAACTATAACCCCGGCAGGGACGACGTGTATGTGTCTGTAACCCAAGTGCGTTTATTTGGGCTCAAGACAGGGCACGTGGTTTCCGGTCCGGTGCGATCCCCCAAGGAAGGTGAAAAGTATTTTGCCCTCTTGAAAGTGGCAGCGGTGAACTATATGGAACCCACCTGCCTCACAGACCTCAGAACCTTTGATGAGCTCACGCCATATTATCCCACAGAGCGGCTGAATCTGGAATTTGATCAGGAGAACTATTCCACCCGGCTGATCAACCTCTTTACGCCTGTGGGCAAGGGACAGCGCGGCCTGATCGTGGCAGCACCCCGCACGGGAAAGACCACCCTCCTGCAAGATACGGCAAATGCCATCCTCTCCAACCATCCGGAAGTATATCTGATAGTGCTACTCGTGGATGAGCGCCCGGAAGAGGTGACGGAGATGAAGAAAATCCTGAAGCCCGGAAACCGAGAGGTGATCAGCTCCACATTTGATGAATCTCCCAAAAACCACACTGCCGTCTCGGAAATGGTGTTGGAAAAAGCCAAGCGCATGGTGGAACTGAATCAGGACGTGGTGATAGTATTGGATAGCATCACCCGTTTGGCAAGGGCATACAACAATATCACGCCCTCCAGCGGAAAGGTGCTAAGCGGTGGCATCGATGCCAATGGCCTCATCAAGCCCAAGAAATTCTTTGGTTCTGCACGCAAGACGGAAGAGGCAGGTTCGCTCACCATTATCGCCACTGCGCTGATAGATACCGGTTCCAAGATGGATCAGGTGATCTTTGAAGAATTTAAAGGCACTGGCAATATGGAATTGGTGTTGGATAGAAGCATCTCTGATATGCGTCTGTATCCCGCCATCGATCTGGTGCGCAGCGGAACCCGCCGTGAAGAGCTGCTCTTGACACAAAATGAAATCAACCGCATGTATGTCTTGCGTAAATATCTGAAAACCATCAGCCCCATCCAGGGCATAGAGATGTTGCGCAAAAGGATGCAATCCACCGAAGATAACGATGAACTCTTGAACTCCATGAGCAACTAAGAAGGAGCGCTTATGGTTCCAATACGTAATGCCATCCTCACACTGGGATTGATCTTGATCAGTGTGGCTTTGTGTGGCACACTGCGCAAAGAATTTCAGGCATTGGAAAGAGCATGGGAACAAGGCAGAATAAATGAGGCTGCCAGCCAAATTGCATCGCTGAAGCCAAAATCTGACAATGAAAAGGCGCTGCTTCAATTTATAACCGCCTGCCTCAATCCCGATAGAGAAAGCTGCCTCTTTGGATACCAATCTGCCATTGACCAATATCCCAATACCCATTATGGACAGATGAGCATGCTCTACAGGGCCAAGATACATATTTTGGAGCGCGAGCATGCCCAGGCAAAGCAGCTATTGAATAGGATCAATTCGGCAAAGATACCGCAACGCTTTTATTGGCTGGCGGTTTGTGCCGAACAAATAGATGATTATGCCGCCACGATCACCAATGCAGAAAGCTATCTGCGCCTGGAGCCCCGCGGTCAATATAGCGAAGAATGTCAGTATCTGATAACCCATGCATATCTGGGGCAAAATAAAACGCAAAGTGCCATCAGCACGCTGAACAAGCTGAATGCACAAAGTGGATATCCCACAGACCGTCAATACTTTCACTATCTATTGGGCACTGCCTATCAAAAGGCGGGAAACTGGCAAGAAGCTCTTTCGCAATTCAAAACCGGCATCGAGATTTCCCGCTATTCCCAGCTGGCATATCAGATGGAAGACCGTCTCTTTGAACTGAAACAAAGCCATGGTTCCAAGGTGAATCTATCCTTTCTTTTCCCATATACTGATCTTCATATTGCAGTGGAAGACACCCAGGTGAATCAACCACTGCCTCCCCCTGTATTGCAGAACACCCAGCCTGCGGATACTCCTCTGCGCTCCAGCACCAAGCCCAGCTCTGGCCTGTATGTGCAAACGGGGCGTTTTGGCGTGGAGGCAAATGCGCGTTCCATCGCCTATCGCATCAGACAGCTCAAGCTACCCGCCGGATATTATGAAGATAAAAGCAATAAAAGCGTTCCCTGGGTGAGCTTTTGCGGTCCTTTTGCCAATACTGAAGAACAGAAAAGCGCCATGGCATATCTGAAAGAAAACAATATAGATTGTTTTGCCACCCGCTACTAAGGGGCTCTCCCACCATCCGATGAGCACAGATAACATCAAACTGACCCCCATGCTGCGACAGTATCAAGATATCAAAGAGCAGCATCCGGATAAGCTTGTACTGTTTAGGATGGGTGATTTTTATGAGACATTCTTTGAGGATGCGCGGCAAGCCTCCAAAATCCTGAATATCACGCTCACCACCCGCAACAAAAATGACCCCTCTCCCGTGCCCTTGGCAGGGTTCCCTTATCATGCGCTGGATACATATTTGGATAAACTGGTGCAATCCGGCATCAAGGTGGCTATCTGTGAACAGGTGGAGGACCCCAAGGAGGCGGTGGGCTTGGTAAAGCGCAAGGTGGTGGAAATCATCACCCCGGGAACGGTGTTGGATAACGCCCTGATCTCTGATACCGCCAGCGTGTATCTGGCATGTGTGTATTTTGAGAATCCGGAGCGGGGGTTTGGAGTGGCAAGGCTGGATTTATCCACGGGTGAATTTGCCTTTACCCAGCTGCCGGCGGAGGAGCTGGTGGATGAATTGGCGCGCATCAAACCAGCGGAAATAGTGGTAAATGATATCAAATCTGAAGAGTATATCAAGGGTTTGAATCTGGATTTTGCGCCCAGCCTCACCATCTTTGACAGTTGGCAATTTAAGCCCAAAGAGGCGGCACTGATCCTGAAAGAGCATTTTAAGGTGACATCCCTGGAGGCGTATGGGGCACATAACAAACCCTTGGGAAGCACCGCTGCCGGCGCTGCCCTGGCATACGTTCAATCCCTCTATCAGGTGCCCCTGGATCATATTTCCACGCTCAAATATTATTCCTTATCCAGCTATATGCAATTGGATGAAATCAGCCGCCGTAATTTGGAGCTGACCCACTCCATCCGCTACAACACCAAACATGGCAGCCTCTTGAGCGTGATAGACCAAACACGGACGCCGATGGGCAGCCGTCTCTTGCAAAACTGGCTGCTGCATCCACTTCTGGATGTGGCAGAGATCGAGAAGCGGCAGGAAGTGATACTGGCATTTATGGATAATACGGCGTATCTGAACGACCTGCGCACCACTCTGAGGGATATAGGAGATATTGCCAGGCTGGTTTCCCGCTTGGGCTCCCTGCGCATCAATCCCAGAGAGGTGTTGGCGCTCAGCAATTTCCTGTATTTGGCTCAGGAGCTGGTGGCGAAGCTGAAGGTTTTTAAGCTGCCTGATGAGGCGGATTATAGAGCTCAACTTTCCGGCTTTGAGGAGATGGCAAACCTGATAGAAACCGCAATAGTGGAAAAGCCTCCCCTCACGGTGACGGAAGGCGGCATCTTCCAGAAAGGATTCAATGAGGAACTGGATGAGCTGTTGACCTTGATCCACGATGGCAAGTCATGGATTGCACGTTTGGAAGAAGACGAGCGGCAAAAGACGGGCATCCCCTCCCTGAAGGTGGGATATAACAGGGTATTTGGCTATTATATAGAGGTTTCTGCCGCCCACAAGGATAAGGTGCCGGATTATTACTTGGCAAAGCAGACGCTGGTGAATTCCCAGCGCTATGTATCCCCCCGCCTCAAGGAGTATGAAGCCAAGGTATTGAGCGCCGAGGAAAAGATCAAGAACCTGGAGCATGAGCTGTTTAGGCAGATGCGCATACACTTGGCGCAGGATCTGGACAAGCTGCAGGCTTTGGGGGAGACGATAGCCCGGATAGATGTGTTTTCGGCTTTGGCATGGCTGGCTTGGCAGAATCACTATTGCCGTCCGGTGTTTTCCGAAGAACGCAGTCTGGTAATCGAAGAGGGACGCCATCCGGTGATTGAAAAGCTGATGGAAAGCGAGGACTTTATCCCCAATTCCACCCTACTGGATTATCCCCAAACCTCGATAGCCCTCATCACAGGACCCAACATGGCGGGTAAATCCACATACCTGAGACAGGTGGGACTCCTGGTGATAATGGCTCAGATAGGCTCCTGGGTGCCAGCCCAGAAGATGGTAATGCCCATCTTTGATAGGGTGTTTACCCGTGTGGGAGCCTCTGATAACCTGGCACAAGGGCAAAGCACCTTTTTGGTGGAGATGATAGAAACCGCCAATATCCTGAATAGTGCCAGCAAGCAATCCCTGGTGCTCTTGGACGAGATCGGACGGGGAACCTCCACCTTCGACGGCCTCAGCCTGGCTTGGGCTATCATCGAGTATATCAATAAACACACAGGCTCATTGACGCTGTTTGCCACTCACTATCATGAGCTTACGGAGCTGGAATACCTGTATCCGGAAGTGAAAAACTATAACGTGGCAGTGAAGGAATACAAGGATCAGATGATCTTCCTGCGCCGCATCGAACGGGGTGCAGCAGACCAAAGCTATGGCATCCAGGTGGCAAGGCTGGCAGGCATCCCCAAACGTGTGATCCGCCGCGCCAAGGAAATCCTGAAGAACTTGGAAGAACATGAGATTAGCGCCAGGGGCAGAACCGCCACCCTGAGAAAGAAACTGGAACAAAACCCACAGGTGGAACTCTTTGAAGTGATGTTGGATAAGGCGGAAGAGCAAGAGCCTTATCTGGATAAAATCCGAGAATTGGATTTGGACGAAATGACGCCCATCGAGGCATGGCAATTCATAAAGGATATGCAGGATGAGCTGTGAAGCATTTGCACGTAAGATTAAGGATATGTAAGATGAAGAGATTAGTGATAATTACAATAGTATTGGTGATGTTATTGATTAGCTCTTGTGGCGTAAATCAAAGCACCATAGCAGGACGCATCAACGGGGAGCCCATCCCCTTGGATCAATATGTGGTTGCCCACAGGGGGCATTATGAAAACTTTTCCATCTCCCACAACCGCAGTCCCGGCATCGATGAGAAGCAGGAAATAGCCCGTGAAACATGGCACAATATCACCAAGCACGTTATCCTGCAACAGAACTTCAGACGTTACAAGATTACTTCCAGCGTTGCCGAGGCGATCGACACCCTCAAAAACAACCCACCCTCCTATATCCTCAAATCCCCAATATTCATGGTGAATGGGCGCTTTGATAATGCACTGTATCAGCAATCCCTGCTTTATAACAAGCCGGAGGACCTGAGCCCCGTGGTGAGCCAATATGTGAATTATTATGTACCGGTGGCAAAGCTAAAGAATGCCCTGATAGATAAAGAACTTTTGAGCTCCAAAGAGCGAAAACTGTATGCCAACGTGCTGAAAAGCGAAGTGGAAATGGATCTGATTACCCTGGATGTGAATGCCATCAATGCCGCCGTGAAAGACGAAGAAATGAGAATGTATTATGAGGAGCATAAGCAGGATTATCTCTTGAATCCACACTATAGCATTGCCTATGCTTTCTTGCCCTTGGCACCCTCCAGAGGGGATGTGGCAGCCACCAATCTGATGGCAGACAGCCTGTATCAGAGCCTAACTGTAGGGGATAAACCGGAGGATGCCATTGCCGCAGCGCTAAAAGTAAACCCTTTGATCAGAATCCAAGAAAGTGGATTTGTAAAGCTGGACGAGCTGGATAGACAGCTGGCAGAGGATTTTGCCACGTTGGCTCCCGGAGAATATCTTCCTCCTCAGATTGTGGCAGGGGAGGGCTTGAGAATTCATCGCCTGGAACAGCGAACCAAGAGCCTGATCAATTATAGCACGATCTATATTCCCTATCAGCCCAGAGAACAGACCATTGCGCGTGATGTGGACAATGCCTTGCAAGCTGCCAAACTGTTAACCAGCATGGGGCACCAGGTGGCGTCTGAAGAATTGGAGCTCACGTTTTCCCCTGTGTCCAATATCGCCATTGGCAAGGCATGGAT
>JAAYJN010000161.1 GCA_012522935.1 Candidatus Cloacimonadota bacterium | reverse complement strand
GAACCTGGAACCGCTGGCGGTGAATGGATCTATTACTGTGGTGAGAAGGACGACAGCATCGGAACCGGTGGCGTGGCTGAATTTGACGTAGCCATCCGCTTCCCCGCCTCAGCTCTTACAGATTATGCTGGCATGAGCCTCCAAGCTGTAAAAGTTTGGCCTGCCCAAGGCGGAACCTTCAAGGCACGCGTCTGGACCGGTGGCACCGCAGCTGCTCCCGCCGTACAAGAGGTGGATCAGCTCTTTACCCCTACACTTGATACCTATAATACAGTCATCCTCGATGATCCTGTGACCATCACCGGCACAGAAGAATTGTGGTTTGGATATAACTGTAACGTCACCAGCGGATACCCTGCTGGTTGTGACGCAGGCCCTGCCGATGAAGGCTTGGGTAATATGATGTATTTCCAGGGCGCTTGGGCTACTCTGAATGCCCTCGCAGGTCTGAACTACAACTGGAACATCGAAGGCTACGTTGGCTACGGCGCACCCACCGATGCACCGATGATCACAATCAACTACCGTAGCAATGATAATAGTCCCAGGATCAGTGTTGGCACCCTGCAAACAAGCGGTGTGCGCAGCACCAATCTGCCGTTGACCACAAAAATCGATAATGCTGGCACTCATTTTGTGAGAGCCCTTAATGGTTACAAAGTGTGGCGACTCTTATCTGAAAATGACGATAACGAAGACCTCTGGAGCCTGCTCTCCTCCAGCACCATTATTGATACTTCTTTCGTGGATACTGAATGGCAAGATCTGCCCCCTGGTGATTATAAATATGCTGTAAAAGCGATATATTCAAATAATGTTATTTCAATTCCCGCTTTTTCTAATGAAGTGTATAAAGACATGATGGGTGTGCTGGCTGGAATCATCACTGAGGCGGACACAGATCTTCCCATTGCAGGCGCCAAAATCACTGCCGGAAATTATAGTGGGATTTCAAATGAAGATGGCACTTATATATTTGAGGTTCATGAAGGAATTTATGATGTAGTGTATGCCACCCCGGAACACTACTCCGTCATTAAAGCAAACATAAGCATAACTGCCTTACAGACAACTACACTAAACATTTCCATGACTCGACATCCTCAGATAAGTGGCTGTGTGGTAGGCAGCGATGATCCCACCGTTGGTATTAGTGGTGCAAGCATCACACTTTACAATGGCTCACTGCATTATGAAACTGTGACTAATCCTCAAGGTTTGTTTTTTATCCACGGTGTGCGTGATAACCAAACTTATTGGTATGAGATAAATGCTAATGGTTATCAGTATAAGTCTGGACAAATACAAGTGGGTGATTCAGATCTTGACTTGGGAAGTATTGTATTAAATAATTACAGCAATCCTATTAGCAACGTCCAAGCCTCAGAAAGCTCCGATTATAATACGGTGAGCATAAATTGGAATGTGCAGGGTCGGGGACTTGGAGATGGCAAAGGGGATGGAAATCCGAAAGATCGTGCAATTGTGGGTTATTACGTTTGGCGTTTACCAAATGGTCAGCAAGAGAATGAAGAGCTCTGGACACTGCTGACACCAAACCCCATTAACGCCACCACTTTTACGGATTCTGAGTGGTCTGCATTAACCGATGGCTCTTATCGCTGGGCGGTTAAATTGGTCCATTCAACGGGAAGTAGTTCAAATCCTGTGTTTTCAAACCTGCTCCAGCGTCGGAATCCACCCCAAATAATTATGCCAATTGACGATATTACTATTGATATGAATTCTTCCTTCACGATCGAATCAGTATATACCTACTTTCAGTCGGACACTTATTACTTATATTACGATATTGAATGTGATCCGGCCATTTCGATTACATATCTATCTGGTGGACGGGTACGGTTAACACCGGATGAGAACTGGTATGGGGCGACCTTGTTATCCGTAAAGGCATATGATGATTATGGCAGATATGCAGAACAGATTGTGAGACTTACCGTTTGGCAGCCCTTGAATTTCGATGAGGATTTTAACCATTCAGGTGATATACCAGCAGGTTGGAATGTAGCGCACCTTGGTAGTACCTCTTATCCTTGGCAGGCTTATCAAGTATCGGGATCAAATTATGCCATGAAAACCATGACCACTTTGGGTAATACAGCGTTGGAACGCCTGGTATCCAAACCGTACAACCTTTCTTCTCTTAAAGAGATAGAAGTAGCGTTCGATACGGATTTTCTGCCCTATGGCACAGGGACGGGTGTTTTTGCCTATTCATTCAATAACGTCACTTACACAACTGTTGAGACTCTTAACAGTACCTTCAGCGGGAGGAAATCCTATAGCATTCTAGCCTTAACAGGAAAACCAAATGTATTTTTCCGCTGGATTTACACCAATAATGCTAACAATACGGGGCAAAACAACCACTGGATAGTGGATAATTTCTCCATAACTGGCGTTTCATTAGATACTCCCCCTCCAGCAGTGAGTGAACTTGAAGTACAGAGTGTGGGCCCTGCAAGCGTTATCCTGGCTTGGGCACCGATCAATGTCACCTATTTTGATAGTTATGAACTTTATGTTTCAGATGATGAGCAGGTTGATACCTCAGATATGCTGTGGGGTTTTGCAGATGATCCCATGCTTAGGAACATGAATAGCGGCCAGACCACCATTACCGGCTTGGAAGATGGTCAATATTGGGTTGCAATACGGGCTCTGGATCAATATGGCAATACCTCGTCGCTTTCTGATCCCGTCGCTTTTGTGATTTATAATGAACCTGTTGTATTGGATAATCCGTTGCCAGCAGGGCAGCCAGATCCGGAGTGGTCAATGCAAAGCGAAGTGGCAATCGGCTGTAGTATTGACGGTAACTTCCCTGATTCCGGATCCATTTGGTATCGGGTGGACTACGATCAAAACGGAAGCTATGACCTCTATGAGAACTGGCAACCCTATACGGGCAGGAGCACGGGAATTATGCAAAACTTGCCGTTTCTGAGCGACGGGGTTTATCACTTTGAGTTTAAGGTGGAAGGTATGAATGGGGCAATTGCCTACAGCGGCACCTCATCCCAAGAGGGAATTGCCGATGACTGGCTTTTCAGAATCGATACCGCACCGCCTACAGCAATCGAGACATTTTTCGTGGGTGCAACAGAAGACGATGCAGTTCTGCTATTTTGGACTCCCTCTTTTGATCTGAACTTTGCCGGTTATCGCATCTTTTACGCCGCGCACCCTGCGCCGGGTGAGGGAGACATGATCTGGAACCATCTCAATGATCCCAACCTCATCAATGAAGGCAGCGGGATGGTGAGCACCACCATAACGGGGCTTAATCCAGCCACGCGTTATTACTTTGCCTTGCAGGCATTGGATGCAGCGGGTAAGATTGCCCAGTATCCTGATTATGTCACGGCCATGACAACGTCTTCGGCAGCACCCAAGGCGCCACAAAATCTCGTGATCAGTATTGAGGGTGATCAGCTGGTCCTTGATTGGGATGAGGTGACCGAAGATATAGCCGGCAATGCGATCCAGGTAGCCCATTATGACATCTTCCTCAGTGAAGATCCATATTTTGAGTGTAGCATGGATAACTACTATGACTCCTACATCGCCCCACCCATCAGCCTTGATTATATAGTGGGATATGTAGATAGGTTGTTTGTGAAAGTACGAGCTGTGACGGGCGCCATCAGAACACAATCAGTTCCTGCCAGGAGGTTTGGTAGATAGGGGCGAGCGAGGCTCGCCGTTGAGAGCTTGCTTTGCAAGCAGTTGAGAGGCGTCAAGGCGCCAGTTGAGTGGTGCTGCGCACCGGTTGAGCGCTCACTTGAGTTCGCTGTTGGAAGGTGCTGGCGCACCTGATGGGAACAGCTGCGGTAAGAGGCTCGCTTCATAGTAACACTGGTCTTTAGAGGCTGTGAATAAAGCGGCATCGCCTATTTTCAACTAAGCAGTGCATTAATTCTATCTTGGTGATGAGAGCCAATTTTTTGCTATACTGATCCGTAAATTGGGCTAAAACGCCAAAAAT
>JAAYJN010000168.1 GCA_012522935.1 Candidatus Cloacimonadota bacterium | reverse complement strand
TTGGCATTCCCCCATTTTTTAAATCAGCCTTATTTTCATTTGCCATGGATCGATCAAATCATCTTTATAAGGTGATGTATTATAGTGGGTAACCCTTTGAAGGCAGAATTTGAGTACTTGGCATAACCTGTAGTAAACGAACTTACGTAGTTTCTGCCAGTCCTCTTTTCTATAACAGATAAGTTTGGGAAAGGCCTCTGCGATTTTTTCGATCATATCTTTACAAGAGTAAATGAAGCACAGCGAGATAGTCAACAACATATTGAGGTTCTTCAACTTGATGTAGCTGGCTAAACGCATGTTTTCCCATTGCAAGTCTTGCTTCATCTGCCGGTGGACTTCTTCAATCTTCCATCGTTTTCGATAAGTATTGATTGCCTTTTGGATGACTTCCAAGTCTGACAGCCCTGGATTAGCAAAGTCACAGATCAGATAGAAATCCTTTCCCTTTTGACTGTCATTCTTAAACTTGCGACAAACGACCAAGCTGGCCACAACACTATTGGCTTTGCTGGAAGGGTGGTCATCAGTACGAATTCCGATGCGTCGCGTGGCACACCTGAGCGTCTCACCCGGTTTGAATCCTGGGAGTTCAAAAGCAAATTCCAAGCTATTTATTGCCTGTTTGAAATTCACTTCTGTTGTACCTTCCAGGATGTTCCTTTTCCCGACACCACGGATAACAAATGACATGCCATTCTCAACCAGAAAACCGATCGTCTTACGGTCATCGTAGCCACGATCAAAGACAAATATCCCTCGGCCATTGCTTTTGATATTGATGTCTACCAAACGATCATGCATAAGCTGTTTGGTTGAATCAAGCTCCAAATCAGTGGATATAAGGTCACTGCTGACTGGCAGTAACTGAAAACCTTGATCTTCTTCCACGCAGACCACGATGTTTAGAAGGTTGTAGCCATAGGTTTGTTTTCCTTTGCTGCCATTGTGCACCGGTTTACAACCTTCCATTTTCTTAGCAAAAGGCTTCTCTATATCGCTTTCATCAACGATAATCAGGGAATCCTTTTTTATCTTAGGACATACAATATCCATCAGCGCTTCACGTAAATGCTCGTCCAGACCTTCACGCCCCAGATTACGGTATAAGCGTTCGCTTGTTTTCTTGGTGCTGGTCCCATCAAGCGTGTTCTGAGCTATTTTATGAACCGATGCCGTGCCATTTCCACATATGCCAAACAACATATCTCGGATGAACTTAGTCACTGGTCTGCTCATTCCTTGGCTAACCTTATAGACTAAATTTAATAATTTTGCTTGCACAAAACTGCTGGTTTGTTTTTCTGTCTTCGTCATATCGACGCTCCTTTTATGTTTTTTACAATGTCAAACTAATCGGAGCGTCATTTTTGTAAAGACCTTTGTTACAGTTTCTTAATATATTATTTTGTCCACAATTGAGCCGTTTTTTGACCTCCAAATATCCTCATTATGAAGCTGATTTGAAAATCTGGACATAAACCTTAAAAAATCAATCTTACCGATAATGATAGCGTTTTCCAGAGCTAACTCTTTAT
>JAAYJN010000143.1 GCA_012522935.1 Candidatus Cloacimonadota bacterium | reverse complement strand
CGCGCTTTACACGATTACTTTATCGTCCAAAAATACGAGGCAGGCATCGTGTTGAAAGGCACGGAAATAAAGAGCATCCGCGCCGGAAAGGTGAATTTTAAGGATAGCTATGCGCGCATCATCGATGGCGAATGCTGGCTCTTGAACCTGCACATCAGCCCTTGGGAAAAGAGCGCCTACTTCAATCATGATGCCGAGCGCCGGCGCAAGCTGCTGCTCCACCGTCACGAAATCCGCCGCCTCAAAACCAGGGTGGATGAACAGGGCATGACCATCGTGCCTTTGGAAATATTCATCAATGAGGCGGGCAGATGCAAGGTGACCATCGCCCTGGTAAAGGGAAAACACACCTATGACAAGCGGGACAGCCTGAGAAAGAAAGACCTGGAACGGGAGGAACACAGGGGGCACGGCAAAGATATCTAACCTCAGCCCCAGCCTTTGGTTTTGATTGGCAAGCCCACGAAATCACTTATATTCTTAGTATGAAATTTTACTCAAGTCACATCCTATCTTTTAGGTCTTATGTTGGATCCAGCCACAGCTATGTCGGGAATAAGAACAGTGATGCAAATCCTTTAAGTATGGGAGCCTTACATAATTACACGTCAATACCAAGGGAATATACCCCCGCAAGCAACATACACAAACCTTAATGCACCATGAGGAGAGAAACATGGCTAAAAAGAAGAAATTAACGACAGTTGCCGGAGCACCGGTAGTTGATAACCAAAACGTCTATACCGCCGGCAAGAGGGGCCCCATCCTGATGCAGGATATCTGGCTGATGGAAAAGCTGGCACATTTTGATAGGGAAGTAATCCCCGAAAGAAGGATGCACGCCAAGGGCTCCGGGGCTTTTGGCACCTTTACCGTCACTCACGACATCACCAAATACACCAAGGCAAAGTTGTTTGATAAAATTGGCAAGAAGACCGATATCTTTGCCCGCTTTTCCACGGTGGCAGGTGAAAGAGGCGCAGCGGACGCGGAGCGCGACATCCGCGGATTCGCCGTCAAGTTTTACACCGAAGAAGGCAATTGGGACCTCGTTGGCAACAACACCCCCATCTTTTTCCTGCGCGATCCCCTCAAATTTGCAGACCTGAACCATGCTGTAAAGCGGGACCCCAAGACCAATCTGCGCAGCGCCAAAAACAACTGGGATTTTTGGAACAACCTGCCAGAGGCAATCCATCAGATCACCATCACCATGAGCGACAGAGGGATACCCCTTTCCTACAGACACATGCACGGCTTTGGCAGCCACACCTTTTCCATGTTCAATGCCAAAAACGAAAAGACCTGGGTCAAATTTCATTGGGTCTGCCAGCAGGGCATCAAAAACCTGACCGATGCAGAGGCGGAAGCCATCATCGCCAAAGACAGGGAAAGCCACCAAAGGGATCTGTTTGAGAGCATAGAAAAGAAAGACTATCCCCGCTGGAAACTCTTTATCCAGGTGATGACGGAAGAGCAGGCGGCAAAGCTGCCCTACAATCCTTTTGACATCACCAAAGTATGGTACAAAAAGGATTTTCCCCTCATCGAAGTGGGCGTGATGGAGCTGAACCGTAATCCGGAAAACTATTTTCAGGATGTGGAACAGGCAGCCTTCACCCCTGCCAATATCGTGCCGGGCATAGGCTTTTCGCCAGACCGCCTCTTGCAGGCAAGGCTGTTTTCTTATGGGGATGCACAGCGCTACAGATTGGGCGTCAATCATCACCAGATACCGGTGAATAGCCCCAGAAACCAAGCTCACAGCTTCCATCGTGATGGCGCCATGCGCGTGGATGGAAACCATGGCGGGCTCTTGCACTACAATCCCAACAGCTATGGCGAATGGGATGAACAGCCGGAATACAAGGGGCCGCCCGT
>JAAYJN010000142.1 GCA_012522935.1 Candidatus Cloacimonadota bacterium | reverse complement strand
GCTTTAGCCTGTCGGGTCGCTGACTTTAGTCGGCTTTAAGTCCCGGAATTAACAAGGGGCTACACGAACTGCAGGAATTAGGTTTGGAAGACAGACATAGGTTGTTGATTTATGTGTTACACCACGGTGTTTAAAAAGTTGTAACTCCTTATTTTAAAACCGGTTAAAACCGGTGGAACCACCGGCTGAAGGCCAGTGTTACAGCCCGCGCAGCCCCGCCGCTCCTTCCCTGTTAACCACCCTTGTCTCTCCTTTGTCTCGACAAGGGAGAGACAAGGGAGAGACAAGGGTGGTTAATGGGCAAGGCGCACGCTGCGCGCCTTGGGGGTCAGGTAACAGGGGCCTGGGGACAGTGCGCAAACCGTTGGCTGGCATAGGTTTCAGGTTCCATGCTTCAGGTTTCAACGCTTCGTTAAAGCCATGTCTATTTTCAATTAGAAGAATCTTTGTTATTAATTTAATTAGTGGTAAACCAAACAGCGTCGGACCGCCGCTATACTGTTCCCTGACCTCTGGTCTCTGGCCTCTAACCTCTAAGCTTGCGATGCAAGCTAAAGCGCCGACCTCACCACCCGAAAGCCGATACCCGTGCTTATTTCCCATTGTTTGGCAAAATCCCGTGAAGATACCCTGCAATCGATGGCATCGTAATCCCAACCACCTCCACGCAGGGAGCGGTGGGTTCCGCTGTCGGGTCCTTTTGGATTGTCGGTGGGGCTGGTGTCGTAATAAGCGCTATCATACCAATCCCAGCTCCATTCCAAGATATTACCGCTCATGTCGTAGAGACCAAGGCTATTGGGGGCTTTGGTGGCCACGGGCTTTGTTCCCTGGGGTGTGTTATTGCCCCAATACCATGCCACGGCATCTATATCATCAGAACCGCTGTAGAGATAATCCGGAGTGTTGCTGCCGCCACGCGCCGCAAGTTCCCATTCCGCCTCCGTGGGCAATCTGTAGCCATTGGCATTCCAATTGCTGATGACTGCATCCCAAGTGGCGTTTTCCGCGTAGGGGACTACTCCCCAATCTGCGGGATTGGTGGAGCCGGCAATGCTGTAAACGGGGGTAAGCCCCTCTGCCATGCTGCGCAAATTGCTATATTTGAGGGCGGAATACCAGCTTACATTGTAAACGGGATAGTTTGCGCCCACGCCATAACCAGAGGCAGGATTAATGCCCATGATTGCCTGATATTCGCCCTGAGTTACCAGGGATTTGCTGATATAAAATGAATTCACGGTGACGGGATGGGAGGGATGTTCCCAATAATAACCCACTCCCCTGATATCCCCCATGGTGTAGGGTCCACCGGCAATACCGACCATCAGAGAAACGTTGTAAGATGCAGATGCTACAGGACTGGGATTCCAGCCATTGCGAAACGCCTTTGCCTTGAGGGTGACGGAGGCATTAACCACAATGGGGGTTGTGTATTGGGGAGAAGATTCCGTTGGTTCCGTGCCATTGGTGGTATAACGAATTGTCGCACCGCTGGTGGCGCTGCTGATTGTTACATATTGCACAGATGTATATGTTCCTGCTGGAGGAGTGAAAGTGGGAGTGGCTACAGTCTGTATTTCCGGCTCAGTTGTCTTTTTTGAACAACTGAAGACCATTAAAGCCAAAACGAGTAAGGTAAGTGTGAAAACAAGGGTTTTATTCCTTTTCATGATAAACTCCTTTCATTAATTCTATATTGATGAACCGGCCTCTTATCAAGGTCAGGTTCCACACGCTATGAACGTTGTGGCGTGCACTCTTTGCATCTGAGCACATCACCGTTTCAAACAATGCTGCTGGCGCATCCCCGCTGGCTTTTGAGCCCAGCTAATTTTGTAAAAGCAGGGACGCCATGCATCTTTTGTGACTATAAACTATAAAGGTATTTACAGTTGAACTATGAAATATAGTTCACTAATTGATAGCATATCCAAATATGTGTGGATGGCAAGGGAAATAGATAGAAAGGGCTTGCTGCGCTTACAGCGAGATGGTGAGATGGCGAGATGGGGAGGTGGAAGCAGGAGCTGGCGCATCATTCGTCATTCATTATACATCGCGATCACAGCGAGCCTTTTCCGCCCTGTTCCGTGTTTTGCGTGATCATGTGTTTCAAAAAAAGTAGCGAATACCTGCATCCATCGCAGCGGCAGCTTCAATCTCGCCACATTGCAGCGAACGAAGTGAGCAAGACCTCATCCTTTCGAGCATATCTGCCTACTGGGATGAGGTCACATCTTATTTTTGTCCTTTGAGGAACAGGATGGAAATCTGGATATTCCTTTAGAGTGACTTGCCTTGCATACAGGACAAGTTCTTTGATGAAGATACTGAAGATGCGGAAGCCGATGTTGTTGTTGCTGTTGGTTGCGTTGTTGTTGTTCCGGTTGGAAACAGTGCAGTTGTTGGCATTGTTGTTCCAGCTACCGCCGCGTTTCACACGGTTTGACCCGCTTGCTGATTTCCACCCCAGATTGATTTATAAAGCCGCGCACTGTTTGCAAATCCGAGATATCCTAACCTGCTACGAGTGCTTTGATACAGTTTTTCATCGCTCACTTTACCCTTTGCATATTCTTTTTCAGTTTTAGATATTCCTTTCAAGCACCTTTGCAGGTTTTCCTTTCTTATTCTGAGCAGGTTAGGGAAAACTCTGTATCCCAAGAAGGGGATACCCAAACTTACCCTGTTTATCTGCTTTGATTTGGCTTTGATGTTTAATGCCAGATTTTGTGTTAAAAACTGTTCAATTCCCTTCAGATCTTTTTTTAACTCGTTTGGATTGTCGCTAAACAAAATAAAATCATCCATGTATCTGATATAAGCATCATATCTCAAAGTGTGCTTTACAAAATAATCAAAGTGGTTTAGATAGATGTTGGCAAAGAATTGTGAGGTAAGGTTTCCCACAGGTAAACCCTGATTAGAGATTACTCCCATGCTGTCAGTTTGATTTTGCAAGATAACCTTACAAAGCCAAATAATATCCGGGTCTTTTATCTTTCTGCCGATAAGCTTTAACAGGATATCGTGATCTATAGTGGCAAAATATTTCTGGATATCCAGCTTGAGATACCATTGGTGCCGTTTGGCATAGTTTTGAGCGGTACTCACTGCCAAATGCAAGCCTTTGCCCTTCCTTGTGGCATAGGAGTCTTTGATGAATACGGATTCAAAAATTGGTTCAATAATATTCACCAATGCATGATGCACCACTCTGTCTCTAAAAGCAGCTACACTGATGAGACGCTCTTTAGGCTCGTGTATTGTAAAATATTTATAAGGTTGTGGCTGATAACGTTTTTCGCTTAGCTCAGTCTGCAGCTCAAAAAGATATCTTTCACAGTGATACATCCATTCTGCGGTTTCAGCTTTGCTCTTTTTGTGCAGGCAAGCTTTTTGATAAGCCCGATAGAGGTTTGACCATGAGCAAAGATCATCATACAAAAAGCCGATTCTTTTAGGCACTTTTTAACCAACCACCAACCATTTTTCCAGATTCTAAAAGCTCTCTGCTGATGTATTCATATTGTCCATCACTGAGATGCCTCATTTTATGAGCCATCTGAATCAATGCTCTTAAAACATCCAATTTGAGGTTAATCTTGATCAACAGCTCCCTTTTTGTATGGCTATATATGGTTTGTACAATCAATTCCAGAATGTCTATACATATATTATCTATTTTCTGGGATAGAGAATAACGCAAATTCTTGGGAAATCTCTGTGTACGATCCATTATCCAAGGCACGACAGCCATCCATTTTACATAAAGAGGATAGTTATTCTTTTGGTTCAAGCAGCACCTCTTGTAATAATTTAATGATCTGTTCCCCATATTTACCAGCCTTGGATTTCATGCCTTTAATGGCATCAAAATCTCCCATGCTCTGTGGTTGTCGTTTCACAATATCAAATAATTGTGAATTATACATTATAATATAAGCAGGAATACCCTCAGAAGCTGCAAGCTCATTGCGCCAATCCCGTAGTCTTTCATATTGCTCTTTTTCTGTATCAGACAAGCTGTCAACATCTGGTTTGCCAACACGTTCACGCCTTTCATGGTATTCAATAAAAAAAGAATAATAGATGTTTCCATCTGTATTGATAAATTCCTTTTCTATCCTGATTACACTGTTTTCTTTACAAAACTTATTAAAATCATAATCATCAAATTCGCCTGTATCACGATTAAACCTTACTAACATAAGCCTAAACATTATGAACTCCTTATCCAGTAGAATAAAAGATGGCGGGCAGGGGGAAAAATCCCCCCGCACCCCCACTATCACGTTTGCTCATAGCCTTGTCTCTTCGTCCTGACTCTGCAAAAGGCAAAAAAGACAAAATACAAAAATCAAGGGAATACCCTGAAGATGCGGAAGCCGATGAGGTCGTAGCTGTAGGTAGCGTTGCTGCCGTACCGGTTGGAAACAGTGCAGTTGTTGGCACTGCTGCCCCAGCCACCGCCGCGCTTCACACGGAATGACCCGCTCGTTGCACCATGGGGATCTGTCTGGTCGTCGCCGGGATAAGAATTATATATATCCCAACACCATTCCCAAACGTTACCGCTCATATCATAAATGCCAAGTTCATTGGGAGCCTTGGTGCCCACAACATGGGTTGTAGATCCTGAATTACCGCGATACCAAGCCACATCGCCAATAGTATTGCTTCCGGAATATGTGTAACCCTGAGATTGATTGCCGCCCTTGGCGGCATACATCCATTCCATCTCCGTGGGCAAGCGATAACCATTGGCTATCCAATCACAGGAGACGTAGCTATGGTTGCTGGAGCTACTATTCCAACCGGAGGGCCAATTATTGGGATTACTGCCATGATTGTCGTAGCTATAGCAAGGCGTCAAGCCTTCCATGATGCTACGCCGATTGCAGTATTCAATGGCTTTGAACCAAGATACATAATAAACTGGATAATTGGCACCAACACCATAGCCTGATGCGGGATTGGAGCCCATCACAGCCTCATACTCTGCTTGTGTTAGCTCATACTTGCCAATATAGAAGCTGGATACAGTGACATTGGACGTGCCATTGTGGAAAGTACCGCCAGGAACGTAAACGAAGCCCGCGGGTGTGATGCTATACTCCGCCTCTGCAATCTCCGAGGGCAGCCAGTTTTCCTTATAGGCGCGGGCTTTGAGAGTGGTACTGCTATCGATAATTATGGGAGAAGTATAGGGGGTGGAACCTTCATCTGGATTGGTTCCATCAAGGGTGTAATAGATACTGGCACCAAAGATGGCACAGGAAATGCTTATGGTTTGCATTTCAAAAATTGATCCTCCCGGAGGATCAAAGGCAGGGGTAGGCACCATGCCCGTGGTATGATCTTCTGCCATAATGGCAATACAGCAGGTATCGCTATCAAAGATGATGTCTTCAGCTCCGGCATCCCACACTATGTGTCCCGTGGTGC
>JAAYJN010000141.1 GCA_012522935.1 Candidatus Cloacimonadota bacterium | reverse complement strand
TACCAATTGGTTTCATCCCACATATACAGCCCGTTGCTGGCGGCAATCCAGTGTTGGATGCCCTCATAGGGGCTGTGGATGGTTTCCACGCCATAGATCACACAGTTATTGATATCAGCCGCCGGGGGAATCACCCAGTGTGTGCCACCGGTTACGGGGATGGAATCATCGTTCCAGATCACCAAGCCGCGATCGTTCTGAGTGCCAAAGAAATACTGCCTGCCATTGTGTTTGATATACACGATGCGTTGATACACGCTGTTGGGAAGCAGGAATTCAGCGATTAGCTCATCATCGGCATTTATCACGCTGATGCCCCTGTCATAACCTGCCACCCACATATTATCATGCTGGTCTTTGTGGATATAGCCGATGGTGTTGCTCATAATATTGGCGGTATTGGGCAAAAAGGGTCCCCAATCGCCCAGCTCAGGGTTCCAATAACGGGTGCCCAGGCGCGCAAGATGTGCCCACACGTCGTTTTCCTCATCCCAGATTGCGATTCCGTTGAACCATCCTGCCGGGCTGCTAATCTGAACGTCGTAAGTGCCAAACCATTTGCGCCCCTTGCTGTCAAAGGCGATGGTGAGGATATTATCGCTGTGAATGGGGCTATTGGCTACATTCATCGTCTGCCATTGCCCGTCTTTCCACCGGCTCACGCCCATGGAGCCCTTGCGCGTGGGCAGATGGTTAAAGTTTCCGCTGGAAAACCATGCCTCATAATTGGCGTCGGTATCGATATGGGTGATTTTGGGAAAGCCGATGGAATTGGGCAGATATTGCACCCATTCCTCACCCTCCATGCGGAATACTCCGTCTCCCCACGAGCCCAGATAGACCTCTTCACCGATACAGCGCACCCGGGAGATGCTTTTATCTTTTAGTCCATCATTATTTTCGCTAAAACGGATCACACCATCACTTCCTATCCTGGCAAGGAGATAGGAGCCAGTTCTGGAATATAGCATCGTATCTTCATCCCAGCTGCCATACGCCACCCACAGGTTATCCTCATCATCCAGGGCGATATCGGAGATTTCGTCTCCCTCCAAGCCATTGCTGGAGTTATATTCCGTCCAGCCCTCCTGCCAAGGATCTACGCTGTGCAGAAATACTTGACGAGCAGTGGCAAAGCCCACCTGTCTGTCGCTTACTGCCAAATGGTTGATGGGATTAAAGCCGTTTTGGATATTCAGGGTATGCCAAGCGCTATCAATCGCCAGAGAATCCAGATGCACATAGTTCACGCCCACCGCACTGGAGATCCAAAGATAGCGGTTTTGGGAGATCTCCATCAGTTCTATATCATCGGAAAGCAGTGCCCCACCGGTGTTTTGAACGTTGTATTGATGCAGCAGCAGAGGGAAATTGACACCTTCCAGATAGTAATAATCAGCAATGCCATTACTGGTGGCAACCAGGATGTGGGATTGATCTGCCAACACCTTGCGCACTCGGTTTGAAGGCAGTCCCAGATCGGCATTCAGGTGTTGCACCCCTTGCGGGGAAACGATGCTGATGCCGTTATTGGCAGTGGCAAACCAAAAGTTATCGGCAATGCGCTGAATATTGCGGATATCATTGCCATATAGTCCATTGCCCGTATTCCACACGTATTTCTGTGCCATCTGGTTCAAGGATGTGTTTGCACTGCCGGGTTCAGCAGCGATATTCACCACTCCGCCCCAGCTGGAAAACCACAGCTCATCGCCAGAGGCAAGGATATCATAAATATGCGAGGTATTGGTATGCGTCTGCCACATGGAGGCATAAGCGATACCGGTGCTAATTATCATCAGGATTAGTATTATTCTTTTCATTTCTCTCGTTCTCGTCTCATAAAAATATAAGCCGCCACCACCACCAAAACCAGTATCACCAAGAGCAAGGAAAACAATATCTTTTTGGAGGAAAAGGAAAAGCCGATGGCGATCAGCCCAAACAGCAGCGTAACGATATACGCGATGATGGAAATAGCCTTCTGTGACAGCCCAAAAGCCAACATGATATGATGGATATGCGCCTTATCTGCCACAAAGATATTACCACCCCCGATGCGCCGGCTTACAGCCAAAGCCATATCGATGAGCGGCACCGCCAAAGCAGCCAGGGGAATGATGAGCGTGATGGAGGTGATGCCTTTGAACTGTTCCGATCCCACCGTGGAAATAGCGGCGATATTGAGCCCGATAAAGAGGGCGCCCGTTTCCCCCAAAAACAAGCGGGCAGGATGGAAATTATACACCAAAAATGCAGAGCTGCCCGCCAAGAGGAGCCCCGCCAGAAGTATCACCGGAGTATTGCCCTCCAACATGCCCACCACCAATAGCACCGCACACACAATCATCGTGATGCCCGTTGCCAAGCCATCCATGCCGTCTATCAGGTTGATGGCATTCAAGACAGCCAGATGCCACAGCAGCGTGATGGGCAAAGACAGCCAGCCCAAGGTGAAATCCGTGCCCAGAGGGTTGGTGAGATATTCCACCCTAAAACCTATGTAATACATCAACAGGGCAATGCCCACCTGACTGATAAACTTGAATGCAGCCCGGCTTTCATAGCGGTCGTCGATGATGCCCACCACCAAACACAACAGCCCCAAAGCG
This sequence comes from Candidatus Cloacimonadota bacterium, assembly GCA_012522935.1. Classification (GTDB taxonomy): domain Bacteria; phylum Cloacimonadota; class Cloacimonadia; order Cloacimonadales; family Cloacimonadaceae; genus UBA3900. The sequence continues at coordinate 5,424 of JAAYJN010000141.1, read as the reverse complement.
GCAAGCTGCAGCAGCATGAGGGAGGTGGTTCCCTCAAAAACAAAGATGCCCATCAAAGCCTGAAAAATCAGGATGGGCAGGGCGAAAGAGAGACCTCCGCCTTCGGGAGTAGCCTCTTTATGGATGCGCCGCGCATTGGGCAGAGCCACGATGCCCATTTTCTGGGAAAACCTGATATTGGCAGGAATCAAAAGATGGGTGAAAACATGAGTGAGGATGGCTGCCATCAGGATATAGATAGCGGTGGGGCTCATTTTACGCTCCTGTAAAGCTCCAGATAACCCTCCACCATCTCTTTATAATTGCGCAGCTCGCGGATTCTTCGCGCGGCTTTCTCTGCCTTTTCTCTAATCTGCGCGGGGTCTTGGGGCAGGCTCACCAAGGTTTTCACCAGTGCCTGCCTATCATCCAAGGGCACCACCCAGCCCACCTCGTCATTCACCAGCTCCATGATGGATTCTATCGCAGAGCCCACCACGGGCAAGCCGCTGTAATTCGCCTCGATGATGCTAAAAGGCAGGGCTTCCCAGCGTGAATACAAGAGGAAGACATCCATCTTTGCCAGCCATTGGCTCACGTTGCTATCCCAACCGGGCAGCAGAATCCGCTCGTTCATCTTTTTGGCGCTCACGATGCTGCGGCACAGGGCATAATGTTCCCCTTCACCCACAAATACAAAGCGCAGCCGGGGCTGTTGGGCACAGGCTTCACATGCCGCCAAGATCACCTCCACGATGTTCTTTTGTGTGGAAAAGCGCAGGGTGGAGCCGATCAGGATTTCAGCATCCTTATCAATGCTGCGTGGCGGAGCCGTCAGCTTCTCTATTTCCACATCTGGCAGAGCGTTATATACGGTCACCGCTTTGCGCTTCGGTATCAAACGCCAGCGGATATAATTGAGCCTGTCACTATGATTCACAAAGGCGATATAATCTCCAAACAATCCACCCACCCATTCCATGCCCATATAAAAAAGGTAGAGCGCCCGGAATTGCCCCTGCTGAAAGGGGGTGCCGTGGGAACTGTGGATGATGAGCGGCACGCCGGCAAGACGTGCGGCAATCCTGCCCAAGAGACCGGGTTTGGAAGAATTGGTGTGCACGATGTCAAAGCCTTCCCTTTTGCACAGCCTCAAAATCTGCCAAAAAGCTGGAATATCCCGCCAGGAGATGGGGTGTCTGAGCTGAGAAAGCGGGTGATAGGTATAGCCGCGGCGCTGCACTTCCTGCACCAGGGGTCCGCCCGGTTGCGATGCCACGTGTATCTCATATTCCTCTGGATTCAGGCCTGCCAAGAGGTGGAGGCTAAAGTTTTGCACACCGGAAAGCAGGGGCAGCAGCTGGAGGTGCAAGAGCTTTTTCATTGGTTTGTCTGCAAACGGATCACGGCTATGGAATTGGCTTCCACATCCTTAAATTTCAGGATATTATCCTCCACCTTACAGATGGCTCCGCTGATCTCTTTGATCTTCGCTTCGCCAGAGATTTGTAGGGCAAAAAAGTCCATATCTTCCGGGAAATACACGCTGATCTCATAATCCGTCTCATCGATGGTCACTTTGCTGCGTTTCTCCCACCAGGTGGCTATCTCCGTCCCCGTAGCCACCCAGCAATCGGCGGAATTGATGAGCGCCAATAAATAGGGGTAAAGCTTTTGCATATAGGGGATATCAGTCCAGGATGCCACGCGCATATCCACGCCAAAGACGCCGCGTACGCGCACGCAATTTTGGAAGTACTTTTTCACCATCCGCTTGGCATCGTCCAAAGGCAGGTTTTTGTATTTATTAATCATCAGATAACGATCGCGAACCAGCGTGGGAAGCTCCAGAAATGAGGCTTTGGCAGAGCCTATCCAGGGATGCCAGGGCAGGGCAAATCCATCCTTGAAGCCGGGACTTTCCGCCATTGCCACGCTTTGGCTGTAGCTGGGGTTCAGTTTGTTGTGCAAATCCCTCAATTGGTCGTTGATTCTATAGCCCAATTGTCTGATGCCAATCTGGTCTTTGTGCAAGAGATGGAGCAGCACTTGTTTGCGAGTGACAAAGTCATCACGGTTCAACTTGTCCGCCGTTGTCAAAAGCCCTATCTCCCCATACTCCCGCTGGATATGCTGAATCTCCTCCTGCAAATCCGGGTCGTCCAAACTATAATCGGTCTCCTCGCTATTTTCCGCGGCAATAAACCAGGTGCTGCGGCATTTGGCATCGCGTTCGACCTTGCGAAACTCCTCAAAATTCCAATACAATTCGTAATTGGAAAACAGATACTTTAGCTTGCCTCCCAATTCGCGAAAAAGCCTCCCCCAATGCAGGCTAAACAGCATCACAAAATCATCGGCTATCGATACCAAAAAGGAGTGGAAGTTCCATTTGCACAGCCTGTCCACAGAGTGGCTGAGGCTGATGGCGGCTTGTTGGGCGGCAGGCCAATAGCATTTTTGCACTATATAGCTGCCTTTGCCGCGCACCTGCTCCTGGATCATGGAATCCAACAGCCACAAGAGATTATCCACCCAGGGGTTATCCTTGTATTTATAAAATGCGCTGGCCCTCTCGTCAAAAGTTTCGCCCTCTTTGGGGCTGCCTTCCAAACGTGATTCCAAGGATGCCAGATGGAAAAAGACATTGCCCACCACGTCAAAAAAGATCTTGCCGGCATGGATTTCCGCCTCGGAATAATCTGCGGCAGGCTGTTCAAAATGGCGGGCGGAGATCACCGGAGTGGGGGAGAGGAGCTTCACCTCGCGCAGGTTTTGCTTCAGCTTTTCATGGGTGTATGCCTCGGGTTCATACAGCTCCGGCTCGCATTGGATAAAAATGGTGGTATAATAGCGTGCCAATACCTTCAATTCATCCACGGTGGGCTCTTTATAGCCATAAATCAGCAGAATATCTCTGTTTTTGAGATGTGCTGTATCCGCAATAAAACTATAGCTATAACCAAGAGTGGAAAAGATATAGCTAAAAGCGTATTTGATCTCGCGCTGATAGCGCTGCAAGTGAAAGTCTATAAATATCGATATCATTTTGATTCTTTTACCGTTAACTTCTATTGATTACCCAGTTTTATGAATCAAGCGGGTTGTCAAGGGAAATCGGCGGGAGGCTGCGCCGCTTTTGGTTTAACACCGCCCCCTCCCCTGTTAACCACCCTTGTCTCTCCTTTGTCTAAGCAAGGGTGAGACAAGGGTGGTACAAGGGTGGCTAATGGGCAAGCGAACGGAATCAGGGACGCCGGATAGCTGCAGCCCTTCTGCCTGGGCTATCGTCACGCTCTGCTATCACGATGTAGAACCTCCTGTCATGAGGCGTGGAATCAAGATATTGGTTGCCGGGATAATTCACCGTTATCAAGAGGTTTTCAGGAGTGGGATGGAAGTAGGGATGATCGCTACTGTAAATCAGGAATCTATCCACAGGTGTGGGGTAAGTCCACTCCAGCAGTATGCCGCTGTCTTCCGGTGCCTGGTGGATAGCAAGGTCTGTAACAGGGGGCAGGTTTGCAAAAGGTAGAGTGATGCCGTGCAGGCTGAAATTATCGAATCTATCGTTGCCAGCGTCGTTGTCTGCTCCCTCTCCCGTAAAGAGAATGCGGAACATCAGGTTTTGGTTGTTGTTGGCATCAGGATCACCGGATATATCGAAGCTTCTCAGGCTCCAGGAAGGCAGTTCGGGGATTGTATAGGAGGTTCCAATCTGTGTCCAGCTGGTGCCGCCATTGGTGGAATAATACAATTCCTGCTCTTGGGCACCGTTGCTGGTACGGGTGGTGGCGTAGGCTCCTGTGATATCCTGGAAGCCAGTGCTGGGGGCAGAGACGATCAATTCTCTAGTATTTGAGGGGTTGCGCACACGCAGGACGGCGCCTTGGTCGGGTTCCTGATCCATCAGCAGGTTGAGGTTGGAGACGGGATCAGCGGCACGGTGAGTGCGTGTATCCAAATAACCAGTGCCGGTGCCGGGATAGGTGATGAGGGCTGTTCCATCGGCGGAATAGTCAGACTCCACCTGGGTGAGGGTGCCGTTAGGCAGGGAATTGAAGTGCCAATAATGGATGATATCTGCTTCGCTGACAGCGTTTTCGGTAAACACCGCTTTCAGATAGATATCTCCCTGGGGAGCCAAGCTCAAGATGGGCTCCGTTCCTGTGGCATCGCCCTCCCAATGGCTGAAGGTATAGCCGGGAAGAGCCTTGGCTTCCACCTCGATGGGGACACTGTGAAAATAGATGCCATCCCAAGGATAGGGCGCTTCGGGAATGCCGGGTGTGTCTTCACAGATATCTATGCTATTGATGCGCACTCTGCCCTGCAGGTCATTGTTTACATCCAGGGTGATGGTTACATTCGAAGTGATACCAAAACGACTGCGAATGTGCTGGCGTTGATAATCCGGCCTGTTGTTTGCAAAATCAATCATCCGGTCTATCCAAAGATTAAAACTATCCACCGTTATGTTTCTCCACCGTGCGATGTGTTCAGGGACTTCGGGGGCAATAAGCGCTTTGTTTTTCTGGATTATATCCACCATCCGAGTAGGCTGAAAATGACTGTTCATCAGGTCTGCAAAGCGATTGATGAAGGCAGCTCGAAACCCATCATTTTGCAAAAGAGCATTGAGCAATATAGGGGAATGTGAAGCACCATTCAACACTCGGGCCAATGTGTTTGTGGAGGTTGATGCTATATCTTGAAACGACTTATCCATATCATACATCAACCAGCGCCAGCGTCCGTCATGCCCATAGGGAGCGTTTGGAATGTAGGAGCTTGTTCTTTGGCGCCAATATTTGGTATTATTTGGAGGCCAATCTGTGTTGTTACAGAAAATCTCGGCTATATGATAGTCAATAAAATTCTCTTTATCCAACAGTGTTTGTACATGTTCATAATATGATGGATTGCTGAGATCGTGACCATATACGTAGAGCATCATCCCAATGAAATGGGTGCGGTCGCCTTCATTGATGCCAGAAGCTAATTCCAAAAGATCCAGGTTTTCGGCATCCACTCCATAGACTCTGGCAAGGTAATGTTTGTCATACCTCTCCCTTATATTGTGCAAACCCCAGTACTCGCCGTTGATAAAGACCACTGCGGGCTGAGATGCCTGGATATCAAAATTAAGTTTGCCGCATATCTCTTGAACAGATAAATCCTTAAGTAGTGTGTACTTATAATCATTTCCAGAATTTCTAAGCAGGATACGCTTATATGAATTATAGGTTTGGTCTTTAAAAAAGGAATGGTTTAGGCTACTTCTTCCATAAATATCACGAGCATAAATCCGCAGTGTTTTTCTGGAGTACATCCTGCTTATTCCTCCATGAATACGAAATCCTATTCTCTGATTGAGGACGGCACTATTTTCATCAGTTTCAAAAAGCTCGAAATTGGCAGGGTATTCCCACTGCTCACCACTGC
>JAAYJN010000140.1 GCA_012522935.1 Candidatus Cloacimonadota bacterium | reverse complement strand
GCCAAGTGGAATAAACCTTGCAATGTTATATAGATAAAGATATTAAACATTAAAAGAAGGTTCTAATAATGAAGCGTTCTCTTGGCGTAATAATCCTGATCTGCAGTATGGCGTTGTTGGCTGCTGCAAACGTGATTGAATTAACTACCGACACCCCGCAAATCAAATCTGCAAATGGGTATTCCATAGTGGAGCTAAAAGGTGCCCAGCTCTATGGAGAGGCGGGACAGCCGGCATTGCCCTGGCTTGGTTCCAGCACCCTCCTGCCCTTGGGCGAGGAGGCCACCAATATCACGGTGAGGCTATCTCAACCGATGCTCCTTCACTTGGAAAACGCCATTGAACCTATCCAAAGACCCTATCCTCTCTCTTTGCCAGAGCAGAAGACATTGATAGCTCCGGATCCAGCCATCTATCAATCCGCAAATGCATGGCCGCTACAGGCTCATAATGGAGCGAACACACAGTTTTTGGCAGGGCATCCCATCAATTTCACAGCAGTATGCCCTTTTGAATACTATCCCATGCGCAATGAGCTTGTATGGTATCAGAGGGTGGAGATTGAAGTGGAGAGCGCTCCCTCTGCCCGCGCCATGGCGGCATTGCAGCTTTTAAAGCAGGATGCCCATATCTCCCAACGGCTTGCCAAGAGCATTGATAATCACAGTGCCTTGCCCCGCTATCAGACGCGCAATACGGGTATAGATTATCTGATCATCCACGATGTAAGCAAGTATGACCAGTGGTTGCCCTTGGCGGAATTCCATGAGCAGCGTGGGTTAAATGTTTTGATGAAGCCTGTGCAGGAAATCGCCGCACAGATGACCGGAGTGGATACCCAGGAAAAGATACGCAACTATATCATTCAAACCTATCAGGATCATCCTCTGCGCTATGTGCTATTGGCAGGCGATACCGATGTGATCCCGCATCGTGGGCTGTATGTGAATTTTAGCGGAGGCAACCAGGTGGATAACGATATCCCCGCTGATATGTATTACTCCTGTCTGGATGGCAATTGGAATTCCAATGGCAATTCATATTGGGGAGAGACTTATGAGGCAGATCTGGCTCCAGAATTGGATTTGGGCAGGATATGTTATAACAACGATGAAGAGATCAGCAACCAAATCAATAAAATACTGATGTATCACTTGGCACCCGTGGAAAGCGAGGTGAAAAGCTCTCTGTTTTTGGGCGAGTGGCTTTGGGAAGGACCCACTTGGGGTGGGGACTATATGGATGAGATGATAGGCGGCTCTGCAATGAACGGCTATACCACCGTGGGTGTGCCCCAATCCTGGGATATCTCCACGTTGTATGACCGCACCTACGGACAGTCTGATGCATGGGGTCCCACCCAGGTTCGCCCGCTATTGAGCCAGGGCGCCAATCTGGTAAATCATCTGGGGCACTCTTTCACCACCTACGCCATGCGGCTGAGCAACAGCCAAATCAGCGCCTCCACCATTACCAACAATGGCGGCAACCACAACTTTTCCATCTATTTCACTCAGGGCTGCTATGCCGGTTCCTTTGACAACCGCACCACCAATGTGGGTGATTATACCAGTGATTGTGTAACGGAAAAGCTGACTTCCATCCCCACGGCGGCCGTGGGCATGATCTCCCACTCTCGCTATGGATGGGGCATGCAAAACTCCACCAATGGCCCTTCACAGTATTTCCACCGTCAATATATAGATGCCATCTTTGGGGAGAACATCCACGATCTGGGGCACACACTCACGGATTCCAAAATCGATAATATCCCCTTTATCTCCAATAGCCCTGTGATGTATTGGGTTACCTATGAGACCAATCTCTTTGGTGATCCAGCCCTTAGTATCTGGACGGAAACACCGCAAAATATCACGGCTCAGTTGCCATCTATTTGGAGCATGGCAATCACCAATTATCCGATACCTACGAATGCTCCTTTTGCCAAATTGAGGCTCAAATCGGGTCAGAATATCCACTATGAAGGCAATGCTGATGCCAGTGGTCTCTTGCAGGTCAGCTTTTTGAGCGGGCTTACTCCCGGACAGTATGAAGTCTATATCACCGCTCCCAATTTTTATCCCTATCACAGTATGATTACCGTGCAAGCTAATGATATGGCATATATAGTGCCCACCAACGTAAATCACAGCCATGAGGGAACGCCGCTGCATAGCGGGGATGATCTCTTTGTGAGTTTTACCATCAAAAACATAGGCAATCTGAATCTCAGCGATGGCGGCACCATCAATATCTCCAGCAGCTCTCCCAATCTGGAAATCTTAACTGGCGGACCCATCACTTTTGGAGATGTGGCACCCGGCGATTCCCTTGTATTTAACAATGCTTTCCAGATAGGGATCAGAGGCAGTTTTTATGATGGAGAAACGGCTCAATTTGCCATCACCACCAGTTTTGAAGGACACACCTCCACCATTTCTCACAGGCTTACCCTCAATGCCCCCAAGATCAAGCTACTTTCATATAGATTCGTGAATCCCACGCCGGTAATCTATCCGGGGCAAAATCCATCCATTACCCTCAACCTCAAAAACGAAGGCAGCGGTAATGCATATCACCCGTTTATGGTGCTATTCTGTGATACACCGGGCGTCAATCTGTCCCACTTTGAGGTGGAACTGCCCGCCGTGTATGCCGGTGAGGAGGAAACAGCTCTTTCCATCTTCAGCGCTGATATCCCGGATTATCTGCCGCTGAATACCAATATCAATATCGGCTATATCCTGAGTGCGGAGAATGGCAGCACCCAGGAAGGAAATATCGT
>JAAYJN010000166.1 GCA_012522935.1 Candidatus Cloacimonadota bacterium | reverse complement strand
TCCATCTCTCCCACTATCTGAGTTTCTTCAATTCCAGCTCCTTTTACCTTTACCCAACTTTTCAACGGGATGGGGAATACCTGCTGATTGGCGGTTCGGGAATATGTGCCGGGGAGTATGTGCACGGTTTTCTGGTTCAGGCTGTCCGAGGCAACTCTATATACTGCAGTTCTGATTGTTTTGAGAGCTGTTGCAGGGCTCAACCCATCATTGGCATCGTCTCCGGTAGGCGATACATAAAGATCATGATTTTCTTCCTCATGATGGAATGTCTCTGCGTCTATCAATAGCTGAAACTCATTTCCAGAAGCTCGGAATGGAGCAGCATAGTAGCTTGTCGGGTTGGATACGCTGAACATCTCAAGGGGAATACTAAGATCGTTATTGATTGAGTGAGCTACGATATCCTGCCCGGCTCCTGCTCTATTATTGTATATGGAACAGCGATTAACCGGATCAAAATTGACATTGACAGATCCTAGGTAACCTATAATGTAAATACCGCCTGCCATTATGTAAGCATAATTGTTGAATATCCGAACCCCACTCAGGGTCGCAGTACCCTTAAACAGATTGATGCCACCACCATAAAATGAAGCATTTCCATGTATTGCACAATTAGCAATAATTGAAGAACTATTCTGTCCTAATACGATTCCTGACTTGCTATTGGTTATAGAAATGCCTTGGATTCTGATGTTCTGTACATTTTGGTTGATTTTTATACCTGGCGCAATCAAGCTGCCGTCAATTATGGTTGATTCAATGAATGAGGGGTTTTCCATACTAATAATGGCGATATTGCTTACAGATACGTTAATATTCTCAATATACCTGCCAGGATAGACAAGAACAGTATCACCTGCTGACGATGCTGTAACAGCCGCTTGTATGCTTGTATATTGTCCCGCTCCAGTGATATCTACAATTCTGGTAACAGCATGTAGTCCAATGCTCATCATGAATAACAGCCAGGCGGTTATCCATCTATGTCTTTTCATAAATACTCCTATATGTGGGGAGGGCATAAGCCCTCCCCGATTCATTTGCTGTTACTTTAGCATTAGCATTTTTCGAACCAGACTTGTCTTGGGGGTTCTTAACCTATAGAAGTAAACGCCTGAAGAACATGCATTACCGGAATCATCCAAACCATTCCAGGTTGCTGTATGGCTGCCAACTTCGGCATTGCCATGGTACAGAGCCTTGACTAACTGTCCTTTAATATTGTAGATATCCAAAGATACCGTTCCTGGCTCCTCAATTGAATACTTAATTGATGTGGTTGGATTAAAGGGATTAGGGTAGTTCTGCTCGAGTCTAAGAACCGGAACGACCGTATTGCAAATGTCCGCGTTTGATACCTTTATATTATATACAGGGTACGCAGAATCACCGCCAATAATGCAGCTACTCAATTGCGTGTCGTTTATAGCAACACTCTTCATTTCCAAAGGCTGGCTTTTACTCTCATAGAAGAACACAAGTTCAACTAAACCAGAAGACAGGCTTTCACCGTCCTCCAGATAAGCGCAGATCTGCTCCAGGGAATCTGTTACGACTACCGCTCCTTTGCATATCCCGTCAAGCTTGAGACCGATCTCTTTCAGATTAGAAAGATCAATTGCAGTTAAGTCAATATACACTGGAATATAATCAGCTTTCTCAACATACTTAAAAGCGGTCGGGACTTCTTTCTTTTTAGGATCAGTGGGGATTGCCGTGTTCCATTGGAAATGATGATCATTCACGGTTGTTATGATAACCATGTCCCCGCAGTTTATCGGAAGCATTTTCCCGATTAATGCCCCCATTCCGCTGTTGGGATCTCTATAGAGACACCAGTCCTTAGCTTTGATCATGGTAATATCATTCCAGATTGAGGAAAATGCATCTGTAGCCCAAACACTTTCGGTATCGAAGTAACCAATCCAGTTTTCATAAGTCTGACCGCCATTGGAAGCACTACCATAAATCCAGAAAGGAGTGTTATTCGGTGTTAGGAACCCGCTATGATGCAATTCAACTGTGGGGGGGTAACTCGTTGTTTGCCACAGGCAGCAACTTCACTTTATAACCTTGATGGCTTACAACACTGTGCGTATCAACGAACGGTCCCCAGTTTACGCCATTCCAAACAATGAATCTTGATTGATTGTCCTCATACCACAAAATCTCCTGCAGAACAGTTGCCTCTTCTAACTCATTGGTATTCAAATGTGTTCCCAACAACTCATGAAAGAATGAGCGTGCCACAGTCTTTCCTTGAGTAAGCGAGTTAACAACCGGATAGCTCACCCAATGATAAGTATCGCTACGATCGTTTTGATCCGATCTGAAGCAATAGGTCCAGTATCCGTGATCTGTAGTTCTGAAAGCTCCTATATCGGGAGGAGTGCCGTCAGGATCATTATATCCCATTCCAGCATCAATACATGGAGATATAGTCGTTTGATTCCAAATTGGCTCAAAATTGTTATCGAGATATAACTCTTCATTGAACAAGCAGCCAGTATGCATTAATGGATTGTAAGTGATTCCATCAAAAGGAATATTGGTGTTGAAAGCATTGCGGATTTGGTGCAGCGAATCAGGACTGATAGAGTAAGTACGCGTTAATGGATAGACTGCAATTAGTTTTTGAGTCACCATCAACATGATAAGCATAAAAACGAATGCTACGATTTTACCTTGTCTCATGATTTACCTTCCTTTGTTTTATTTTACCACTACCAGCTTGGTCGTGGCGATTTTACTCTGCCCCTGCTCCAGGCAGAGCAGGTATATTCCATTTGCCATCTGCTTCAATACATCCTCAGGAAGTTCAAAGCTTTGCTCTTTGTG
>JAAYJN010000169.1 GCA_012522935.1 Candidatus Cloacimonadota bacterium | reverse complement strand
TATCAGTATATTTAAGCTGGTTATCGATATAAAACTTTACATTACTTATGCTGCCGCCTGAATCGGAGGCATTCACGTTGATGGTAACGGTTTCGCCTTGATAAAGCAAATCTCCATCTTGAGGGGAAGTGATTTCGCAAGTGGGACCTCCGGCAGCCAATACTGCCTGATAGGCATTCACCATTCCATAACCGGTATAGCGGTCCCAACCCACGCCGCCGTCATAGGTCATATCGGTGGCAGTACTGGTGAGGATGGTGCGGATTTCGGCAGGGGTAAGCGATGGATTCCTTGATTTTACCAAAGCTCCAACACCTGCTGCGTAAGGGGTGGCGCAGGAGGTGCCGTTGAAGCCTGTGCTATAATCACCAGTAGAATATCCAGCAGAACCTCGGATATCGGTGGTGGGCAGGCTGGTGGCAGCCATTATATCGACGGCTTTTAGATTGTCTTGGGTATTTACACCATAGTTGGAACCCCACCAGTATTCACCATCAGATGAAGAAGTGCTTTTGCGCTGTCCGGAAGGACTGGCGGCACCCACGGCTATCACTTTGTCGTGATTGGCGGGGTATGAGATGCTGCTGGTATTTTCATTTCCAGTGGCGGCAAAAATAGTGATCCCCGCATTATAGGCAGCGGTAAGCGCATTGTCAAAGGCAGTGTCGGATCCCATCTGTCCGGATCCACCAAGGCTGAGGCTGATGATATGGGCGCCGTTGTTGCGGGCATGGGTGATGGCATTGGTGATATAGCTATTATACATTATGCCATTACTATTCGCTACTTTGAGAGGCATCACGGTACAGCCTCCGGCTATTCCGGAGACGCCGATACCATTGTTGGCAATACCGGCGGCAATTCCAGCACAGGCGGTGCCGTGACCTCTGGGGCTGTTTTGTCCACCTCCGGAATCATCCATGGGGTTGGAGTCGTTATCCCCATAATCGTAACCAGCCATTAGCCTGAGGTCTGGGTGAGCGGTATCCACACCACTATCGATGATGGCAATGATGATGTTTGAAGAACCATATCCCTGGGCTTGATCCCATGCCAAACGCGCTTTTGAATCAAAGCCGGCGGTACCGGAGCCGGGACCATTGTAGCCAGTATTATTGTGCCCCCAGTTGGATGTATTTAAAGGGTCATTGGGCACAACGGCAGGATAGCGGATATATTCCGGGCAGGCATCATCCACCCAGCGTTTCTGATCCTTAAAGGCTTTGACGGCTTCCAGCACGTCAATGCGCTCTTTATATTCCAAGATAACCCAACGATCAAACCCTACTTCATCTTCATACGCCCTGTCTACCATGCGAATGTGAGCTCTAATGATCTGATGTTCTCCCCAAGAGGTGGCGAATTCATCCAATGCGTCAATGCCAAAGCTGTGGGATTGTGAGCGATAGCTTTTGCTGAGATTGGTTATAGTATCGGCTTCTTTGGAAAGTTGTACCTTTACGATATTTTTGGCAAAAAGGGGTCGCTCCCCTTGAATTCCCATTATTGCGTTTGCACATATC
>JAAYJN010000139.1 GCA_012522935.1 Candidatus Cloacimonadota bacterium | reverse complement strand
TCTTGGATGACGTATTTGCGGAGTTGGATAGCTATCACAGCCAGAAGATACGGGAATTGGTGAATGATGGATTGCAGGTATTGGTAGCCAGCCCCAGGGCAGATATTGCCTCTGAATGGCCTATGCTAAAGCCTCTGAAAGGCTTTGGAGCAAAAGCATGAAACTGAATCGCAGCGTGTGGGGCTGGATGTTTTACGACTTTGCCAATTCGGCATTCACCACCATCATCGTCTCCGTGGTGTATAGTGCATATTTTATGAATAACGTAGTGGGGGGCAGCGAGGGTTATGGCGAAATGTTGTGGGGACGTGCCATCGGCATATCGATGACTTTGATGGCATTGACAGCGCCGATTCTGGGGGCAGTGGCGGATCATTCCCGGGGGAAAAAACGATTACTCTTTCTGAATTGCTGGCTCACGGTGATCTTCACCGCCCTGCTTTGGTTTGTAAAGCCCGGTGATATCTTTATCGGGATGCTGTTCTTTATCATTGCCAATTTTGGATTCAACAGTGCCAACGTGTTTTATGATGCCTTTTTGCCAGAGGTAAGCACTCCCGAGACGGTGGGCAAGATCTCCGGTTATGGCTGGGCTTTTGGCTATGTGGGCGGGCTGGTCTCTCTTGTGGTCTCGTTGTGGCTGCTGAAGATCAACGTGCGGTTGATCTTTCCCATGATAGCCTTGCATCACTTTGTTTTTTCATTGTTTACCCTGTTTTGGCTGAAGGAGCTGAAACTGCCTTCACAACGTACTAATTATCTGAAGGTGGGGTTTTCCCGCGTATGGTGGTCTATCAGACATATCCGCAAACTGCCACAACTGAGCCGCTATATCGTCAGCTATTTTATCTATAATGATGGCATCACCACGGTGATTGCCTTCGCTGCCATCTATGGTATCAAGCGCTTTGAAATGACCACCCAGAATATGATCGTATATTTTATTTTGGCACAGTTTACCTCGATGATAGGGGCGCTGTTTTTTGGGATGCTCACAGACCGCACTGATACCAAGACCTCGCTTTCCATCTCCCTGCTACTATGGATAGGCGTGGTGGTGTGGGCTTTCTTTTGTAAAAGCGCATTTGAATACTACTTTGTGGGGCTCTTGGCAGGCTTGGCAATAGGCAGTTCGCAAGCCAATAGCCGCACGATGCTGTCCCAGCTTACGCCTTTGGATAAACAGGCAGAGTTCTTTGGTTTTTACACCCTCACTGGCAGGCTATCATCGATACTGGGTCCCATCCTCTATGGATGGATTGCCTTCAAAACCAATGATCTGCGCTGGTCTGTCCTGTCCATCATAGTATTCTTTATTGTGGGATGGGGTATCTTGCAGACGGTATCCCTCTCACGTGGCATAGATCAAGCAAAACAATTAAATAAAACACTCACTCAATAAGGAGATGAAATGAAATACCGTATTTTATTCCTGTTAATCGCAGCACTGTTTATAATGTCCTGTCACAAAGGGCCGGTTCTTTATATCTTCAATTGGAGCGATTATATCGATCCCGAATTGATCAGCGAGTTTGAAAAGCAGCATGGCTGTAAAGTCAAATACAGCACCTATGATTCCAACGAGAATATGCTCACCAAGATCAAGAGCAGCCGCCAATCCTTTGATATCGTATTTCCCAGCGGAGATCATGTATCCATCCTGATTGAGGCTGGTTTGGCAGAGAAGCTGGACATGAGCAAGCTGAGTAATTACGCACACATGGATCCCCTTCTTTTGGAAAAAGCCAGAGATTTTGATACAAATAATGCGTATTCCATCCCTTATTTTTGGGGAGTGACCGGATTGATGTACAACCGCAAGTATATCGCTCCTGAAATGGTGGAGCAAAACAGCTGGACAGTGATAGGGGATAAATTCTTTGACGGCAGACGCAAGATCACGATGCTGGATGACGCCCGCGAGGTGGTAGGCGCAGCTCTTATCACAGCAGGATACAGCGTGAATGATACCTCGCAGGAGGCTCTGGAAGCCGCCAAGAAGATTCTGGATGTTTGGGATGTAAATATCACCCAGTTTGATAGCGAATCCTACAAAAATGAGGTGGCTGATGGCACTACCTGGCTGGCACAGGCTTATAACGGAGATGCCTTGCAATAGATGAGCGAAAACCAAGACCTCGGCTTTTTCCTGCCCCAGGAAGGCTCCAACCTGTGGATGGATAATATGGTGATCCTAAAGTCTTCCCATAACAAAGACCTGGCTTATGAATTCATAAACTTTATGATGAATCCCGAGGTTGCCAAGCGCAATGCCGATTATGTGCAATACCCCACGCCCAACGCCTCTGCATATCAGCAATTGGATGCCAGCGAAAAGGATAACAAAATCATCTATCCTGATGAGGAATACTTGGAGAAATGCCACATGATCCGCTTTTTGGGTAACGATGTGGTAAAGATAAACGATTTGTTTGAATACATCAAGATGAATTGAACTTTATAAAATAAGGAAGCTAAATGTTAGATAACTTTTCATCGCTTCAGCGCAGTAACCGCTGTGCAGAATTGAGTGACGCCGATATTGGCAAAACCGTAACCGTTATGGGATGGGTGCACAAGCGCCGTGATCTGGGCGGATTGATCTTCATCGATC
>JAAYJN010000138.1 GCA_012522935.1 Candidatus Cloacimonadota bacterium | reverse complement strand
TATCGGCAAAGTGACTGCCACCCGCATGGAAAAGCTGGGCATCCACAATGGAGGGGATCTGTACAAACGTGAGCTTGCAGAGCTGCTGAAGCATTTTGGCAAGGTGGGGCATTTCTTTTACAATGTGGTGAGGGGCATAGACAAGCGTGAGGTGCAAAGCAGCTGGGACCCCAAAACAATAAGCTGTGAAAATACTTTTGAAGAGGATTTGGGCGATATCCAACTGCTTTTGGAACAGCTGTATCTGATCAGCCAGAGATTGGCGGTGCGGATGGTGCAAAAGGGAATCAAAGGGCGGGTGTTGAATCTAAAGATCAGGTATGCCAGCTTTGAGATCAATACCCGCAGCTGTCCCCTGCCTGAATATACTCAGGATGCCAAATTGATCTTTTCTTATGCCCAAAAACTATTGGTGGCAAATTGGGATGCCAAACAGAAGGTGCGCCTGCTGGGGGTGGGATTGGGGAAGCTGGATTTGGGCAAGGATGATGACGGCGGACAGGTAACGCTGTTTGAGGATGATTGATACCCAGGGTACAGAATTAAACCCTCAGAAGCTGTGCCTCAGCTCTACTTGTTCATCACACCAGTGGCTTTCCAGCGTTTATGCACCCAAAACCACTGGGAGGGATATTGGTGTATAAAGCGCTCTATCACCTCATTTACCTCTTTTAAGAGAACAGGATAGAAGGATTCATCATCTTCCCAATCCGGGTGGTAGATAATGGGCTGGAAGGTGAATTCGGTGGTTCCATCCGGATTTAGTAGTGCAAAACCGGGCAGGATTGGCACTTTGTAGCGCAGAGACAGCTTTGCCACCCCCAACCAGTGCGAGGCGGGAAAGCCCAGAAAATCCATAATCAAGCCGCTTTTGCCGGCATTCTGATCCATCAGGATGGCCACCATTTCATTCTTTCTGAATGCTGCCACAATATCGCGCAATCCACGCTTCATATCGATCATGCCCACACCGTGTTTGCTGCGGATGGCATTGTTGAAGCGGTCAAAATAGATATTACGCTGCTGGCGTACAATCACCGAGGTGGGCATTTCTTGCAGGGGAAACACCCTTGCCGCCTCCCAATTGCCCAGATGTGCCGTAGCCAAAATCACGCCTTTGCCATGTGAATATGCCTCATCCACATATTGGCGGTTTACCACCGTGCAATTTTGGATAAATCTCTTTTCCGGTATCAGATAGATGGTGGCAATGCTAAGCCCCATATTGCGATAAAGCTGTTTGAGGGTTTTTCTGATCTGGCTGCCTTGCCAATCCGGATACACCTTGCGCATCTGCGTTTCCGCCACCTTGCGCCTTACCCCGATATGATAGCCGATCAAAACAAAAAGACCCTGACTGATGGCTTTTGCCATGCACCAGGGCAATAGTCTTAAGGATCCAACAAGTACCCTGATCAGGATATATTCAATCCTGTTTTGTATTCTCAATAAAGCTGAATTCTTGTTAGATGCCACTCTTTTGCTGCTATTTTAATGCATCCAGTTTTCTTTGGATGATGCCTTTGCTCACCACGCCCACAATGGTATCCTGCAGCTCTCCATCTTTGAAGAAAAGTAAGGTGGGGATGCCCATCACGTCGAATTTGCCCGCAAGTTCGGGGCAGTCATCAACGTTTAATTTGCCAAACGCCACATCGTTGTTTTCATTGGCAAGCTCTTGAATAACAGGGGCTATCATGCGGCAGGGACCACACCAATCAGCCCAAAAATCCACCATCGATATGCCTGAACCTATAAAGCCGGCAAAGTTCTTTGCGTCAAGTTCTTTGATCATTGTCTCTCCATTATATTTACCACCAGTTTATATATGCCAATAAAAGTAATTGCGGGAAACAAGTCAATGCTAATCCAGACATTTTTTGTTTCCCGCATAGTTGACTGTGGAATAATATCCACGACTTATAGGTTCTCGATATTCTTGAGAGCTTTGTGGGAGGTGGCAGGTGATACGCCCGCGGTAGATAGATATGCCTTTAGCGGAGAGCCTGTGGGCTGTCCCGTGGCGTCTTCCCTATACAAATCCACCATCAGATGGGCTCCAACGGCATCACCCTCTGCCAAGCCCATATTCATGGCAGGTATGTTGTATAACCATGCCAAGCCAATGGCAGCGGTGCCTTGGGGATCCACCACATTCTTGCGGGTGGAACCCAGAGCCAGACGTTTGGCATGAGTGAGGTTGGGCGAATTGATGCTGGAGGTGATGCTGCCCAGTCTTTTGCCATCGAGATACACGCCACGCTGGCTGGCAATTCCTTCAGAGATACAGATGACAAGCCCTTTCTGGGTGCCGGCTGCAAGCTCTTTCTGCAGGGCTTCTTTGCCCACAAACCACGGCTTTTCCATATCCACCGCCGCCTCAAAGAGCGGGGCATTGATGGGGGTGTGTTGGGGATCGTATTCGCTGCCCATCAAAGGCAAGCCCACGGCTCCAGCGGAGATGCGGTTTTCATCACGTCCACCAAGGCCTACCAGGAGGCCACCCCATTCCAGTGCCAAACTCACTATTTTCTTAAAGTCCTCTGCGGCTTTGGCAGCGGGCAAATAGCATTCCCAACCCCAGCGGTTGGTGTAACCTGTACGGCTGAAATAGTATTTGTGACCATCCAGCTCCACCTCATTGAAAGTGAAGAAGCTCATGTTTTTATCCGGGTTGTTACGGTTTTTGAGGACATCTGCTCCAAAGACTTCTTTGATGAGCTTGAAAGAGAGAGGACCCTGGATATCCACTTTTACCAGATCGTTGGAGATATCCTCTGCCCAAATCTCTTCATCATCACGCTTCTGACGCATCACCCTATCGATATCGGCAATCAGTTCTTGCTGTACGCCGTTTATTTCCACGGTAGCGGTGATATCGTGTCCGGCATTGATGACCATGATAAATTCCGTATCAGATGCGCGCATCATGATCATATCATCTTCCACGCCACCAGAATCGTTGAGCAGCAAGGTGTATTTGCAGGCGCCCACCTTCATTTGGCTGATATTACCGGCAAGAGCCCTATCCAACACAGCTCCTGCATCGCGTCCCCAAAAGCGGATTTGTGCCATGTGGTCGATATTATAAATTGCCACCTTGTTTACTGCGGCAGCTTCATCCAATACAGAGGTGAGGTAATTCACCGCCATATCGTAATGCCCAAAGTTGCTGCGTTTGATGGTGGCGAGCGGAATGCCCTTGTGCTCTGCCAACAGGGGCAGATACCAGTTTTCTTCCAGCTCGTACAAAAAGGTTTTGCGCGGCTGGTGCGGATACTCAAAGCCGAATTTTTCCATTTTGTTTTTCTCCTTATATATTCAATTGATATCTATATGATTTATCTTGCCACCCACCATAGTGAAGTGGCTTTTTTGATGTAAAAAGAATTCCGGGGGCTGCCCACGCCAATCATTGATGGCTATGATATCGGCGGCTTTGCCCACTTCCAGGCTTCCCCTCCAATCCTGACTGCCGGAGCCCAGAGCAGCACCATAGGTGTATGCCCACAGAGCTTTTTCCACACTTAGCATTTGCTGTGGCTGAAAGACAGACAAAGAGGGATCAAGGTAAGAACGCCTGGTGATGGCGGTATATATTCCCAAAAAGGGATTGATTGTTTCTATGGGAGCATCAGAGCCAAAACTGAAGGGGATGCCGCATTTATCAAAATCTGCCCAGCGATAACAGCGATGTTGGACGTCACTCCAATGCTTTTGGATGAGCGGAATATCTGCCGCCAGATGCACGGGCTGTAAAGAGCAATGAATACCGCTTTGTTCCAGTACAGACAGATCGTATGGAGTAATAGCCTGCAGGTGTTCGATGCGATGTAATAGTCTATTATTAGAAGTAGTTATCCTTGCATTGTTAAGGTGTTTGATAGCCAGATGAACAGCCAGGTCGCCTATGGCATGAATGGTGCAGGCTATCTCAGCACTTGCCGCCTTGTGGATGATAGATGCCAAATCTTCCTCTGTTAGCCGCAAGACACCGTAGTTATCCTCTTCGCCGGTATAAGGCTGCAGCATTGCCGCAGTGCGTGAACCCAAGGCTCCATCCAAAAAGAGCTTCACTCCACCAATGATAAAAGAACCCTGCTCTTGGTAGGATTTGACCCCGTTCTCTATCATCAAATCCAAATCCTGCAAGGGGAAGTGCCAGACAAGGCAGAAGCTTTCCCCATCAGCTTGCAAAGCCTTTAATACATTGGCACTGTAGGATTCTTCCATAGTGTGAAAGCCGCCGATGCCCAGGCTGTAGATATGGGATAGCTGGCTACGCATAGCTTGGGCAAGCAACGCGTCCGAAGGTTGGGAAATATAGCGCTGCAGATGCAGGGTGGCATCTTCATAGATAATGCCTGTTGCCAAGCCATCGCCATCGCGGGGCACCTCATCCTGGGCAAAGCCGCTATTGCTGGCATCCAATAAGCCACTGATCTTCAGGGCAAGGGTGTTGCACCAGCGGGCATGATAGTCTTTACTAAAGATAGCCGCCGGCACATCCGGAAAAAGCTGATCCAACATGGTTCTATCCAGCATTTGCGGATGATCCAGCAGGTTGGCATCCCAGCCATCGCCCAATACCCACTTGGGCAGAGGATCATTCATTTCCCTAAACCTTATGGCGGCGTCTTGAATCTGCCTTACTTGTGTGCAGCCGGATAGATTGAGCTGGAATCTGCGCTTGGCAAGCTCTGCAAAGTGGGTGTGGCTATCACAAAATGCAGGCAGCAGCGCCCTGCCACCCATATCTATCACTTCCGGAGTGGATGTGGCAGCCAGGCGACATTGAGGCATATCCCCTATCGCTTTAATAATCTTATCTTGAACGAGGATGGAATCTGCCTTGGCAAAGCCCAGGCATGCATCTGTAAGAGGCAAAATGTGGGCATTAGTAAGGATATAGGGCTTCATGAATCACCTTTAGACCAGATATCAGCGACTGGTCTTCCATGCCATAATTGATGCGGATCATGCCCAGTGTGGCTGCACCAAATGCAGAGCCGGGAGCCACCAATACTCCTCTGCCTGCCAGCTCTGTGGCAAAGGCAAAATCATCTTCCGGACAGCGTATGAGCAGATAAGGTGTGGCATCCGGCACCAAGATATCCTTCATCAAAAAGTGAGTATTCAAATAGCTGAGAACGGCTCCCCGGCTTGCCAAGAGCCGGATAAAGACATCGTTGGCAACCTTGCTGCCGGCAGAGCCCAGGGCATGAACAGCAAGTTTTTGTGAGAGCCAGGTGCTGCAGGTGGACAGGTATTGCTTGGCTTTGGTGATGGTGGCTGTCATAGAGGGGGGAACGACAGTCCAACCCAGACGCCAGCCGGTCATTAGGTGGCTTTTGGATAATCCGCTTACCACAAAGAGACGCTCCACCTTATCCATCAGGGAGGCGGGAGTGCCGGCAAAAACCAGGTCTTTATAGATTTCATCCACCACCACGGTGATGCCAAGGGAATTGCATATATCGCCCAATTGGATGGCATCAGCTTCTTTGAGGAAATAACCGCAGGGGTTGTTTGGGGAGCTGAGAACAAGGGCATTTACGCCGGAGGAAAGCCGCTGTTGCCACAAATCCCAAGGGATACTTTTGAGATCTTTGGCATAAGGCAGGCGGATTATCTCGGCGTCCAAAATATGGGCAATGCTGGCGTATGCTGGAAAATCAGGATCAGGGATGGCTATTGTATCACCGGGATTAAGCAAAGAGAAGAGGCTGAGAAAGAGGGCTTCCTGGGCTCCATTTGTGATGCAAACCTGCTGTGGGGATACTTCATATTTGACGGCAACCAATTCCCGCAATTCTGGCAAACCGGCATTGGGTGTATAGCCGGGAGCGGCATCCGGCATCAATTGGCACACATGGTCCTTTAATTCCTGGGGAAAGGGATATTTCAGCTCTCCCAAAGAAAGGTTGATGGCATCGGCAGGCGCATTTTGCATCAGCTTCCGCAGGGTGGAAAGCTCCACCTGTTGCCACCTGAGTGCCTCATTCAATGGTGTGCCTCAGGGCTTGTTCCAGTTGCACGGCAACATCTGTCTTTTCGTCTCGATACTTGATGATGAGGGGACAGGAGATCTGAAAATCAGGATGCGTTTTGGATTTCCTGGATCCGGGCACCACCACCGCTCCTGGGGGAATGATGTAGGAGCCTCCTTCATCCGGCTGCAGGTATTCATCCTTTACCAAGTCAAAGATGGGAGTGGAGGCAGTGATCACACATCCGGAGGCGATCACAGCTTTGCTGGATACGATTACCCCCTCATAAATCCCGGTATTGCCTCCGATAAAGGCATCGTCTTCCACGATCACGGGTCTGTTGCCAATGGGCTCCAAAACGCCACCAATCATGGCTCCGGCAGAGAGGTGTACTCTCTTGCCTATCTGGGCGCAAGAGCCTACCAGGGCATGGGAATCCACCATGCTGCCGCTATCGATCCAGGCTCCGATATTGATGAAGGCGGGCGGCATCACCGTAACGCCGGGCGCCACGTAACAGCCATTGCGAGCGGAGGTGCCACCGGGCACAATGCGCACCTGGTCTTCCAGCTTGAAAACTCGCTCTGCAAGTGTATCTTTATCAAAATAATCTTTGTGAGGGGTGTGTGGCAAAACAGCCAAATGCCCCATTCTGAAGCCTATCAAAATGCCTTGCTTCACCCAGGTATTCACCGTCCAACCCTCAGGTCCGGGCTGGGCACAGCGCACCTCTCCGCTATTTAGAGCGGCAAGGAAGTTATCAAAGAGGGCTCTATCCTGGGGGCTATAGCTGGAGGGAGCAGCTTCAAACAGGCTGATTATCTGCTGTTTCATCTGAAATTCTCCTTGATAGCCTTATGCAGCCTATCCATTGCCTCTTCCAGGATGGAGCGAGGACAGGCAAAATTGAGACGGCTAAAACCGCTTCCATCCACACCATACTTGCGCCCCGGATCCAGAGCCACCCTGGCTTTGTTGGTAAGAAAATCAAACAGGGCATTATCATCCATGCCCAGCTTGGCAAAGTTTATCCATGCCAAAAAGGTTCCTTCAGGGTAGATCATGGAAAGCTCTGGCAATTCCGCGGCAATGTACTCCGCCAGATACTGACGATTACCATCCAGATAGGCAATCAGCGCATCCAGCCAGTCGTCACCAATGCTGTAAGCCGTTTTTAGAGCTTCGATGCCAAAAGCGTTGCCCGTAAAGAGATGCATATATTGGTTCAAGTCGTTCACAGCCTTGCGCAGCCTGGGATTGGGGATGATGGTGACAGAGGCTCCCAAGCCAGCCAGATTGAAAGACTTCGCTGGAGAAAAAGACACAATCACCAGGTCTTGATATTCTTTCAAACTGCCCATGCTGCAAAATTCATGTTCGGGATACACAAGATCACAGTGGATTTCGTCAGACATAATGGGCACATCATAGCGTTTGCACAGCTCTGCCATAAATTCCAGCTCTTCCCGCTGCCACACCCTGCCCACGGGGTTGTGGGGGTTGCAGAGGATGAAGAGGCTGGCTTGGCGGATTTTGCGCTCAAAATCTTCACGGTCAAGCTGATAGACGCCATTTTCAAGCTTTAAGGTATTGGTGATCAGGCTGCGTTTATGATCTGTGATCACATTGAAAAAAGGACGGTAAACCGGGGGCTGGATGAGGATTTTATCTTCAGGACGCGTAAGGGTGAGCACCGCCAAATTGAGGGCTGGCACCACGCCCGGAGTATCGATAATCCAATCCTGCTCTGCCTGCCAGCCATAGCGGCGTTGGATCCAGCTAAGGATTGCGTGGTAATAATCATCCAGACGATAGTTATAGCCAAACACACCATGGTCCAGGCGGTTTTGCAGGGCTTCTTGGATCCCGGGAGCCACGGCAAAATCCATATCCGCCACCCACAGGGAAACCAGGTCCTCACGCCCATAGAGCATCTTGAGGGCATCATACTTGAAACAGCAGCTGTTTCTTCTGTCTATTATTTGGTCAAAATCGTATTGCATAGCTTATTCATTAACCTCTGTCTTAATCAATTCTTTGAGATATTTCACCACCCCATCCAGCTCTTGGTTGAGCTCTGCCTGGGGCGCAAGCGCTGAAATATTGTACATGATCTCCAGCATTTTGGGAAACGATGCCGCTGTTTTGAACATCCGTTTTTTGCCTTTCAGATCATTATACTCCAGATGCAGATACAGCGTAATGCGCTTTTGCAGCTGCAAAGAGAGTATATTCTCCCAAGGGATGGGGATGGATGGCTTGAGTGGAAACCTGAGCCACAGGCATTCGGGGGTGAAGATGATGGAGCTGAGCATGGTGAGATGCCGAAAAAGAGAATCCAAGCCAATATACAGTATTACCAGAGACAAGATTTTGAGGATGAGGTGGGTATCTGCACTCACCCAACGCCCCAAAAAATACAGTGAATATGCCACGAGCGCCAGAGCCATCACCACCCTGATGGTGATCAGCAGGGGATGCACCCGATAGCGGCGGGGCATCTTGCCTTGCACGCTTTCTATTTTGATTTGTCGCGGCATATATACTCTCTCCAAAGATAGGTCACGCTTTCCAGCACTTCCTCTGTAACGGGCACCACATCCATCAGGTTGTGCCTGTCCAGCTCTCCATGAAAGTCACTGCCGGCGGTCATCAACAGCTTCTTTTCCCGGGCAAGGGCCATGTAATCCCGCATCTGCAAAAAGCTGTGATCCGGATGCCACACCTCGATGCCATCCAGACCCATCTCCACAATCTCATTGAGATGGCTTGCCACCTCCAGTTTGCCCGGATGAGCTATCACAGCCCAGGCACCGGCATTGTGGATGATCTCCAGCGCCTTTTCCACGTGCACTTCCGGCTTGGGGTGGTAAGCAGGTTTGAAATTGCCGATATACTTGTCAAAAGCCTCATTCTTGTTTTGGCAATATCCCTTTGCCACCATCACCTGGGCAATGTGTGGACGCACAATCAATTCTCTGCTGCCAGATACGGCAACCACCTCTTCCAGCTCGATCGGCATACCCAGTTTCTTTAGTTTTGCCAACATCTGAACGGCTCGCTCCCTCCTGCCCACAAGATAAAATTCCATGAGTTCGTTCAAACCCGGATTGTCTATATCAAAGCCATAAGCCAGGATATGCACGTCATGCTGTTCATGCTGGGAACTAAATTCTATTCCCGGCAAGATACGGATACCCGTAGGCACGGGGTCCAAAATGCGGTAAGCATCGGCAGTATCGTGATCTGTGATGGAGATCAAATCCAAACCAATGGTTTTGGCGCGTTCAATCAAAGCAAGGGGGCTAAGCGCTCCATCAGATACGTTGGTATGCAGATGCAGGTTAATTTTCCTGATAGTAGTCATATATTTTCGTTTCATAATTCTTTTTGATTGACATAAAAACAGCATACACTTATTCCGTCAATCACTTTTTTGATACGATTAGCCCTACAATTGGAGACACAATGAAATACGAACCCTTAAAAGATGTGCTTTGGGGGCTGATGCAAGTGATGCCCTGTACCAGAAAACTGTTTTATCGTCTTTTGGACATGCTATTATTGCGCCAGCGCTATGTAAAAAGAGCCATCAAGAAACACGCTGCTGCCAAGATACATTTGCGCGTGTACGATGCCGGAGCTGGCTATGGACAGTATAGCTGGCATATTCTCCAAAACTGGAATCAATCAAGGGTGTTTGCCCTGGATTTGAAGGCAGACTATCTGCAAGGCTTTGCCGGCTGGCTGGATGAGGAAATGCGCTCCCGGTTTTCCTATGCCCATGGTGATTTGCAGATATATGAACCCAAGAATCAGTATGACATGGCACTGGCAATCGATATCCTGGAACACATCCCAGATGATGTGGCAGTTTTGAACCGCATCCATTCCTGCCTCAAACCAGGCGGCAAACTGATTATATCCACGCCCTCTGATACAGATGAGACGGCAAAATTCACCGCAGCACACATGCGCCCTGGATACAGCATGCAGGAAATTATCGGCAAGCTGGAAAAGACGGGTTTCCAGATCGTGGAGAGCCGTTACAGTTACGGGGTTTGGGGCAGCCTGGCGTGGCGATTGAGCATCAAATATCCGCTCATGCTGCTTGCCAAATCCAAGATATATATCATGCTTCTCCCTTTTTACTATCTGCCGGTTTTGCCCTTTACCAGCCTCTTCAACTGGCTGGATACAAGGCTCAAAAACCCTTCCGGCACAGGGATAATACTGGTGGCACAGAAGCAGGGCTGATCTAAGAAAGCTGGATTATCTCCTCATTCTTGTCTGCAGTCACCTTATGAAATCCCCACACAGAGAGGGAGAGGACGATTGCCGCTGGGATAGCCAGCCACCACACAAAGCCTTCATCTCCGCTGAGCAGAGGCTTCAACCAGGCTGAGCCGGCAAATGCACTGATTACAATAGCCAAGGAATTATTCAGGGTGTGGGATAGCATACTGTTATAAATGCTGCCAGAGCGCAGGGTGAGGTAAGACAGGATCAATCCCAATAGGAAGGTGGGAGCAAGGCGGAAGGGATCGAGGTGGAAGATGGCAAAGAGCAGAGCCGTGATCACAATGGCGGTTTTGCGGCTGTAGGATTCAAAAAAGCGCATCATAAAGCCGCGGAACATGATCTCTTCGCAGATTCCCGGCGCCAATGCCACCGCACCCAAGAGCACCCAGATGGAATCAGACATCTTTACCAATCCTCCCAATTGGTCCAGATAATGGGCAGGAAGGGGATATACAAAATCCACCAATTGCATCAACATACTTGCCAGGATCGCTCCGGAAATGGCGATGAAGGGTACAAAGACCAATTCCCGGATACGCGGTGCTTTCAGGCGCAGAATTTCCTTTTCTTTGAGCTTAAATACCTTGAGGATGAGAAGCGCTGGCAAGGCTATGATCAGAGCCTGCGTCTGGATCAAGCCAGTCAATAAATCCTTACCCTGCAAGTAGCTGCCCAGATAGTACATCAAAACCAGCATCAGGGCAAAGTAGATGAGCCCATTCAGTCCGTTAAAGAGAACGCCCTTTTGTTTGCGAGCGTGTTTCAGGGAGCTGTCTTCATCAGTGCGGAACAGGATTGATTCCGTATTAAACAGCTTGATGGTGAGCCAGATGGCTGCCACATCCAAGGCGATTGTGGAGCCAATGGTGATGAGGAGGTGGGAGATCTGATATTCATTGATCAACACTGCCTTAAATAGCAGGGCTATATTTACCACCGGCACCCACGCCAAGAGATTGTTGATCTCGATGGAAGGGATAAACGAGATCATGCCCAACAGCATGGAGATCAGCATCACAGGTTGCAGATAGCTGCCAGCTTCTTTGTTATTGCGTGAAAAGGTGGAAATGGACATAAGCACCGCAGCAAACAGGGTTGCCAGGGGAATCATCGCCGCCAAGAGGATCAGAAAACCCGTGATCGGCATCTGCGTGATACCCATCGCCAGCTCTTGACTGCCCAACATATATTGCATGGAAAAGCCCATGCTGAATAGATTGACAATGAGGTTTGCCATCGCCGCCGTGATGATGGTGAGGTATTTGCCCAAAACCAGTTCTTTGCGTTGTGCAGAGGAAACCAGCAGCGTCTCCAAGGTGCGCCGTTCCTTCTCCCCTGCCACGATATCACTGGCTACGGAGGCAGCGCCTGCCACTAACATCATGATCATGATATACGGCATAATCATGCCCAAATATGAGCCCAGCCGCTTTTGCGCACTGGCAATATCAAAGGCTTCCACATTGATCAGGTTCATCAGCTCCGGATCCAGATCACGCTTTTGCAATTCGGCACTGATGCTTTGCTCTTTGCTGCGGGCTACAGATTCCCTGATTTTACCATATACCAGTTGATTGCGCTCTTTGGAGGAGTCATATTTTACCTGCACCTTGTAGACCTGGTAGCCATGGGTGGTGGTGGAATCCGTAATGCTCACCACAGCCTGCAATTCGCCCTCATTCATCAGAGTTTGGGTGCTTTTATCCCAGGGCAGCAGGGTAAAGTTTTCGATTCCCTTCAGGTTTTCCATGATTTGCGCAGAAATCTCTGTGCCCACGCTATCCACCACGGCTATATTGGCGCCACGTTCTTCCAAAATCTCGGTTTGCCGGCTCATGATAAAGCCAAAACCAATGAAAAGCAGCGGATACAAAACAAGCGGGATGATAAATGTGGCAAATATCGCACGCTTATCCCGCAGCATCTCCAGCATCTCTTTGCGGTAAACGATCAAAGCTTTCTTAAAATTCATCTGCGCTCAGCTCCTCTTCCATGTTGGATTGATTGACGTAGTAAACGAAGATATCATCCAGATCGATTTGCCCTGTTTCAGCCCTGAATTCTTCCAAGGTACCATTTGCCAGCACCATCCCGCGATGGATTATCACAATGCGATCTGCCAAACGCTCTGCCTCGCGCATGATATGGGTGGAAAATAGTACGCATTTCCCATTGGCTTTGCAATCTCTTACAAAAGACACGATATTGCGTGCCGTGAGGATATCCAGCCCGGAGGTGGGCTCGTCAAAGATCATCACCTGAGGATCGTGGATGATGGAGCGCACGATGGAAACCTTTTGCTTCATTCCGCTGGAAAGGAAGTCTATCTTTTTATCCAGAAAGTCGTGCATATCCAACAGCTCTGCCATTTCCTCCATGCGGATATTAATATCAGCATCAGAGACGCCGTTTAGCCTGCCAAAATAGGTGATAAATTCACGGGCACGCAGCCGGTTGTACAAGCCGGTATCCCCGGATAGAAAGCCCAAGTTTTGCCTCACTTTTTCCGGCTGGGATACGATATCATAGCCTTGGATGGTGGCAGTGCCGCCACTGGGCTTAAACACCGTGGAAAGCACCCTCATGGTGGTGGTCTTCCCCGCTC
>JAAYJN010000137.1 GCA_012522935.1 Candidatus Cloacimonadota bacterium | reverse complement strand
TGCCTGTAATGGTATTGGCAGTGTTAAGCCCGGCGGCGTTGATCTCTGCTTTGGTATAGATCGATTTGCTCCAGCCGTTATCCCATAGTCCACTAAATGGAACGTAATAACCGCCTGTATTGCCAGTACCAATTGTGTAAACACCGGCGAATGCCATAGAGGCAATCAACAGTGCTAATGCAATGGATAAATATTTCTTCATATTAATCTCTCCTTACAGAGTGTGTTCTGTGTTTTGAAGATTAGATGATGGAAGATAAAGAGGTCACTTGATCATGTTGATTTATTTCAAATGCCTCAGTGAGAATTATGAAAAGAATAAGTGATTTGCGGGCATATTTGTCCCAAAAGGCTGACAGGCGGGTTAGATGTTTTTGTGCGATGATGATAATAAAATGCCTGGAGTCTCTGAGCCAGATTGCCGCGAGGAGCTGAAATTATATACATTTCTTGCCTTATAAACTTAGCTGATTGCCGCTCAAGATAAGAGGCTAAAGCGTTGTGCAAGTTTAATAAAGCAAAATATGTCATAAGTCCAACACTCCTTGGTTTAGAAAACAAAAATTATAATACCGATACATGTTTATGTGACGGAGGTATAGCACACTCACGCCACTAATTTCTATTTATATAATAGGCTGATTCCTGTCAAGGAGATTATTTGTAATTTAGAAATATAGGTTAAAGGTGATTGTTTATTCTTTACATGGTTCGGTATCGGGGGTTTATATTTGAATAAGCCACTAATTGAGGGAGGAGCGTGCTTGGGGCAAGTGTTTGTATTTGTTGCCGGATGGCTTAGGTGTTAGGTTTTAGGGAGGGCTTGCTGCGCAAGAAGGGGTTGGGGATTAGGTTTTAGGAGTTACGGGGGCGTGTGGATGAATAATAAATGATGAATAATGAATGATGAATGAAGGTGCTGGGGCACCTGCTGGGAACGTGTAGTCTCCTGAAAGCTACAACCTCTTGGTAACACTGGATTTATCCGGTGGTTTCGCTGACTTTAGTCGGCTTTTATTAAACTATCCAGCGAGCACAGCGAACTCCCCAAAGAGTCTCGGAGAGACGTTATTTTAGGTCAAAAACGGGATATATACATCTGCAAGAGTCTCGGAGAGACGGCAGTTTAGAATCCAGGTTTTAGGTTTCAGTGAATCTATATTTGTCTTTAAAGCCTTTTTGTGAGATCGTGTAACTTGTTGATATATAATGGGATTAAAACCGACTGAAGTCGGTGGAACTCCCTGCTGAAGCCAGTGTTACCCTCGCATGGCGCACCTAACACCTAAAAAAAAAGCGGAACCCGAAGGTTCCGCCTTTTTTTAACAAACGTCAGTTTGTGTTATTTGCTTGCGCGTTGCACTTTGATTGTTTTGTGAACGGGCATATCGATAGCTCTGAAGTTTTTCTGCAGAGTGTCTCTCACAGGGCGCATCACTTGTGCACGAGTGAGATCTCTGTAGGTCTCTGCCGTCACCTTGTAGAAGGCTTTGTCATCTGCCAAGGCGGGAGCAAAGATGTGACCTTCACGACCATAGACCACCATTTCTGGTGTGTCACCAAAGACGTATGGGTCTTCAGAAGAGTAGATATTGTAGTTATATGCGTAAGCTTGGGCAGGCCACTCGAGGGTGAGATTGGTGCCCAATTGACTGATTCCCACGACGGGAGCATCCAGGCTGGTAACCATATCCTCGGTATCCATAAAGAAGATTACGTTGGGGATATTATTGGAGACGCTGCCAACGGGCGGATTGGTGTGATCCATGTATTCCGTATCCTGATAAACAAGGCGACTTCTGTTGGGATAGTTTTCGTCAATAGTGATCAGCCATTGTTTGTCGGATGCCCAGTCACCTGTCCATTCTCTGCTGGTACGGATGGCGAGGTTGCCACCGGTGTAGCTGAAGGGGGTGATGGGGATTTGGATGAGGTTCAAACCAGCGGGTCCGCCCACGGGGCCGTCATACACCAAGGTGTATCCTTCCCAAGGCAGCCAACCACTTGCGAGGTCGTTCACATCGGTATTCTTCATCCAGATCTGGAAGTATTCCACGTCTGCAGTATCGAAGTAGTTTGTATAAACCAGGGCTTCGATGGTGCCGGAGGTGGCTTGCATCTCGCTGGCGAGGTAGATGGTTTCGGCTACGGAATCTTCAAAGTAGAAGTTGAAGGGCGCAGCCCAGGTGACCCAGGTTGTTCCCGGATCGCCAACATACAGGATTTGCATGTTTTCAGAATACACGGTCAGATGAAGGGGAGCGGAAGTGTTGTTGGCAAGGTTGGTATCACCAGCGGTGGAGACTTCAGCGTAGATATCATATTCGCCTTCGAAGGCGGGAATCCAGGATATCTCATGCACTGCTGAAGTGCCAGCTGTCAAGAGTTCCGTCACATTCATGGTTGCCACGGTACTACCATTGTCATTATTCTTCAGATAGATGTCGTAAGAGCTCACATCGGTGAGACCAACGTTTGCCACAGTCACGTCATATACGGCGGGGCTATTCACTTGGCCCAGGCTGTCGCCGGTAAAGCCGTTGATGGCAAGGTCGATGCTCTGAGGAATCGCGAGTTCCACATCATCCACAAAGAAGGCAAAGGCATCGTCGGAGACGCATTGGATTGCCAAGTAGAAGATCTGGTTGGCGGGTACGTTGACGGTGTATTCATACTTTGTCCAGGCAACGGGTGCTTCGGTGTAAGGGGTATCTTCACTGATTTTGGTGAAGGAAGCGGGGTTGGTATCCGTGGTGGATATCAACACATTGAAGCGCTCGAGGCCGTAGGTATCTGTGACGGAACGTGCCCAGAAGCCAAATTTGAGGGCGCCGGGTGATTGGATGGGAGGGGTGATCAGCCAGTCGTCGTTGGCATCACCCTTGGCATCAAAGGCTGCCGCTAATTTGTTGCCGCCACGAGGTGCCCATCCGCTGCCGAGGGCGGGAGTGGTGGTGCTGGGGTTGAAGGCAATAAAGCTGCCCACGTAGTATTGATTGGGGAAGGTAGTGCCCTCAATACCCCAAGTGGTCATGCCATCGCCATCATACTGGGTCCAGGGTCTCAGATCCAAGCTGAAGTCAGCATAAGATTCAAAACTATCGGTCCAGGGGAAGTTGCGAATGGTGGGGTCTGCTTCAATCTGGAAGCTGCGGACTGGGGCAGGATCGCTTTCACCGTCCGTATTGGCTGCCAAAACAGTCCAGTACCAGCGGTCTTCATAGGCAAACACGATCTCGCCTTCACTGTCTGTAATAGGGTTGAAGGAGGGATCAGACACTTCAAAATAGAAGTCGTCGAAGATAGTCTCTTCATCCTGAGACATAAAGACAGCGTAATAAGTGGGTTCGCCACCAGTATTCAGATCAGGCTGCCAAGTGAGGTTGAAGCCGTCTTTTGCCATATTGGTAGCTGCATCAGCGGGGAAGGTGAGGGTGGGGATGGCGGGGGGACCGCTCATGACGGGAGTGATACTGATATCATCCACATACCAGTTGTTGATGTCATAGGTATTTCCGTCAAAGGTCCAAGCCAGATAGAAGGGGGCTTCCAGGTAGGCACCCAGGTTGTTGGGCACTTCCACTTCTGCGGTCACGCTTGCTGTGGGTACCATGCTCCAGAGGGTGGTCCAGTTTGCCTTGTCTGTGGAGATTTCCACTTTCAGGGTGTAAGGGTCACCATAGGAATAGTGATCTACATTGTGTTTGAATTTCAGGATGTAGCCATCTTCATTGTCACCATACAGAGGAGGTGTGATGGCTCTTACATTGGCATCTGTGGAAGGGCTCCAATACATTCTCAGTTCAGGAGAGCTGCCGCCAGCGTTGGTGGTTGTCACGGCACCCCAGTTTGCATGGGATCTTTCCCAGCCAAGGGGCATTGCGCCTGTGGCTGTGCCTGTGAAATCAAAGGCGACAGGCAGCATCACGGTGGGGTCTGCCATAGTGGTGAAGCTCCAGATGGGGCAGTTGGCTGCATCGCCTTGATTGTTATAAGGTATCACTTGCCAATAGTAGGTGCTGCTATAAGCCAAGGTGGGATTATAGCTGAGGGCATCGCCCAAATCGCCGATATAGGCGGGAGGGGTGCTATTGCCAAAGTACAGCTTATAGCCATCAGGTGCTCCGCCGCCGCTAATCCAATTGAGGGTAGCTGTTACGTCCACATCCTCAGCTTCATCAGCCGGAGATGCAGCTATGGCGGGATTGGGAGGATCAGTGATGGTATAGCTGGTTGCGATAAACATCAGGTTGGGACGGGTAGCTTGGGCGCTGGTGACGCCTGTGGGAGGATTGTTATCAGTTTGCACCATTTGATGCATATTGCTCATGGTGGTGGCATGAATGGCAGGTGCCGTAGAACCAGCGCTGCCGCCGCCGCCGCCAAAGTTGCGCTCCACCAATACCAGGAGGTTTTCACCACTATCCAGATCAAAGGTATTATCCAGTGTGATCATATACCAGTCGTTGGCTGCAATGGAGGTGATGGTATCATCATAGACCGGGGTGGCGCCTGTGATCAGGTTTGCCCATGTATCCGCAGTCAAGGTGCTACCAGCGTAGGATTTGAGGTAGATCTTGGTGGGTACGGCATCGCTGGAAGCCAGGGTTGTAAACCAGCCTAAGGTGTTGATACGCTTGTTTCCTACGCCCATCTCGGTGGCGGTATAGAGGGCAGCGCTGCGCTCATAACCAAAGTAGCTGCCCAAGGGGTATCGAGAGGTGGCAATGCCATCACCTATAATGTAGGTACCGGCAGGCAAGCCGACTGCGGAGAGAGCCACATCATAGTCATTGGCATTATACACTATGCGCAGGGTGGCGGAAAGTGCGCCTTCATCCGTGGCGGTTGCACGCACGGGGATATTGACGCTGATGCCGGGTCCAATGGCTGCCGGTAGGTTCACATCGTCAAATTCAAACATCGTGGCGTCGGTGCCAAATATGCTGATATCATTTGCGCTCAGGTTGATGGTTCCCGCACCAGTGTTGGTGACGATCACATTTTGCCAAGCGCTGGGGGTATCCTGCATCAGGGTGCCAAAATCCAACGCTGTGGGAGTGTAGTTAAAGATGGGATTAGCAGGCAGATCGCCAAATTCCATGATGATATTGGGGAATGCAGCAGTGAGAGTTCCAATGGGAGGTGAGGCAGGGTCAGGATTGGTGCTATCGCTTTGATAGCGGAGACTGCGGTTTTCACCAGTGGTAAGGGTATTGAAGAAGAAATAGCTGGAGCCATCATAGCTGGGCTTGTTCTCGTCAACAGCAATCACCAGGTTTTGGGTATTATTATATACGAAGGGGTTGGAAAGGTTGATGGTGATCCAACCTTCGGTGGCAGGGATATTCAGCGTGCCGGAATAGACCGGGGTCAGTTCACTCACTGGGACCCAGTCAGAGGTGGTGGCGAAGGTCTCTTCATCGGTATGCCCCATATAAACAACCCATTCGTTGCTATTGGGTGCTGCACCCACACCGTTCCAGTAGTAAGATATCTTTTCAATGCGCTGGTTGGCTACGTTGATATCTTCCTGGAGGTAGATGCTTTGGGCATAGCTGTAGCCATAATAAGTGTTCACTGGCATATACTGGTTGGAACTGCCATCGCCAATTATTACCATCCCGGCGGGAAGTGTTTCAAAACTCCACACGGGGCAGTCTGTGGCTTCACCGTAAGTGTTGTAGGGAACCACTTGCCAGTAATATGTGGTTTCATTTGCCATCCCATTGGGGTTGTATGTGGTCACATCGCCCAAATCGCCAATATAGGCGGGAGGGTTGGTGGTTCCAAAATACAGCTTGTAGCCATCGGCTCCAAATGAAGCCTGCCAGTTAAGGGTGGCGGCTGCATTCACGAAGGTTGCGCCATCGGCGGGGCTGAGTATCATGGCAGGAGCAGGGGGTTCGTCCATGGGGGTGTAAAGCTGGATATTGGGGCGGTTATAAATCCTCGCTCCATCAATCCCTTGTGGGAATGAATTATCCTGATTTTTATAAACCGTCAGGTAATCCGGTGAGGTGCTGGTATAGGCAAAGTTCGGATATC
>JAAYJN010000152.1 GCA_012522935.1 Candidatus Cloacimonadota bacterium | reverse complement strand
TGCCTGTAATGGTATTGGCAGTGTTAAGCCCGGCGGCGTTGATCTCTGCTTTGGTATAGATCGATTTGCTCCAGCCGTTATCCCATAGTCCACTAAATGGAACGTAATAACCGCCTGTATTGCCAGTGCCAATTGTGTAAACACCGGCGAATGCCATAGAGGCAATCAACAGTGCCATTGCAATGGATAAATATTTCTTCATAATTTTTTCTCCTAAAAGTCAGAGTATTAAACTTGTGTTTGAAGAACGATAAAAAAGGGAATCGGGGTTTAAATAGCCCGATGGCCATGACCCCGGTGATACTTATGAAAAATCAAGTTTTTAAGTGGGCATAATTGGCTCATCAGACGGTAGGCGGTTGGATATGTGTTTGTGCGATGGTTGATAAAAAAGCCTGGACCGGAGATGGACAATCTGCCGCAAGGATGAGAAAATATACATATTTCACGCTTTTCAAACAGGGCTTGCGCATCTCCCCAAAGGGGCATGAGAGCAGGTTCAAAGCCTTGAATAGCGGGAAACACCATTTTCAGATCTCCTTAGATTCGAATGAATATATTAAGTTTTGTAAATATTGAGATTGTCTATGAAGACACTCTCAAACGTTACAGTATTACAATATTATCAGGTATGGGTATTTGTCAAGGAGAAAAGTATTGCATGCAATACTTTTTAGGGGTTAGAGGCCAGAGGCCAGAGACCAGAGCGCACGCTGCGCGTGCTTAGGGGTTGGGGCGCAAGCTTCGCTTGCTAAGGGTTTAGAGGCCAGGGGCCAGAGGTTAGAGTAGTGACGTTCCGCCAATTAACAATGAAATCATGACATCTGAAACATAGTCCTTGCCTGTTAACCACCCTTGTCTCTCCTTTGCCTCGACAAGGGTGAGACAAGGGTGGTACAAGGGTGGTTAATGGGCAAGCCCTGCCGCGCAAGCCGCCCTCCCCCTGGCCTCTGGCCTCTAAGCACGCATAGCGTGCGCTCTAACCCACTATTTCTTATCGAGTTTTGCTTTTAGATTGTTGTACAACGTTGCCAACATTTTGCTTATTTCCTCGCTTAGCTGAAAGGCTATTGAGCACTGTTCCGAGGTGATATATGTTAATTTGGTGGCTAATAGTAATTGTGTTTCGATCTCTGCCAAAGACCCTTTGGTAATGGAAAGGAAATGCAAATATTCCAATGTGGAACTACGTTCGTTCCCTTCAGCTATATTTGAAGGTACAGAGACTGCTGCTCTGCGTATTTGAGACGTTAGACAATAAATCTCTTCTTTGGGGAAACATCTGCTTAGTCGATAGATTTCTTCTGCCAAATCCATTGCCTTTTTCCAGACTGTCAAATCTTTGTAGCTCTTTATCATTTGTTCTCCTTTGGGCATACTATCCCTAATATTCTTATAGTATAATCTATCAAGATGCTTTTACAAGAAGATCTATGCCCTCTGGCCTCTGGCCTCTGGCCTCTGGCCTCTGGCCTCTGGCCTCTGGCCTCTAAAAAAAATGCGGAACCCGCAGGTTCCGCATTTTTTTAAAACAAACGTCAGTTTGTGTCTGTTACTTAACAATCACCATTTTCTTGGTCTGGTTTGTGCTGGGGGTGCTGAGTTTGTAGAAGTAAATACCGCTACCAACAGAGTTGCCTCTGCTGTCTCTGCCATTCCAGTTCAGTTTGTGCTGACCTGCGT
>JAAYJN010000136.1 GCA_012522935.1 Candidatus Cloacimonadota bacterium | reverse complement strand
GATATCCGAACTTTGCCTATACCAGCACCTCACCGGATTACCTGACGGTTTATAAAAATCAGGATAATTCATTCCCACAAGGGATTGATGGAGCGAGGATTTATAACCGCCCCAATATCCAGCTTTATACCCCCATGGACGAGCCCCCTGCTCCTGCCATGATACTCAGCCCCGCCGATGGCGCAACCTTCGTGAATGTAGCCGCCACCCTTAACTGGCAGGCTTCATTTGGAGCCGATGGCTACAAGCTGTATTTTGGAACCACCAACCCTCCCGCCTATATTGGCGATTTGGGCGATGTGACCACATACAACCCCAACGGCTTGGCTGATGGCAGCACCTACTACTGGCAAGTGGTTCCCTACAACACTTACGGTGAAGCCACAGGCTGCCCCGTATGGAGCTTTGCCACAACTCCCGCCGGAGTCGTGATGATAGGCGATGGCACTGTCAATCAATATATGCCCGTAAATGCATATTATGGATATAGCTACAATCAAAGCATCTACCTCCAGCAGGATATCAACGTCTCCAACCAGCGCATCGAAAAGATAGCCTACTATTGGAACGGTGTGGGTGCTGGAACCAATAGCAACGAATGGGTTGTTTATATGGGACATACCGATGAGGATGTCTTTGCCAGCACAGCTGATTGGATTCCTCTCAGTGGACTCACCGAAGTCTATGCCGGCACGGTCAATATCCCTGCCGCTGCCGGTTGGATCACCATCAACCTCACCAACCCCTTCGTATATAACAACACCCAAAACCTGGTGATTGCCGTTGATGAAAACAAGGCTGGCTACGATAGCTCCAGCTATTTCTTCTTCAATACCAACACCCCAGGTGAAAACCGCAGTATCCGTGCTTATAGTGATAACAGCAATCCGAACCCTGCAAACCCACCCACGGGTGCCAGCCAATCTCTCACCGCAGCTTTCCCCAATATCATGATGGAATTTGGTGATCTGCCTGCAAACCCCATCTTTCACTACGCACCCACAGCCTTGAATTTTGGTACCCTGATCCAGGACACCCCCAGCGAATGGCAAAACGTGACCATCGCCAATACTGGTGGGGGAACCATCAACATCAACGCTAATAATATCAGCATCTTTGGCACTAATGACACGATGTTTGAATTTGGCGATGTAAATCTGCCAGCAGCCTTGGGACCTGGCGTTACCGCCCAGATTCCCGTGCGCGCTACCGCCACAGCTGAAGGTGATCTTTCTGCCACCCTGCGCATAGTGTATAATGCAGAAAACTATGATGTGGCTCTTTCTGCCCACGGTTTGCCTGCTGGTCTCTTCACTATTGGTAATGGCACCACCTCCTCCAGCTTCCCCTTCTACTCTCTCTACGAAGCTGCCCGCACTCAGATGCTCTTTACTGCAGAAGAACTACTATTAGGTGGAGCTTCCCCCGGCGTAATCACTCATATTGCTTATGATGTGATAAACCCGAATGACATCGAATTGAACGATCTCATGATTCGCTTCAAGCACACTGACGTCACCACCCTCACGGCTTTTGACGATGCTGATCTTGAAAATTGTTACCTGGATGTTCGTGCCATTGAAGCCGCTGGCTGGAACTATTTCATCTTCCAGACCCCATTCCTCTGGAACGGAGCCGACAACCTGCTTGTTGACGTATCCTTTACCAATGATGAATGGAGTGGGAATAGCACAGTGAACGCCACTGCAGCCGCTGGCAAAACTTGGGCTCGTCAAGCAGACGGACAGGTGGGCGCCACAATGACCGGTGGAACTGCCCAAACTAACCGTCCCAACACCCGCTTCATCATGGGTCCCCCTCCCTCAGGTCCCGCCGCAGCACCGCTGCTCACATATCCCGCAAATGGTGCCACCGGCTTGCCCATTGAAGGTTTCGACCTCACCTGGGCGCCCAATTTGATGAATGGTGGAGCACCTGATTATTATGTGGTATTTATGTCTCAGGATGAAGACGACCTGTATAATGATTATTTCGAAACCCAGAATACCTTCTTCAACCCTGTCACAGAAGGTGGCATCGTTTTGGGTAATGATGAACGCTGGTTCTGGGCTGTGGAAGCTCAAAACGACGAAGGCGGAGACGTGAGTGACCCTTACTTCTTTACCACCATTGCTCCTCCAGCTCAGATTTCCGTGAACCCAACCAGTTTCACCGAGACTCTGGATGTGGGAGACAGCTCCGTCCAAACCCTCACCATCACAAACGCTGGCGGTCTGCCGCTGCACTATTCCATTGGTTTTGCTGAAACTGAAGGCCGCGGTGTATATGCACCCGTGATCAGCAACATTCAGCCCAATCCCAATGCTGCACTCTATGCAGAAAAAGCAGCCCATGCCAGCCCGCAAAGCTATGACACCATTCGTGCCTATCTGGATCTGCAATTTGTATATCCCAATGCCGATGGCACCGGTGAATATGGCGTTTCCTCCGATGGTGAATTTATCTATACCAGTAAATGGAACAGTGCTGGCGACCAAACCTTCTTCAAGTATTCCCTGGATGGGGATTACCTGGGAAGCTTTGATATCCCTGGATTTGCTGGCGTGCGTGATATGACCTATGACGGCACCTACTTCTATGGTTCCACCGCCAGCACCACAATCTACGTGATGGATTTTGCCAATCTCAGCCTCGTGCGCACTATCACAGCGCCCGCTGCTGCCCGTGGCATTGCCTATGATGCAGATGAAGATGGATTGTGGATCACCAATGGGTGGGATGCTCCCTTGCGCCTTATCGATCTTGATGGCACGCTGATCCGCACCCTTAATACAGGTGCATCAAGCATGGCTGGTATCGCTTATGATGCCTTCAGCGGTGATGGTACCCTCTGGGCACAAACCCAATCTGGCGATACCGCTTTCGACAACCTCATTCAAATTGATAAGAATGATGGCAGCATCCTCAGCACTCTTAACTTGAATGACACCCTGATTCCTGGTATTTTCTTAGACGATAGCGTTGGTGGAATGGATATCGTGAGCAACGTTGTTCCCGGTTATGCCACCATTATTGGAAACTTGCAGAATGCTGTGATGTACGGCCTTGAGCTGTGCTCTGTGGCCACTTGGGCAAAGACAGACCCTCGCTCTGGCGTGGTCCCTGCCGGTAGCAGCGTGAATGTGGATGTCATCTTTGACGCCCACAACATTGCCCCCGGTGTTTACACAGGTGACTTTATCATCACTCACAATGCTGTGACCCCTGCTGTTGAAATCCCCGCCACCCTCACCGTCACTGGTGAATGGCCGGCAGAATATTCCATTGATCTGGAAAGCTGGGATTTTGGTGAAGTGGAACAGCTCAACCCCGCTTCTAAAGAATTCACCATTAAAAACCTTGGCGGCCCTGGCCTCACCTTTGAAGTTGGAGACATCTACATCGCAGACGATATCGAAGGTAACTTCCAGGTACAGGCAGATCTGCCCGTGGAACTGGGATTCAACCAAAGATTTGGCTTTGATGTAGTCTTCACACCTCAAACCTTGGGCGCCAAAACCGCCAACCTCAAGATTCAGGACAACCTGGGGCGCGTGCTGCACACCTATCCGCTCTCAGGAACCGGTATTGAAGAGCCCGTTGGACAAGTGGTAAACTTGGAAGCCAACGTGCAAAACATCACTGACGTCCTACTTACTTGGGGCATCGCATCATCCACCCCCGGAACCCCCGGCTGGTTGCATTATGATGATGGTATCAATAGTGACGCCATTGGAACCGGTGATGTGGCAAACTTTAATGTAGCCATCAAATTCACCGGTGCAGATCTTTGGAACTACTCAGGCATGCAGATTGAGAAGATGAAATTCTTCCCTTACTCTGAAAACACAGATTACATCCTGAGAATCTGGACTGGAAGCGATGCTTCTCTGGCACCCACCACACTCATGTATTCCCAGCCCATCACCAACGTCACCAAAGATGTTTGGAATGAAGTGGTGCTCAATACCCCCTTCCCGATCACACAGGGCCAAGCCATCTGGATTGGTTACAATTGTGACGTAAGTGACGGTGATAACATGTTCCCCGCAGGCTGCGACGCAGGCCCTGCCGTGGTAGGAAAGGGTGACGTGATTGAACTGGGTGGAACCTGGTACAGTGCCCAAGTGCAATATGGTTTGGATGTAAACTGGAACCTCCAGGCATACGTAAACGATAGCGTAGCCCCCATCAGAGGCACCTGGCTGAATACCCCTGTGATTGCCAAAGCCCATAACAAGGCTGATAGAAACAGCCCCATCTTGAGGAAATCTGGAAACTCAACTGCTCAGCAACGTGTCCTGCGTGGATTCAACGTCTATCGCAATAACGTCCAAATCAATACAGCCCTCGTCCCCACACCCACCTATCTGGATGCTGGTCTGCCAAATGGAACATACACCTACACCGTGCAGGCTGTGTATTACACCCAGCTCTCTGATATGTCTGATCCCGCAACTGCTATCATCGACGCACCCGCTCCGCTTGCCCTGCCCTTCATCGAACGCTGGGATTCGGCAGATTTCGGTGCCAATATGTGGTCTGTTGAAGGAGCAAACTGGCAGATCGATAGCACCTTTGGCTATCCCGCTCCCTCTGCTGTTTATGATTGGAGCCCCGCCCAGCAAAACTACGAGCATGCCCTTACCAGCTACGAACTCGACGCCACAGGAATCGATAGCGTGTATATGGGCTTCAACCTGCATGTCAGAAGTTATGATGATTATACTGATAACTATATGTTCTGGGAAGTGTGGAACGGCACAGAATGGGCCACAATTGGAGGCTATAATGCCGCCTTTGGTGACCTGAACTGGGCGACCGTATATGTGGATATCTCCGAACACGCTGCAAACCGTGTCTTCCAGATCCGCTTTGTGGCTACAGGGGAAGACACATATTCCATCTGGGAATGGGGTGTGGACAACATCAAGGTGGCGGCATTGCCTGCTTCCCTCGATCCCATTACTGATCTCACTGTGGAACTCACCGCAACCGGTGATTTCCGTCTCAGCTGGACAGAAAACCCCATTGCAGACTGGTATATATTCTATATATCAGACGATCCCTACGGAGATTACGAGGAACTGGGCTTCATCGATGCCATCACAGGCACAATCGAGCTCCCTGCTTCCATGTTTGGAGCAGACAAGCAATTCTTGAAGATGACCGTCGGTGCGGGACCCTTCCCCGAATCCAGAAACCTTCTGGAGAACCTGACAAAATAAACCTATAACCATCTGAATACAAGCCCCTGGCGTAATGCTGGGGGCTTTTTTTAGGTGTTAGTTGATTGGGGTTCGCTGACGCTCTTGATTAAGGACGGGACAATCTATCCAATCCAAACATAAACCCAGCCTATCCTCCTGCTGGAATCCCCACTGCGGCATTCCCCAATATCGTCATGGAATTCTGTGATCTGCCGCCACATCCCGTCATAAGATATACGCATCCATCAATGGATTTTGGCACCACTCACGTTCTCACACCCATTCCCACCCGAAATGTCACCATGTCCAACCTTGGTCATGGCACCATCACCATCGGTGCAAGTGATATCTGGCTGACAGGCGATGCGGAAGGTAACTTCACACTCAACACCCCAAACCTGCCCGTGGATATCGTAGTGTACGATCCTTACAGCTTTAGCGTGCAATTTATCCCGCAAAGCCCGGGCTTCAAAACTGCCACCCTGAATATCCAAGACAATCTCACCCGCACCATCCATACAATTCCCCTTATAGGTGAGGCAATTGCCGAGCCCATCTCCAATGTGGCATTGCTGGAAGGTGAATTCTGGGTTCCCAATGCTGCCCGTCTGGAATGGCTCAGCCTCTATGGAGACCCCTCTCAAGGCGGATTCGCACACTGGGATGACAGCATCAATCGCGAGGCAATTGGCCTGGGTGAATGGAATGCAAACATGATTGTAATGTTCGGTTCTGAAGTGATGGAACACACCACCGGTCAGATATTGGATGGCGTGATGATCCATCTCAATGAAGCCCCGGAATCGGTGGATTATGTGAATGTATGGAGTGCCACCCATGCCTCCTTTGTGCCTTTAGCCTTGCTTACAAGCCAGGCAGTGAGCGGACTTACCACTGGTTGGAACTACATCCCCCTCGATCCTCCCGTGCCCACCGCGGGTCTTGAAGCCCTCTACGTGGGGTATCACGCAAATGGCACTCCTGGCACCTACCCTGTAACCTCAGACGGCCTGCCCTGCATAGTTGGAAGAGGAAGGCTGGTGGAAATCGATAATAAATGGGGTGATCTGGCTGAAAACTCAACTGGAAACTGGCTCATCCA
Source organism: Candidatus Cloacimonadota bacterium (assembly GCA_012522935.1). Lineage (GTDB taxonomy): Bacteria > Cloacimonadota > Cloacimonadia > Cloacimonadales > Cloacimonadaceae > UBA3900. Next base: position 1,500 of record JAAYJN010000136.1, on the reverse strand, counting down.
TGCCCACTTTACAGATGAAGCAGAGTATCGGATGACAAAACCCATTGCACCTCTATCTCCCAAAGCCATTCATGCCCAAGAGATGAGTGTGGAAGATCTGCGCAATCTCTCCTTTGAGACAAGGCAAATCAAGGAAGCAGACCGTGCCTTGCGCGGATTCAATATCTACCGAGACAATGTCCTTATAGACATGCAGACCGGTTGGAACTATGAATATTTGGATGAAGGCCTGTCACCCGGCACCTATCTCTATGCTGTCCAGCCTGTTCATTACACAGGAAATGGCCCCATCTCCCACACTGTATCCGTCACCATCCCTTATCCGCCTCCTCCCTATACACTGCCCTTCACAGAAGACTGGAGCTTGGGCATTGGAGCAAACTGGTGGGGCTTGGGCGGTGACAACTGGCGTATTGATAAATACTATGGAGACCCTGCCCCGTCTGTGAGATTCTATTATTTACCCAGGGAATATAACTATGTGATGCCCCTTACCAGCTATAAATTAGATGCCACCGGAATTGACAACGTCCATCTCAGCTTCAGGCTCTCCATGCAAGATTACAGTGACTGGGATGAAAACAACTTGGCTTGCGAGGTGTGGGACGGCACTTATTGGCATAGACTGGGTGAAGTAAACACATCAGTTGGTGCCTTTGACTGGGTAACCGTCTATTATGATATCTCCGAATATGCAGCCAATCGTGAGTTTAAGATCCGCTTCCTTGCCTGGGGAGAAGATTCAGACATGTTTATTCAATGGAATATCGATAACATCCACGTCTACCACATTCCCGATATGTTGGATGCCGTTACAGACCTCCGTTTGTATCAATCCGGAACAAATGTAATCCTGGAATGGAGCCCCGTGGAACATGCCGAATGGTATGGAGCCTATATTTCGCTTGATCCTTACTCTGATTTTATCCTGGTGGATATCTTGTATTCGGCTGATAGCATCACGATTCCCATGGACGAGCTGGATATCGATAAAATATTTATAAGAATCACCGCCGGTGCTGGAGAACCGCCCATCCCGGTGGATTAACACACTTAATCGGATATATACATCGCCCCTGCTAATCAAGCGGGGGCTTTTTTTGTGCTCGCGTTGCGAACAGAGATCAGAGGCCAGAGACCAGAGACCAGGGGGTGGCGTCCCGCCGCAGGGTCAGGGAACAGGGGCTTCGCTAAAGCTAAGTTTATTTTGAATTGATGAAATCCGTGTAATCAGTTTAATTCGTGGTTAAAACCCTTTCGTGTTTTTTAGTGCTTTTCGTGGTTATTATATTATCGGGGAGCGGTAGCGAGCCTAAATTCGTGTCTATTCGTGTAATTCGTGGTAAACCAAAAGCGGCGGAACGCCGCCACCCTGTAGTATCCTAAAATAGCGGACTGTTTTTTGAGTTTTTTTAGGCATGATCCAAAATGATGAGCAGGAGCATAGCTCATCGGCCATGCTCCGTTTGTCCAGCTCATTTTGTTTCCGGTTATCCCTGG
>JAAYJN010000135.1 GCA_012522935.1 Candidatus Cloacimonadota bacterium | reverse complement strand
GTGGAAGTGGATTTGGACGATCTGCCTGGTGAAATCGCCGTTCCCGAAACAAAAGCAACCATTGAAATTATTGAAGGAACCCCCGGCGGATTGGCAGATGATATGAAGACCCTCTATCTCTCAGAGATTGGTACTCCTCCCACCGGCAATATGCCTGCTGGATTGGCATATACCACCAACAAACATTGGGAATTGGGCGGAACCCTGGAAACCTTCAATGTAAACATCCGCTTTGGCTTGGATAGTGCAGATTTTGCCAAAGGACCCATGGATTGGCAGATCATCTATCGCCGCTACCCCGTCTTGGATTGGGAAATATGGCCAAATCAGGCCCTCGCCGGTAACGACACCATCGTGGCATACAACGTGACAGATTTCTACTTTTTCGCAGTGGCATCCCCCTACAAGGAAACCGTGCCCGTAGTGTTGAGCAGCATGAATGCATACGTCAATTCCGATCATATGGCAGTCCTCAAATGGAGCACCGCCTCCGAGAGCGATATGAATGGCTTTAAGGTGTATGCAAACGATACCATCCAGCTTGCCAATGCCCTGATTCTCACTCCCGTAGTAATCCCTGCCCACAACACCACTGACGGCGCAGATTACAGCTTTACCGCCAATGAATTGGAGGGCCCCGCCACTTACTACTTCTGGCTGGAAGCTATCTCCATTGATGGACACAGCACCTTCTACGGTCCTGTATCCGTAATCCTGACCAGTGAAGAGCCGGTACCCCCGCTACCAGACCGCAGCATCTTGGGCACAGCTTATCCCAACCCCTTCAAGACCGGTTCCAGAACCAATATCAATGCCGAGATCAAACAAAACGAGACCGGCACCTTGGAAATCTATAACATCACAGGCCAAAAGGTAAAATCCTACACCCTGCCCGCAGGTATCCACCAGATTGACTGGGATGGACGCGACGCCTCCGGACGCAACGTAGCCAGCGGCATCTACTATTACAAGCTTACCACTCCCTCCTATACCCAGAGCCGCAAACTGGTAGTGGTAAAATAATCCTGCCCTCTGAGGCAGAACGCCATAGTTATACAAACAAAGCCCGGAGATCTTCCGGGCTTTTGCTTTATTATTAAGAAATAAAATTCAGAGATGGTGGGCGTCCATTACTCCTTGCCTTTTTCCAGGGCGCGCTCATAAAGCACGCTGCGCAGGGCATTGATATTCTTATCCACAAGCTTGCGCATCATCTTCAGCGGAGGGTGAATCACGCTGATTCCCTCCTTGTTGATACCGCCAATTTCAATCAGCAGGGCATCGGTATCGTGAGTATGAAAAAAGTAGTTGCGGGCATTGCCCACGCGGGAGCTATTGCCTTCTGCCACATGATAGTATCCATCTTGATAGTCTCTTTTCACCAGCTTGGCATAGCTTTTGGCAAATTCCATCAGCCTATTGATCCGTGCCTCCTGCACAGCATCAGATTGCACCCATGCCGGCAGGTAGATGGTTTCGCTAAAGTTGCCAGATGCCGAGCTGTGATAAAAGAATGCCAGCTCAAAATCCTGCTTTTCGGCAAGGCTGATAATCGCCTGTACCTCGGGCTCTGTGGCAGGACGCTCCCCTTTATAATTGGGATGCGTGTGGGGCACGGGAACCTGATCTGCCCAAAAGACGGGGTAGTTCCGGTTTAGATCCACGCCATCCGTGCGGATATCGAAGGTATTGTTTTTGTTTGTGACACGGTTGTTCTTGCGCTTGCGGGCCAGCTCTCCGCTGCTCACCGCGCGCCAGCCTTCCGGATTGATGGTGGGCACTATCCAGATTTGGTATTCTTCCAAGATCTTGCTCCACTGTTTGTTGCGCTTCCATTCTTGTGCCAAAGTGTGTGCCAAAGCCACGCTCAGCTCTATGCCCAACACCTCTTCCCCATGATGCTGGCCTATTATCAACACCCTGCCCTTGGCTTTGGGATCGCCTATTTCCAGAGCATAAATCAGGGTTTCACTGCCACTGCCAAAGCCAATCAGCCTCACCTTCACCAATCCCGGATTGATGGCGGCAATGGCCTTCAGATTGCCATAGAGCAGTTCCTCCCTTTGATATCCACGCTCCAGGGGAAACACATTGCTGCCGGTGCTGGCACATGCCACCAGCATCAGGAGGACAAGAGCCAGCAAAAAAGCGCTAAAAAGCCGGGATTGCCACATGTATATCTTCCTTTAATAGCGTACAATTCTACAGCTTACACTGTTTCCTCTGCTGCTCAGATGCACCAGATAGACGCCTGCCGCCAAGGGATCGCCAGACTTGTCTTTGCCATCAAAGACTATCTCATTGTCTCCAGCTGTTAGGTTCAAGCTCATCTGTTTCACTTTTCTGCCTTTGATATCATAGATGGCAAGCTGTGCCGGGGCGCTTTCTTTGCTACTAATGCCAATCCGGGTGACGCTGCCAAAGGGATTGGGATAAACGCCGGTAAATTGCAGAGTGAGCCCCGGAGCTTGTGTATAATCGTCATTGGCCGTGGGGCGCCAGATTCTGCCGGCAAATTCCGGATGGTCCACAAAGGGATTACGATTGCCCTGATAGTTTTGTACTTGCTGATTGCGCTGCACCTCCAGGGCTGTGGGAGGGTCGTTTTCATGCCAATTGATCAGCTCCGGCAGCATATCCACATTCTGCTGGATCAGAGGATCATTGTAGCGCACATAAAAATACAAAAGTGCACGCGCCACCCTGCCCTTGGCCTCGTCCGCCGCTTCAAACACAGTGGGACCCAGGGTGGAGGCTCCGCGATAGCTTTGCCAGGGTGTATAGCTGTAATACATTGTGGCAGTGTTTTGATTGGCAACGGGATACAGAGGATAATTTCCGCGGTAGTTATTCACCAGCGCATCGCAGGTAAATAGATGGTGGAGGTCTGCCTTTTTGATGCTGGATTGCGGGCTGCTGAACCAGCTTTGGGCATAGGTGTGCTCCGTATTGGGGTCTGTGGTGCCGTTATAATCGTATCCCACATCAAACACATAGCCCGTGTAGATACAGGTAACTGTGCCGGCGGTATTATCGAGGTCTTGAAAGAGATAGGCACGGGCGCCGGTGTAGTTGCTATTGGTATTGCTACTGATCAAGGAGCGCAGTCCAAACAAAAGGTCATTGCCGGAGAGATTCAGCACCGCATCATAATAGTTTCCCTGTGCTGCCAAAGAGATGGTGAGCAGCACAAAGAGGAGGGTAAGAAGTCTTGATTTCATCATATTAATTCCGGATACAGTTCTTTTTCCACACATTGGATGATGGTGTGCAAGATCAAGGTATGCACTTCCTGGATGCGATCTGCGGTATCACCCGCCACGATCAGCTCAAAATCACAAAAGTCTTTCAGCTTGCCGCCATCCTTGCCCAGGAGCGCAAAGGTGAAACAGCCCCGGTCTTTGGCTACCTGCAAGCCGCGTATCACGTTGGGTGAATTGCCGCTGGTGGATATTCCCACCACAAAATCATCGGCATTAGCATACGCCTCCACCCCGCGGGAGAAGATCTCGTCAAAGCCATAATCGTTGCCCACACAGGTGATATGGGAGGGATCGGCGATGGCGATGCAGGGCAGGGCGGGACGGTCTTTGCGAAAACGCCCGGTGAATTCCTCGGCAAAGTGCATGGCATCACACATGGAGCCGCCATTGCCAAAGATGATACACTTGCCTCCGCGGGCATAAACCCGCGCCAAAGCCTTGGCGATAATCTCCATCTGGCTGATATTATTACTATCTTCCACAAAGCCGCTTAAGGTCTCCTGTGCCGTGGAAAATGCTGTCTTAATGGTCTTCCTCATAGTTTTATAGGTTCTCTTACTCTTCTGTTTTAGTTATTAGTTCGTTCTTCTCAAGTTCTTCAAATTCACTCAGGGTATCATTGATCAGCCTCACCCGCTCCTGATATGGCAGAAAGGCGCTCTTGAACCCATTTAATATCACCTGTTTGAGGGTGGCATAATCCAGATTCAAGAGCTGGATTGCCAGCATATATTCATCGGTGACGGTGGTATCGGAGATGGTGCGGTTATCAGTATTAAGGGTCACCCGCAATCCACAATCGATATAATGGCCTGCAGGATGGCTGCGGTTATCCGGCACCGCCTTGGTGTGGAAATTGCTCTTGATGCACACTTCCAGGGGGATGCGGTGATCGTTTACATAGTGCAGGAGGTCCTCGTCTTCCCTCAGGCGGGTGCCGTGTCCGATGCGATGTGCACCGCAGAGATGGAGCGCTTGGGAGATGCTTTCAGCGCCGCTGGCCTCACCCGCGTGGATAGTGATATTGAGGTTGTTTTCCCGTGCCAGATCAAAGGCATCCTTATGAACGATGGCAGGGTTCTTGTATTCCCCGCCCGCCAGGTCAAAGCCTATCACTCCCTTGTTTTTGAAAGCCACCGCCAGCTCTGCCAGCTGTAGCGAAGTGCTGGGATCCATATTGCGGATGCCGCAGATGATCACTCCGGTTTTGATGGGGAAATCACGCTCTGCATCCTTTAAGCCGTCTATCACCGCCTGGGAAATCTCTGTGAGCTGGAGCCCGCCTTCCGTGTGCAGGATGGGGCTATAGCGAACCTCCATATAGCGCACGTTTTCGCGGGCGGCATCCTCTGCCAATTCATAGGCAGCTTGGCGCAATCCTTCCTTGGTTTGCAGCACCATATTCACGATGTGAAAGCCACGCAGATAATCTTCCAAACTATCGGTATGTTCACCACATACGATCAATTTTGCCAGCGCCTCCTCATCGGTGGCGGGCAGTTTTATATTTTGCTGTGCCGCCATCTTCAGGATGGAGGGAATCCTCACGCTGCCATCCAAGTGCACATGCAAGTCTGTTTTGGGTAATTTGTGAACCAGTTCACGAGTCAATGTAAGCTTCATTTTCTTTACCTCATTCTTAGTATAACACCATTGAAAAAGGCGGCAAAATTGTCAATTGCTAAGTTTTAAGGCTCCATCCCCACCCCTTCCTTATTAACCACCCTTGTCTATCCCTTGTCTCACCCTTGCCTTGGCAAAGGAGGCACAAAGGAGGCTAATGGGCAAGATGAAAGCATAACAAAGGAAAATAGGGATATCTTCAAGATAGTAATGATGGGATTTTGGCGGGAGTTTGTGGGTCAATACATTGCATTTGGTTTTATGTGTTTTTTGTTTAACTTATCAGATATAATACCGAAATAATAGGAGATAAACATGGCTAAGACCAAGCTTCATGATAAACCAGTAAACACAGTGGGGGCGCTGCCTCGCAAGGGTTGTCGTGCCAAAGATTTTTTATTGACGGCAAATGATCTCTCAGACAAGACTTTGGCAGACTTCAAAGGTAAAAAGATACTGATGAATATCTTCCCCAGCATCGATACCGGCGTATGTGCCGCCAGCGTACGTACTTTCAACAAGGAAGCAGTCAAACTCAAAGACACGGTAGTTTTGGGAATTTCCCGCGATCTACCCTTTGCTTTGGGGCGTTTTTGTGGTGCGGAAGGCATCGAGCACGTATTCACTCTTTCAGAATTGCGCAACCGCAATTTTGGCAGGGATTATGGGTTGGAAATGATAGATGGACCTCTGGCGGGGCTGCTTGCCAGAGCTGTGATCATTATTGATACAGATGGCAAGGTCATCTACCGTGAATTGGTGGATGAAATTACCAAAGAGCCTGATTATAAAGCTGCACTGGCAGCACTGAAATAGGTTCTCCGCTCCGGGAGCTGGTCTCTATATCAGATGCTGGCTCCCGGTTTCATTACGATACAATCGAAACCCTTTTCTTTTACGCGTTTGCAAAATTCTTGGGGGTCGGCAGAGATAATGGGGAAAGTATTGTAGTGCATGGGGATGGCGATGCGGGGGCGAACCAGTTCCACAGCCTTTACGGCGTCTGCAATATCCATGGTATAAAATCCACCGATGGGCAATAGCATATAATCAATCTTATTCATCTCGCCAATGAGCTTCATATCATAAAAAATGCCGGTATCGCCGGTGTGATAAATGGTGGTATCACCACAGGTGATGAGCGCACCTGACGCCAAGCCGGCATATTCACCCTCATCGGTGCGGCTGCCATGCAGTGCCATGGTAAACTTCACCCTGCCAAAGGGATAGTCACAAGCGCCACCTATCTGCATTCCATGCACCTTGTAGCCTTTGGGCTCGATAATATAGCCCAGCTCTGTGACGGTAATGATTTCCGCCTTGGTTCTATCTGCAATCTGGAGGGCATCGCCCACGTGGTCTCCATGAGCGTGGGTCACGATGATAAAATCTGCCTGCATATCCTCCATTTGCACGGGTGCCAGAGGATTTCCGGTGATGAATGGATCGATCAAAACCCGCATTCCATTGGGGCATTGGATGCCAAAAGCCGAATGGCCGTAATATGTTATTTTCATGGTGAAACCTCCTCAATATGACTTTACATGTCTGTTATTTTAGAGTAATACCCAATGCCCTCATCATATCGAATGTATTCATGTAATCTATATTAAACCGTGCGCATACGGAAGGAATTGGCACTCTGGTTTGTGTGTTTCTGGGTTTTTCCAAAGTAACTAGCACAGCATTAAGAGCCTTGGCACTTGCTACCAGCCAACTATCGGATACTTCCGCAAAGTCCTTTTTAGCCAAGCCTGTATAATGGCTATTATTTGCAACCCAATTTATGATTTCCAAATAGGTGTCAAAGATATCATCCGTATCTCTAAAGAACGGTTTAAACTCATTCACAGCCCATACAGCCAATCTATCCGATGCTTCACCACTTTTGGGATCAAGACCGCGTGTGATGTCATCGTAAACCTGACTTATACTCCAGATATTGCCGGCAGCGGCATGTTTCAACAATTGATCCCAAAACCGGGGAGCAATATCAAAGGCATAATACTCACGATGGGCTGTAATAAACACATTGGCATCTAAAATGTACTGCTTGGGAGCTGTCATCAAAAGGTATCCATCACTTTTTCTGCAAACTTGTCAAACGTGTTTCCATAGATGTTGGTAAGCCGGAATGCCTCAATATATTGGATACTTCCATGGTCCAAGGCTTCCATTATTTTCCTCATAAAGTATGGGTTTATTCTAAAGAGCTGGTTGGAATAAAAATCACCACCCTTTGCAGACGCAGCAGTTTGGAGCTCTCTTTGCTTATATTCATTATAAAAGTCAAAAAACTCATTCTTACTTATCAGTTTCAGATCCAACAGCCTTCTTTGTAGCACTATCTCACTAACCTTATAGATGCGCGCCAATTGAATGGCTGCATCATCGTTTTTTCGGATTTGTTTCCATTGTTTAAGGAGGTCTTCCTCAGGAACCAGAAATTCAGCAGCCACCTTGTTACAAAGGATTTCATCCTCATCATCAGCCGGCTGTAAACCCTCCAAATCGAAGACACCGTCAAGCCCCAGCCAGATATGTGCAAGTTCGTGAGTCAATGTAAACATCTGAGCTGCTTTGGTATCGGCACCGTTGACAAATATCAGGGGAGCATAATCATCCACCAGCACAAACCCTCTAAACTCCTGTGGATTGAGTGGACGGTGGGTATTATTCCCCACCACACCATTCACCATCACCAAAACACCAGCTTCGTTAATGCTTTTGATCAGGTGGTTTAATGCTTCCCTCCAGCTCTTAAACTGTTGCGCCCAATTTGGAGCTAATCCCAAAGTATCACGGATGCTTGCCACTATATGCGTTACATCATCTGGTGCTTTTGCAGAGCGCACAAAGGGCAGTTTGGGCTGGGCATTTTCAATCTGGTATTCCCGTAACCAGATTTGTCGTCTTTGCATTGTGAAGATTGTGTCTATCAGCTCGGGGCTTGGCGTTTGAGATTGGCCTGTTTTATATGTTCTATAAAATGGTACAGGCAATTCAAGATCTGGAATTTGTTCTAAGAATAAGTAACCAATGGGGAGGCGAATCTTTTGAGCCAAATCTTTTAACTGCTTATAAGTAGGAGGCTTTTCACCATCAAGCCACGATTCCAGCTTGGGAAACTTATTTTTGAGCATATCAATCTGCAAGCCAGCACGCTCTATGCCCCATTTAATTACATCTGGGTTGACAGTGGATCTGCTCATAAATGAATCTCCTTTCTTTTTTTTCAACAATAAATGGCGACTGTAATCTGTCAAATGATTTGTGCCACATTACTTTTTGTTGTTGTATTGCACTTTGCTCTTGACAAAAACAGCCCTCCCAATAACTGTAGCATTTCTTGCGCGCCCTTAGCTCAATTGGATAGAGCATCTGACTACGGATCAGAAGGTTAGGGGTTCGACTCCCTTAGGGCGTGCCAGATTTTTGTATTTGCCGGCGTGTGCTGGCATTTTTTGTATAAATTACAAAGTAAAGAAAAATGGAAGAGACCAAGACCCCGCAAGGCACCTGGAAAAACTTGGCTCAGATATACCGGATCATGTTTCGCTATTGGTATAATATGTTTGCCGGTATTCTGGCAATGCTCTTCTATGCCATTTTTAGCGGTATCAGCATCACGCTGGTGATTCCTCTCTTTGATTTCGTATTCAATCCGGGCAAAAATCAGATCCTGTATCACAATCCCCAGACCTTTCTGAATCAATTTGGGGTGTTGATAGGCAGTCATTTTCAAGCCTTGGGCGGCATCTGGAATATCCGGAGTCTGCACAGTTTGTCACCCTTGTGGAGCGACTTGCAGGATTTGATGTTCCACACGGATTCCCTGGCATTGCTATGGGTATTATGCGGCTTTGTGTTGGTTACCATCCTGCTCAAAAACATCTTCTTTTTCATCCATAAAGTACTGTTTGTACACTTGCGCGGCAATACCATCCGCGACGTGCGCAACCTGATGTTCCAGAGATATATGGGGCAATCCTTGGCATTCTTTAACCGTACCCGGGTAGGCGATGCCATTGTGAGGATGGTGAACGATGTGGATATCGTGAGCGAGCAATTTATCAGGGCTATCCTGGATGCAGTGCGGGATTTGGCAACCATTTTGGTGTATATGCGCCTTGCCTATCTGCTTAGCCCACAATTGTTTTTATACAGTCTGGTGGTGCTGCCTGCTTTCACGCTCACCGTGGGCTATCTGGGTAAAAAGATAAAGAAGTATTCAAAACGCATCCAGACGCGCCTGTCATCCATGTTTTCCACGGTGGAAGAAGCGCTCAACAGCATGAAGATTGTGAAGGCGTTTCGCAAGGAAGATGCAGAGTATCAGGCGTTTAGCCAGATCAACCGCAAGCATCTGAGGATGTGGAAAAAGGCGCAGACCTATGCCGCCTTAAACGTGCCCTTTTCCGAGATTAATTCCGCACTCACGGGGGTGGTGGTGATCATCATCGGGGGCAAGATGATCTTGGCGCCGGGCTCTGGCTTTACTTTGGGGGATTTCACAGCTTTTCTCTTTGCCCTCTTTTCCATGATGCATCCGCTAAAAACCATCACCCAACTCTATGGTGATATCAAAAAAGCCACCGTTTCCCTGGATAGAATCTCGCTGGTGTTAAACCAAACTTCCGATGTGCAGGACGCTCCCGATGCCCTTTCCAAAACCAGCTTTGAAGATAATATCGAGCTGCGCGACGTGGGCTTTTTCTATCGTGAAGACAAGCCCGTTTTAAACGATATCAACCTCGTGATCCCCAAAGGCAGCAAAGTGGCCCTGGTGGGCGCCAGCGGCGGCGGAAAAACCACCTTGGCGAACCTGCTGAACCGCATGTATGATGTGAAGGAGGGCAGCATCCTGATAGATGGCGTGGATATCCGCCAGATCAAGCTGGATGACCTGTTGCAGCTTTTTGGCGTGGTTACCCAGGAGAGCATCCTCTTCACGCGCAGCATCAGAGATAATATCAGCTATGGCAGCCACCGGATGGTGACGGATCAGGAGATCAGCAAAGCCGCACAGATAGCTCATGCAGAAGAATTTATCCTCAATTTCAAAAACAGCTATGACGAGATACTGGATACCAAGGGGGCAAACCTCTCCGGCGGACAAAAGCAGAGGCTGTGTATTGCGCGTGCCATCATCGGAGATCCGCCCATCCTGATCTTTGATGAGGCCACCAGCGCCCTGGATACCGAAAGCGAAAAGATGGTGCAGGATGCGATTGATGCTGCCACCCAAGGGCGCACCGTGATCATGATTGCCCACAGGCTTTCCACCGTGCTGAAGGCAGATAAAATAGTGGTGTTGGAAAATGGGCAAATCGTGTCCAAAGGCAGCCATGAAGAGCTTTTGCAACAGTGTTCCCGCTACAAAAACCTCTATGATCTCCAGTTCAACAGTGGCGATGGCAATCAACCATAGCCCGGATCAATAAAGACATACCCGCCTATCCATCAGTTTATATGGCGCCGCAAAAGGAGATAAAGAAATGGGAGGAACTGCAAAATTAGAAGGTAAAAACTTGGATGCTGCTTTGAAAATGCTGCATGATGTATGCCATATTCTGGATCAGGAAGGCATCCCATACAGTTTGGATGCAGGGACGCTCTTGGGAGTGATGAGGGAAAACAGGCTTTTGCCTTGGGATACGGATATGGATTTGGCTGTCAGCAGCAACAATGCCCACAAGCTCAAAAACATCAGACGCCTCATCCATAAGGCGGGCTATCTTACCAGGCTTAGAATCACTTACAAAGACTTGGGACCCGTGAAGGCACGCTCGTATCGTCTAATGCGCATCTATACACGCAGATTCTGTTTCTTCAAAAAAGAACAACTGATGGATATATTTTTCAAGTACAAACAGGGAAATCTCTATTATTGGGTTGTGGACAGCCACAATCCCATTTTACAATCGTGTGAGGCCAAGCATCTGGATATGCTGGAACAACACTCGTTTAACGGAGATAACTATAGTATCCCCAAAGACTATGATGGATACCTCACTCATCACTATGGAGCTTGGCGAACCGTCAGGAAAGATTGGAATTTCAGACTTGAAGACGGGTGTAACTGCAGCGCAGAACAACCTTTTGAATAAAGAGACACCATGCTGATAGATGTTCTTTGCCACCCTGCCAATCCCTGCCTTCTGATGCCGCCATTGGAAGAGATTTTTACACACTGCCATAAAGGGGTACAATGGTAGTATCAGAGCTCCTATACCGTCCTTTTTATAACAGCCTGTGGTGGCTGCACTCTGCCTCTGGCAAGCTGCTCCCATTGGCATACTTTGCACCGGAAGAAATAGATTTGCAAGGCTTTGCCACGGTGGCAAAACACCTGCCTCCCCTCTCATATATCAGCGGCTGTCCACCGGTTATCCAGCGCCTGCGGGATCAGGGACAGCATTCGCACAGCATACTCTCCTTTCCCAAGGTGCTCATCATGAGCCGCCATTCCCTGCATAAATTCCCCTGCAGTAAAATCATTTCCATCGGGATGCGGCATGGACCCTATCACTTCAAGCGCATGACAAAAGCAGTTAATTACAATCGCTTCGACCTCTATCTCTTTAGCAGTGAGGCGGATAAGAAGGCAGCCGAGGAAATCGGCGTGAGGGTGGGCTGTGCCGTGGGATTTCCCCGGCTGGACCCCGCTTTTGACGGCAGCATCACCCCGGAGCATCTGCAGGAAGTCCGGCAAAAATTAGCTCTCGATCCTGCCAAACCCACCCTGCTTTTCAGCGCCACCTGGGATGCCAGCGGGATGAGCGCCATCGATAAATGGATCAATGCGTTGCCCTCCTTGGCTCAGCGCTGGAATATCATGGTGACCCTGCATCCGTGGATGAGCGCCAAATATGCCAAAACCATCCAAGGCATGAAAGGAGTTATCTTCCTGCAACAACGATATTTATTGAAGGCCATGATGTTAGCGGATGTGTGTATTGGAGATCAGAGCTCCATCTTGGCGGAATGCTGTGCCTTAGGCAAGGGAATGGTGACCTTCCAGACTCCTCCGGCGGTAAAAGCGCTGCAACATATCGACAATCTGCTACAAAGCATCTCCCTGCGTATCAAAGATATAAGAGAGCTGGAACCCGCCTGTAAACGCCTGTTGGAGAATCCGCAATTGCTGGCAACAGAGCGGGCTGAGGCAAATAAATTGATGTTTGACAAACTGGATGGGCAAGCTGGCAAACGCGCGGCACAAGCAATCCTCAAGCTGCTGGAAGACAGGGGGATAGTATGCTGATAGACGCCCATTGTCACCTTGCCAATCTCAGCCGCCTGATGCCGCTTTCACATATAATGGATGAGGCACAAAAGCAGAGTATCGGATTGTATTTATCCTCGGCTCTCAATCGGGAGGAAGTAAGGCTATATCAAGGCCTTAGTGATCCCCGTATCCGTTATAGCGCAGGGATTCACCCCCACTGGGAGGATTGTGATTTGGAGCTGGAAGACCTGCGCCAGCTCTGTGCTGCACAGCAGATTTGGGCTCTTGGGGAAATTGGCGTGGATAGAAGCGGACCTCTCATCACTGAGCAGCAGGATATCTTTGAGGCGCAACTGCAACTGGCAAAGGAATATGGGCTGCCCGTGGTGCTGCATATAGTGGGTCAACAGCAGGCGGCTTGGGAGCTGATCAAACACTATCATCTGCGTTATCTGGTGCATGGTTATGCGGGTAGCATCCAAGGTTATCGGCTTTTGGCACAGGCAAATAGCTGGTTCACCATCAGCGAGCGCATCTTGAGACCGGATAAAGCCAAGCTATTGGCAGAGATTTTGGATAGCAAACGTTATCTTTTGGAAACAGATATCACGTCAATGTACGTACAGCCCCAAGAGCACAATCCGCTCTTGCGTCTCTTGGATGTGCTGGAAAAAGTACAGATGATAAGTGGGGTTGACAGGGAGGAGCTGATCGCCATTCAACACCAGAATTATGTGCTGCTAAGTGGGGATATATGATGGCGTGGTTAAACCGCAGTACGCTCTTGATTGGCGAGGAAGGGCAGCACAGATTGGCTGAAGCAACCGTGTGTGTGATAGGTTTGGGCGGAGTGGGCTCCTATGCAGTGGAAGCGCTCGTCAGAGCAGGGGTTGGCAGTTTTATCCTGATAGATTTTGACACGGTGGGCATCACCAACCTCAACCGTCAGGTGATAGCCACCACGGATAGCATCGGCAAAACTAAAATAAGCGCTATGCAAGAGCGTATTCAAAGCATCAATCCAGAGGCGGATATCCAGATCCATCAGGCGTTTTTGGATAGTGAAAACAGGGCACAACTCCTGGAAGGTGCGGATATCTATATCGATGCGATAGACAGCCTGGGACCAAAGATAGGGCTCTTGGAATATGCCATCAGAAGTGAGCTGAAGATCATCTCGGTGATGGGTGCCGGCAACAGGCTGGACCCATCCCAAATCCGGATTGCCCCTATGGATAAAAGCCATGGCTGCCCCTTGGCAAAAAGGGTGCGTAAGTTCCTCAGACGCAGGGGCATCAATGCCAAGATTCCCTGTGTGTATTCCTCAGAAAAACCCCTATTACCCGAGGATGAGCCGGCAGAGGATTTGCAGGAGGTAACCTTGCAGCGAGGACGCCAGCGCAGAAGCATCGGCTCCATCAGCTATATGCCAGCTGTAATGGGGATGATGGCAGCCTCCTGGGTGATCAGAACGCTCTTGGAAACCGAAGAATGAGGCCAGAGGCCAGAGGCCAGAGGCCAGAGGCCAGAGGCCAGAGG
>JAAYJN010000134.1 GCA_012522935.1 Candidatus Cloacimonadota bacterium | reverse complement strand
TGCAGAATCCTGTAGCCGCCGATTTTATTATCCAGTTTTTGCATTTCCACCAGGGTCTTAAGTTGGTCTAAGATCATAAATTTTACTCCTCAAATAAAAGGCTGATATCCAGCGATTGATATGAATGGGTGATGGCACCGCTGGAAATATAATGAACGCCTGTGCTGGCGTATTTGGCGATGTTTTTGGGGGTAACCCCACCGGAGATTTCCAATTCCACTTTGTCGCCATGCTTTTTGACGGCGGCGCGGATGGAATTGAGCCCCATATTATCCAGCATCACGCGGTCTACTCCTGCCGCCACTGCTTCGTCCAGTTCCTGCATATTGGTCACTTCCACTTCCACCTTATAAGTGGTGTTGTGGGCTTTGATACGCTGGACAGCGGCGGTAATGTCTCCTGCGGCACGGATGTGATTTTCTTTCAGCATCACCATGTCGAAAAGTCCAAAACGGTGATTGTATCCGCCTCCCACGCGCACGGCATATTTTTCCAGATGGCGCAGTAGCGGTGTGGTCTTGCGGGTATCCAAAAGCTTGGTATTAGTTCCCTTCAAGGCTTGGCTCATGGCATGGGTGAGGGTGGCGATGCCGCTCATCCTCTGCAAAAAGTTTAATGCCACGCGCTCTCCCATCAGGATGTTAGAGGCTTTGCCCTCTATCCTCATAATCTCATCCTTGGGAGCCACCACATCCCCATCTTTGCGGTAAATGGTGACCTTCAGATCCTCATCAACCGCCTGGAAAACCTGCCTGGCTATCTCCACTCCCGCCAATACGCCCTTGGCTTTGGCAACCATGAAGGCACGCCCCAGCAAAGCACCCAAATCCAGATATAGATTGGTGACATCGCCTGCGCCCAAGTCTTCTGCCAATGCAGCTTTAATAAGCTCATTCACCCGCATTTAGGGCCTCCTGAACACAAAAAAAGGCATCTGCAGATATGCAAACGCCTTATGCCATGATAGCTTTATGTTCTTGTCTATATTCTTGTTTCGTAAACACATATATAATATAACCTCTCAAGTTAAGTCAAAACGCACGAGGCCGCTTTATTGTCAAGAGATTTTAGCGCGTGCAGGGTGCAAGCGGGGCTTATCCAATGGATAGAGACCAGAGGTCAGAGGGCAGGGTAGCGACGGAGTCGCTTAACTGAAACCTGATACCTGGTCACCTGAAACCTGCTTCTTGCCTGTTAACCACCCTTGTCTCTCCTTTGTCTCGACAAGGGTGAGACAAGGGTGGTACAAGGGAGGCTAATGGGCAAGCGCAAGCGGGGCTTGCGCAGGGACCAGGGGTCAGGGAACAGGGAACAGGGGCAGCTGCAAAGCCTATTTTTAATTAGTGCAATCCTTGTAATAATTGTACTTAAGTGGAACAAGAAGAGCGGCAAAAAGCCGCTCTCCTGAAACCTGAAACCTGGAACCTGATACCTGGATTAGTCGCAGCGCGACTAATCCAGTGTCTCAAAGCGCACAGGCACAAACTGGAATCTATTGTTCCTGTCCTTCACATAGAGGGTAATCGTGCTCTTTTCGCTTTTCACCATGGCGTCGATCTGCCCATCCATGGTCAATTCAAATTCATCTGGATTATTCACAGGGAGGTTGTTTACCTTCAGGATGATCTGTCCCACGCTGAGGCCTGCTTTGGCGGCGGGAGAGCCGTTATCCACGGCTGTGATCACCACGCCTTCTGTGCCGGAAACGTTCAGCCTGCGGGCATCCGCGCTATCCAGGGAATTCACCTTGATGCCGTGGCTCAGCTTCACTTCCGGCTTGGCTTCTTCGATGCCGTTGTCTTCATCGGGATAGTTTTCCAGCTGGATGAAGATCTCTTTTACCTTGTGGTCTCGGATCACCTTCATGGGAACGGTGGTGCCGGGCTTGGAGGTGGCCACGGCGATGCGGAATTTGGATGCATTGGGCACCTTTTCGCCGTTGAATTCCACTATCACGTCACCCACCTGCACTCCGGCTTTATTAGCGGGGGAATCGTCTGTTACCTCAGCCACCAATACACCGGAAACCTCTTCCAGATCAAAGGCTTCCATCAATTCCGAGGTGATTTCCTGGGGAGAGATACCGATATAGGCGCGGGTCACTTTGCCCTTTGCCACCAGGTCTTCCACCACACGGTTTGCCAGGTTGATGGGAATGGCAAAGCCGATGCCGATATTGCCTCCGCTGGTGCTGGTGATGGCGGCGTTGATGCCGATTACCTCACCATCGATATTGAGGAGGGGTCCACCGCTGTTGCCGGGGTTGATGGCGGCGTCTGTCTGGATATAATCCTGATAGATGGGAGAGCCGGAGCCAAAATTGAGGTTGGAGCGACCAATGGCGGAGATCACGCCCAAGGTGACGGTGCGGTCCAATCCCGCTTCACCAAAGGGATTGCCGATGGCTATCGCCCATTCTCCTATCTCCAGTTTGGAGGAGTCTCCCAAAGGTGCCACGGTGATTTTCTCACCCTTCTTTACCTCTATTTTGATCACCGCCACGTCGGTATTGGGGTCGCGCCCTACCAGCTCGGCAGTATAGCTCACCTTGTCAGCCAGGATCACCGTGATGGTGCCGTCTTTGCCTTGGTCCACCACGTGGTTATTCGTCATAATATATGCTTCCCGCGTTTGGGGGTTAAATTCATAGATAAATCCGCTGCCCATCGAGGTGACAGGCCTTTGCTGGGTGCGGGGCTGTTCCGGAAAGAAATAGCGGAAGAAGGGATCATCAAAGAATTGGTTCATGGGGTTGCGCACGGTGATTTTGGCTTCCACACGAATCTGCACCACGGCTTCCCTCACCTCTCTCACCACTTCCACCACAGGGTTTTGGGCTGGTTTGATTAATTCGTTGGCAGCGGAGCGCGTCTGCAGCGGGGTGGATTGTGCATGCCCGCATGAAAACAGCATGAGCATGAGTGCCAACGGAACAATGTTTTTCCACGAAATCATAATAATCTCCTGTATTTTGATAGATTTTGGCAAGCTATGTGCCTGATAATAAGAAGTTTCTCCTTATTCTTCGCAATGCACGTTGCGCTTTGCTATCAAACAATTTAATGATAACCCGGCAACAGGGCAAGCAAAATCTGAGGCAAGCTTTGCAGATTATACCATCAAAGGTGCGGCAACCCTGCACTTATTGTTTGAAGGCATTGATACCTGAAACCTGGCACCTAAAACCTCGCATGCACCGCATGCCCACCGTTTTCCCTTGACGAAAAGGCACCTCCCCAAATTTTCGACTGCGAAAGAAATAACTATTATGGAGGAATAATGCTCCAGCTTGATTTGGATATCAGTTTGGTGGATCGCGCCAGAGCTGCCGCCCAGAAAATCACCGGCTCTTTTGGCTGGCTGTTTGAGGGTTATAGCTCCGTCACCATCGAGCGCACGGTGTTGCGCCTGATGGGGCTGGATGGTGCCCTCAAAGATGGCAAACCATTGCCCAACGTGGTGATAGACCAGCTGCACAAGAGTGGCTCCCTGGGCAAAGGGGCTGCCATCCGCCTGGCAAACGCCATGCTCTTACAGAATATGAGCGCAGCCGAGGTGGCAACGGCGATAAATGACCAAAATCTGGATATCAGCGCCCTGCCCCCGGCTCCTGCCGATGAAATCCATGCTCTGCTTTCCGAACTGACCGATAAAATGATGGCCCATATCAGCGGTCAAAAAGCCAAGCGTGAAGAGATGTATCAGCGCTTTGGCGAGCGCCGCATCCCCGCCATCTATGTGATCGTTGCCACCGGCAATATCTATGAAGATGCCGTGCAAGCCAAGGCAGCCGCCCGCGAGGGTGCCGATGTGATAGCAGTGATCCGCTCCACCGCTCAATCCCTGTTGGATTACGTGCCCTATGGCGCCACCACGTCTGGATTTGGCGGCACCTTTGCCACCCAGGAAAACTTCCGCATCATGCGCCAGGCATTGGACGAGGTGAGCGAAGACGAAAAGCGCTATATCAGCCTCACCAACTACGCTTCCGGGCTGTGTATGCCAGAAATCGCCGCTCTGGGCGCCATGGAAAGGCTGGATCTGATGCTCAACGACGCCATGTATGGCATCCTATTCCGGGATATCAACCCCCGCAGAACCCTCTTGGACCAATCCTTTAGCCGCATGATAAATGCCTATGCCGGCATCGAAATCCAGACCGGCGAAGATAACTACCTCACCACCTCCGATGCTGTGGAAAAGGCTTACACCGTCACGGCTTCCCAGCTGATCAACGAACAATTTGCCCTCCTGAGCGGAGTGAAACCGGAAAAGATGGGCTTGGGGCACGCCTATGAGATAGATCCTGAGATGGAAAACAGCTTTAGCTTTGAACTGGCTCATGCCCTCCTCTCCCGCCAGCTTTTCCCCCACAGCCCCATCAAATACATGCCTCCCACCAAGTTTGCCAGCGGCAATATCTTCAAGACCCACCTCATGGATGCCATGTTCAACTTTGTGGGTCAGCTCACCGGCCAGGGCGTGCAGCTATTGGGAATGATGACGGAAGCCATCCACACCCCGCATCTGGCAGACCGCTCTTTGGCTATCGAAAACGCCAAGTATATCTTCAAGGCAGTGAAGGACTTGGGCGCAAACCTCAGCCTGGCTCCCGATAGCTTTGTCAACCGCCGTGCCCATCAAGTATTGGAAGAAGCCACCCTCTTTTTGGAAAAGGTAGCTGCCGATGGCCTCTTTTCCGCCATGGCAAAGGGAGAATTTGCCGATATCAAGCGTCCGGACGACGGCGGCAAGGGCCTCGACGGCGTATTTGCCAAAGACGAGGATTATTACAATCCCTTCCGGGAGAGAATGATGAAGGAGCTAAAGATATGAAAAAGCAATTTATCCGCCCCTATGGAGACACCTCCGCTGATGGGAAGATGCAGCTCTCCTTCAGCCTGCCCGTAAAGCCGGATGCCCATGGCAAAGAAGCCGCCCGCCTGCTTTTGAAGCAAATGGGCTTTGACGATATAGATGTGTGTGGGATGCGTGATCTGAACGAGGGCTTTACCCACTTCATCGCCTATGCCAGCACCTCCACAGCGGTTGATCCTGCCAATATCAAGGTGAAAGTGGTGGAAACTGCCGTGATGGATATGGAGGAGACAGATGCCTTTGTGAAAGAGCATATCGGGCGCACCCTCACCGTGGTGGGCGCCTGCATCGAAAGCGATGCCCACACCGTTGGCATCGATGCCATCATGAATATGAAGGGCTACAGCGGCCGTTTTGGACTGGAGCGCTATAAGAGCTTTAACGCCATCAATATGGGTGCGCAGGTCACCTCCGAGGAGCTACTTGCCAGAGCGCGTGCCGAAAATGCAGACGCCATCCTGGTTTCCCAGGTGGTCACCCAAAAGAATATCCACATCAAAAACCTCACCCGCCTCATCGAATTGGCAGAAGCCGAGCGCCTCAGAGACAAGATGCTCTTTATCTGTGGCGGCCCCCGCATCTCCCATGAATTGGCTATTGAACTGGGATACGATGCCGGCTTTGGCACGGGCAGCTATTCCACAGACGTTGCCAGCTATATCGCCATCGTGATGGCAGAGCGCATCAGGAAGGGCTCTTGATATTATTTGTAACCATCCTGGCATTTGCCCTGATGATCTTCATCCACGAGCTGGGTCACTATTGGACTGCCCGCCGCTTTGGCGTGGGAATCGAGAAGTTTTCCATAGGCTTTGGCAAGCCTCTATTCCGGTTCCAGCGCAAAGGCGTGCAGTGGCAGATTGGCTGGATTCCCCTGGGTGGATACGTGAAGATGCACGGGGAAAACCCCGATGACGAGGTGGAAGACGCCCAAAGGGAGCTCTCCTTCCAGCATAAAGCCTGGTGGCAGCGTGCCCTGATCGCCTTCAGCGGTCCCTTTGCCAATCTTATCTTAGGCCTGATCTTCTTCATCGCCTCCTTTCTCTTTCCCATCCATCTGGAAGATCACTACCCCGTGATCCACAGCGTGCAGGGCAAATGGACAGACCTTTTACAGCCCCGCGATAGCCTCATCACCATCAACGAACAGCCCGTGCAGGGCTATTGGGAAGCCTTGGGGCTGCTTTCTGCCAAAGAGGACAATAGCATCCAGCTGATGCGCAACAATGAACCCCTGACGGTGGAAATCCCCGCCGCCCAGATAGATAGCCTGATCCGCAGCCTCAGCCCCGCCATGAGCACCCAAATCGGCGAGGTTTATGCGGGCATGAGCGCCTGGCGCGCCGGCATCCGCAGCGGTGATATCGTGATTGGCGTGGATAGCCTGAAGGTGGATGATTGGTATGAGATGCGGCAAAAGATATTGGGCTCCCCCAGCGATTCTGTGCTGCTCACCCTCATCAGGGATGGCAAGATCATCAAGCGGGTGGTGGAGCTGGAAAGCAACGTCACCCTGGGCGAAGAGCGCCTGATTGGCATCACCAATATCCAGCCCGTCAAGAGCCAGCAACGCTTTAATATCAAACAGGCGTTTGGCTATGGCACGGCATCCGCATTTGGCTTTATCGGGCGCAATTATGCCGGCCTTTTCAAGCTCTTTGCCAAGCCGGAACAATTGGCGCGCAATATCGGCGGACCCGTGATGATAGCCTCCATGAGCAACCAGGTGGGCGCCAAGGGCATCAGCTATCTGGTGCTCTTCTTTGGCAGCATCAGCCTCATCCTCATGATCATGAATCTCCTCCCCATCCCCATCCTGGATGGCGGTCACATCCTCTTTTGCATCATTGAGGGCATCATCCGCCACCCCGTATCGCTGAAGGTGCAGGCAATCCTGCAACGGATAGGCCTCACCCTGCTGCTGCTACTCATGATTTTGGCATTTTATGGGGATATCTCCAAGCTCTTGATGCGCATGATGGCAAACTGAAGGAAGTGCAGGGAATGTTCAAATTTACCCTTGAAGCCACCAGCGGCAAAGCCCGTGCCGGCACGATTGAGACGGATCACGGCATGATCCAGACGCCGGTATTCATGCCCGTGGGCACCCTGGGCACGGTGAAGGCGATGAGCCCCCGCGAGCTGAAGGATATCCACGCCCAGATCATCCTTGGCAATACCTATCACCTCTATTTGAGGCCGGGAGCGGAACTGATCCAAAAAGCGGGGGGCCTGCACAAATTCATCTCCTGGGACCGCCCCATGCTCACCGATAGCGGAGGCTTTCAGGTGATGAGCCTGGCTGCCCTGCGCAAAATTGGGCGAGACGGCGTGAAGTTCCAATCCCATATCGATGGCTCCCGTCACCACTTTACCCCGGAAAGCGTGATCGCCACCCAAGAGGCACTGGGCGCCGATCTCATCATGAGCTTTGATGAATGCCCGCCCTTCCCTGCCACCCGCGATTACGTCACCAAATCACTTGCCACCACCCTGCGCTGGGCGGAACGCGGCAAAAAGGCTTTTAAAAATCATGCACATCAAGCCCTCTTTGGCATCGTGCAAGGCGGCATCTATGAGGATTTGAGGCAGGAATCCGCACTGGCGCTGATGGATATGGATTTCCCCGGCTACAGCATCGGCGGCCTGGCAGTAGGGGAACCCAAGGAAGATATGTTCCGCATTACGAACTTTTTGCACGACATCCTGCCGCAAAATAAGCCCCGCTATCTGATGGGCGTGGGCACCCCCTCCGACCTCTTGAATAACATCGCCCGCGGCGTGGATATGTTCGATTGTGTGATGCCCACGCGCAACGCCCGCAAAGGCAGCATCTTCACCCGC
>JAAYJN010000133.1 GCA_012522935.1 Candidatus Cloacimonadota bacterium | reverse complement strand
TTGTAGGAATGGGTGATGGCAACGCGCATGCGTTTATAGCCATAAGATCCGCCACCGGCATTGCGAGGCCTCCAGTTTCCAAAGGAAACTGGTGCGTCATTGATAATGGTGGCAGGCGTATAGCCCTTTTCCACCGCCAATGTATAGTAAACTGGTTTGATGGAGGAACCCGGTTGACGCTTGGCTTGAGTCATCCGGTTAAACTTGCTGTGTTCGATGTTGCGCCCTCCAATGAGCGCCCTCACATAGCCGGTCTTATTTTCCATCAGCACCAAGCCTCCCTGAATATATTTGGTCTCTATATCATGGGTGCCAGGGGCTATGTCTGAATATTTGTTCCTATAGCCAGAGCCGCGTTCAATGTCTGTAAGATAGCCATTCAAGATCGAATAAGCAGAGCTGGACATATCAGGATCCAGCGTGGTATAAATCCTCAAGCCACCCTCAAACAAACGCTCTGTGCCATACTTTCGCTCCAGATAGGTTCTGATATGTTCGATAAAATAATCCGAAGCATACCTGCGCATGATGCCTTCCTGGGGTTGAACGGGAGTATCGATGGCTACCTGATACTCTTCCTTGGTTATCTTTTTGGCTTTCAGCATTCTGGACAGCACAAAGTCACGTCTTTTTTTGGCAGTTTCCGGATGCCGGATGGGATCGTAATAGTTTGGCCTTTGGATCATTCCCACCAGCATGGCAGATTCTGGCAGGGTGAGATCACGGGCGTGTTTATTGAAGTAATAAAGTGCCGCTGTTTCCACGCCATGCACCTGCCCGCCCCAAAAGATTTTGTTAAAATAGATTTCCAGAATCTCATCTTTGCTAAAGGTGGCCTCAATCCTAAACGCCAGAATTGCCTCTTTGATCTTGCGGCTCAATTGTTTATCCAGAGTGAGGAACATATTGCGCGCCATCTGCTGGGTGATGGTGCTGGCGCCTTGGGAATATCCACCTGTGGTGATATCTACAAATACTGCTCTCATGAGGCTCAAGGGGTCCATCCCGGGATGGTAATAAAAACGCTTGTCCTCTGTGGTAAGAAGGGCATCTATCAGATGAGGGGGAAGCTCTTTGAGGGAAGTGAGCTTGCGCTTTTCAAAGGCAAAAAGATAGATCATCTTGCCATTGCAATCATACACCTCACTGCCGGTACGCAGGGTGAAATTGCGCAGCTCCGCTGTGGGCGGCAGATCATCCTGATAAAACCAGAATAGCCCCACCACTATGCCCACTATTACACAGGAGCCCAGGCAGAATATGGCGAGGGCTTTCCTGAACTTTTTATTTTTGAATATCTTCATTATTCTGCAGCCTCAATTCTTTTATCTGGGGAAAGATTGCCGTAGCTATACGGGCAATTATCATTCCGCTGACCAATCCCAACAAAAGTAGTATTGGTGTCAACATAAAAACTGCCGGTTGATCCAAAACTATCCATTTAATCAAAACTAATTGCGTCAAATTGTGGATGATGGCACCCGCCAAACTGATGCCATAGATGCTAAAGCCCATGTTCGAGCGCTTTGCCAATTGCATGACAAGAATGGCGGTAAAGCCTGCCCCCAAGGAGAGCACGGTGCCGGGTGTGAGCAGCGTGAAGGTGGCGATGGCACCCAATAAAGACTTTGTGATATTCAACAGCACCGCCTGCCAAAACTTATTTTCCATTATCAAATAAAGAACCACTACGTTGGAGAGCCCCAGCCGCAAAAAAGGCAAGGGCAAACCCCTGGAAATAATGCTTTCCACTATATGCACGCTGCTGGCGATGGCAGTGAGAAAAGCCAACATCATCAGAGGGTTTCTTTCGGTCTTAGTCATTTTGAACCCAAGAACTTTTGGATCAGGGGATGGGATTGGGCAAAAAGCTCTTCCAAAGCTCCATAAAACAGTGCCTTGCCGGATTCCAGAAAGAGCACCACGTCACCCACTCTTTCCAGATTGCGCACCTCGTGAGTGATGGTGATGGCGGTAGCGGTCTTGCCACTGATGATATGATTGATATAAAACAACACCTCGTCTGCAGTGATGGGGTCCAAACCGGAAATAGGCTCGTCGAACACGATGTAATCAGGACCATACACCAAAGCACGGGCAATGCCCACCCTCTTGCGCATGCCTCCGCTCAGTTCACTGGGATACTTTTCCATGGCATCCAACAGCCCCACTTCAGAGAGGGCGTTTTCCACCTTTTGCCGCAGTTTGGCACTATCCTTTTCACGCCGGGTATAAAGGGGCAAAGCCACATTTTGGAACACACTCAGGGAATCTAGCAAGGCAGAGTTTTGAAACACGATGGCAAATTGCTTTTTGGGGGCAGCCGCCTTGGAATCCATGCTGGCATATACATCCCAATCGTCTATCATCACGCTTCCGGAGGAGGGAGGGTAAAAGCCCATCAAGGTCTTGCTCAACACCGTTTTGCCACTGCCGCTGCGCCCAAGGATAATGAGGTTTTCGCCATCTTCCAAGCTGAAATCGATATTGTGCAATATCGGCTTGCCAGAAAGCTCAATGCTGAGGTCTTTTACTCTTATCATGACGGATAAATCTCCACAACCAAGCCAAAACCAAACCGCTGGCATTGGCTACAAAATCCCAGATGGATACGGACCTGCCGGGGATGAAGTGTTGGTGATATTCATCGGCAAAGGCGCTGATCACAGCCAATGCAAAGATTCCCAGACGCTGTTTGAGGGTAAGCCCCTTGCGGCGCAGCCATGTATCAAGCAGTATGCCCAGGACAAAATACACTCCCACGTGTGCCAGCTTATCCACTCCCACTTCGTCCACTGTGGGCAATTCATCAGCGGGCAGGGAGGATACCACCCAGATTGCCACCCACCAAATAATGGTCAGCAGCATAGGTACACGAGCGGATTTTGCCGGCTTCATGGTGTGATGCTCTCCAGCTCCCAATGGCTGGCTCTCAATCCCTTTTTGATGCTGGCTTTTACTATCTTGCCCTTGCCATCCACCCACAATTCCACCCGGCTGTCTTTGTGAAAGAGATTGTGGGTAATCATATCCACATAAGGCGGTTTTTGATGGGTATCACTGCCAAAGCTCATTTGATATCCCTCAGCCTGAAAGCTGCCGGCACGGGTCTTTATCTTTTTGGAGCCCAAACCCTTCACCTTGGTTTGCCACAAAGAGCCATTGGCATCCAATTGATAGGTGCCGGCTCCTGCCTTGCCATCGCTCAGCATGGCTGCCAGGGAAAAGAAATCCCGGGTGTGGCTGCCAATTGCATATTGCCTTGATTCCTTGGGGTCGCTATGCGTTTGGCTGGCGGTTTTGCCCTGATGGTTGTAGCGGGTGGAGATCTCTGCCTTCAATTTGCCTTGATTCACGCTGCGCTGATAGCGTTGCGGCAGATAGCTGCCATCAAAGCTCACATCATACACATTATCGATGGAGGGAAAGATGGCGTTTGAGATAAGGGAGCGGGTCTTCACCCTCACGCTGGATGGGCTTTTATCTATGGTGAGGGAAGCCACGCTCAGCCCCAATGCCTTCACTGTATATTCCAGCCTCAGAGCGCTCAAGCTGCCACAGAGCAGCAGCATCGCCACAGTCAGAATCAGCCTATGTCTGCTGTTCATCTTTTGCCAAAACCTGCACTTCCACCCGTTTGATGCTCTTTTCATCGCTATCCAAAACGGTCAATTGCAGCCTGCCTTCCAAAACCAGGCTCTCCCCGGTATGGGGCACATGGTTGAAATGTGCCAATAGATATTCTGCCATATTGTCATATTCATCGGGGTCTATATCGGTGGAAAATTGATGGTTGAATTGCCTGATATTATAGCTGCCGCTGAGGGTGAAATTGATTTCGGAATTGGCTATTATCTCCGGAGCTTCTTCACGGTCAAATTCATCGTGGATTTCGCCCACAATCTCTTCCAATATATCTTCCACGCTGATGATGCCAGAGGTGCCGCCATATTCATCCACCACCACTGCCAGCTGCATCTTGCGTATTTTAAATTGGTTCAAAAGGGTTTCCACCTTCATGTTTTCCGTCACAAACCACGCCGGACGCAACAGCTGGCTGATGCTGGTTTTCTCCGGATATAACAGCATATCCTTCACGTAAACTATGCCCACGATGTCGTCTATATTCTCCCTGTAAACCGGATAGCGGGAATAGCCCGTTTCCAAGATCAGGGCACGCAGCTCTTCCATGCTGGCGTTTTCCTCTATGGCATTTATCTTCACCCGGGGCACATAGATCTCGCTTATCTCGGCTTCACGAAAGCGGAACAGCCCTGCCAGCATCTGTTTCTCATGATCTTCCAAAGAGTTGTTGGATTCCGGGGATTGGAAGATATTATGCAGCTCCTTGCTGGTGAGGTTTTCATCCAGATAGCGGTCTGTAGTTCCTTTTTTGGATACCAGCTGGGTAAGCTTTTCCAACAGCCAAACCACGGGGAATAATATCACTTGCAGGATTTGCATGATGAGGCTGGAAGCCCGCGCAAATCCATCTGCGATGCTGAGTGCAATCAGTTTGGGAGCTATTTCTCCAAATACCAGGATAATGGTGGTGGTCATCACAATCTGAATGGTGACCAGGGTGGATAGCGTCAGCCTGCTGCCCTCTGCCCAGCCAATCACCAATAGCGTAGCCAAAGAGGATATCGCCATATTCACCAGGGTGTTTCCCAAAAGCATGGTCACCAGCAAACGGCGCGGTTTGCCCAAGAGCTTTAACACGCGTTTGGTGGAGGATTTGTCTTCCCCCTCCATCTTCTTTAGATAGAGCCGGGAAAGAGAAAAGAAAGCTGTTTCTGACGCGGAAAAGAACGCCGATAATAGAAGCAGCCCGATCAGTATAAACCAGGTTCCCTCATCCACCTTGCTGTGTCCTCCTCAGCTTGTTGTAATAGTATGATTCTTTTTGTTCCATTATATCTTTATCTTGTTTTTTGATATGATCATAGCCCAAAAGGTGGAGCATGCCATGGATTACCAATTTCTGCAGCTCCAGATCAAGGCCATATAAATCCTTTTGTTTGTCTGCCTGATTTATGTCAACAACAATATCTCCCCTCAGGGGCTGATCACTTTCTTTTGAACCAACGGCATCGGTAAAATCCGAGCTAAAACTAAGCACATCAGTATCCTGATCGCTGCCCCGATAGATGCGATTCAGCTTTCTCATCCGTGCGCTCTCACATATCAAAAGGCAGATATTGGCTTCCCGCTGGGGGAGTTCCTCCCGGCACACCAGTTCAAAAGCCTTTTGTAACGATGCCTCGTCTGGCTCCTGCGCGCTTTCGTTGATTATTTCAAGATTGTGCAGGTTCTGGCTTGGCTGGGGTTTCATCAGGATAATCCAAACGTTTGCGATAGATGCTTTCCAATACGGGCAGCATGGATTGTTTTGTGCGATACAGGTCTTTGATAGTGATGGGTGCATCTGATAGCTGCCCATCCAAAATAAGCCTTTGGATGGTGTTGTCGATAATCTGTTCAATCTCCTCAGAGGAGCTCACATTCTTGGCTTTGGTGGTGGATTCGATGATATCTGCCAACATCACCAGTGCGGCTTCCTTGCTTTGCGGCCTGGGTCCCGGATAGGTGAAATCCTCCAGATTATTCACGTCTCCCTGGCGTTCGGCTTGTTCCAAAAAATACCTCACTGTGCTGCTGCCGTGGTGCTCGCGGATAATATCTATCACATCCTGGGGCAGCTTATACTTGTTTGCCAAAATGATGCCCTCTTTCACGTGATCGCGAATCATGCGTGCGCTTTCATTGGGGCTCAGGAGGTCGTGCACCTCGGAGGAATTGACGTTGTTTTCCGTGAAGATACTGTTGTTTTTCACCTTGCCAATATCGTGATAATAGCTACCCACCCTTGCCAATAGCGGATTGGCGCCGATGGCTTCGGCAGCGCGCTCGGCAAGATTGCCCACCACCAAGCTGTGATGATAGGTGCCCATCGCCTGGGTGGCAAGCTTTTTGAGGAGGGGATGGTTAAAATCCAACAGCTCCAATAGATTCTGTTTGGTGCTCAGATTCCAGCGTTTTTCAAAAAAAGAAATCAATACTGCCGCTGCTATCACGGACAATGCGGAAGAGGCAAAGGCAAAGCCTGAATTGCGCAGGATGATGATCACAGAATCGCTCTTGTACAAAGCCAAAGCCAGGTTTACCGCTATCATCGAGGCAAAGAGCAGTATCCACATTCTGATATAGCCCTGCCAGGCGGCAAAGCGGTGTATCAAAACCAGGGTGACCAGCGTGGAAAGCAGCATTAGTACCGGCGTATAGGGCTCCCAATTGATGAATGGATTGATAATGAGGGCATTACAAATCAAAATCAGCAATCCAGCCTCAAACCCTGCCAGCGTGGTAACCACCAGCGCACTGAAGGCAAAGGGAATCAGGATGCCATTCAGCCCAAAAAACTGATGGATGATGATTGCCAATAGCGACATCACTACAAAATTGATATTGATGGGCAGATTAACCGCTTCGGATGTGTGTTTGTTGGATACCAGGGTGGGGTAGATGTAATTGGCACTCAGCAGTACAATGAATACATAGAGCAGCATCCCCAAAGACAAGCCCATTTGTTTTAAGGGCGAACGGCGCACGTCACGCGCCTTCAGGGCTTCGGTATAGGAATTCAGCTTGGCGATATCACCCTCGCTCACCTTGGAGTATTTTTGGATAACAATCTCATTTTGCAACACTTCGCCTGTTTCCACGGGCACGGCAATGCTCGCCTGCTTTTTCAGCTCTTCATATTTGTCGCTGTTTACCTGCAGATTGGGCTGGATGAGGATATCTGCCAGCCACTGTGCAAAATCACCGTAGCCTTTGCCACTTAGAATAGTTTGAAATGAGGAGCGGGCGCTGTCCAGAGTCTGGAATCTTTGAATGGATGAGCGGCGCAAGCTATTGTTTGCATACACCGTGATGCTGTCTCTATTGGTGATCTGGTGCACGGCGTTTTCTTCATAAACCCTTTTGATGGCGTTGTATGCAATATCATAAGCCGCCGCCCTTTGCTCCGGTTTGTTTGCCAAGGCTATAAAGGCGTTATTGGGTTGGACATCAAGCTTTTTGAACAGTGTGGCAAGGCTGTCATCAGTGGCTCCAGGATCGCTCATCAAGGCGTTAAATAGCTTGTCCAACATCGAATAGGCGGCAAATTCCTTTTCTGCGGAAACGCTGTAAGGAGCCTCCAGCTTGTCCATCGCCAATTTGCGCTCTGCATTCAATTGATCTTCAGATTTGAGCACAGGAAAGTCAAAAGGCGCTATCAATTCAAAGTCTGCCACCTGTCCCACGGCGAGGCGGTATTCCGGATAGGCATAACGCCCAAAGGCAAACAAGTGGTATAGCGCCGCAATTGCCAGTGCGCAAATCAAACTATAAATAAAAGCTTTGGAATTCATAAATACATCTTTGCTGATGGGCTGTCTTTGTCAAGCAGGAAACGCTATGGTCTCTTACTTTTTGTAGTTTTTTCCCCAGTCCTTGCCTGTTAACCACCCTTGTCTCTCCCTTGTCTCGGCATGGGTGAGACAAGGGTGGTACAAGGGAGGCTAATAAGGAAGCGAGGGGAATTATCCAAAGAGGGAATAGACGTCTTTGATGTGTTTTACCTT
>JAAYJN010000132.1 GCA_012522935.1 Candidatus Cloacimonadota bacterium | reverse complement strand
TAACTGCAGCCGGAGCACCTTCCACTACATCGCCAAAGAAGAGACGCAGGTTCGGGCGTATGCTGCCTGCTGTGCCTTGTGCCAACGGGATGCTATTATCCTGCGCCCAGGTAAGGTGCTTGTTGGAAATAAAGCTGCCGTTGATGCCAGCACCGGTAACAGTTCCATTACCGCCGCCACCGGCATTACGCTCTACCAATACCAAAAGATCAGCGCCGGGGATCATCGTGAATTTCTGATCCAACACAAAGATATTCCAATCTTCGGCCTTGGTACCCGTTTGCACGTGATCGTACACCAAGGTGGCATCGGAAATCATATTTACCCAAAGGTTGTTTTGGATATCTGTATCAAATACGGATTTCAGATAAATCTTGGTGGGGACGCTTACATCGGTAGCGGTATTGCTAAACCAGCCGAGGTGGCTGATATCGGTGACGTTGCCTGCCAAATCCGCATTGTTATACAAAGCGGCACTACGCTCGAAGCCATAGTAGCTGCCCAGCGGGAAGCGCTGTGCGGAAGTGCCTTCGCCGATGGTAACCATCTGGGTGGGCAGGCCTTCGCCAGTCAGATCCACAGTGTAGTCATTGTTCATATAGATGATCTGGAAGGTGGCAGATGCTTCGCCACCACGGCTGGGGGTAAAGCGCAGGGGCAGGTTTACATTCTGTTCAAAACCGATGGAGAGCGGGAAGACGCTATCATCAATCTCAAACATATCGGCATCGGCTCCAATGATATTGATATCACTACGATATAGCTGCATGGTAGCCAAGCCTTCGTTTCTTAAGATTATATTGTGCCAAGCGCTGGCTTCGTTTTGCATGTGCAAGCCAAAATCCAGGCTTTGCGGGCTAACCATCAATACAGGTTCCGGGGATATATCCGCAAAGATGAAGCGGGTGTTGGGGTAGGCTGTTTCGGTGGCTTTCAGGGCACTGCCCACGGTGGGATTTGCGGGATCGGGCACGAAATAAGTGCTATAAGTGCGAATACTGCGTGCCTGGTCGGTGGTAACGGTAGAGAAGAAGAAGTGATCCAACTCATCATCACCAGCGGGATTAATCTCATTTACCGCAATTACCAAGTTTTGAGTGTTGTTATAAGTAAAGGGAGTATCCATCTCAAACATCACCCAGCCGGCAGTGGCGGGGACATCGATATAGCCGCGATATACTTCGGTAAGCTGGTTTAAGGGAATCCAATCCGTATTATCTTCAAATACTGTCTTATCGGTGTGTCCCATATAAACCACTATATTATTTACGCTATTGCCGCTGCGCACGCCATTCCATTGGTATCCCAATTTGCTGATGCGCTTATCCTGCTTGTTGAGCATGGATTGCGGATAGATGGTTTGAGAATAGGTGTATCCCCAATAGGGGCTTACGGGAATGTGCTTATTTGTGGTGCCATTACCCACGGTATGCAGCCCATAGGGCAGTCCAAAGGCAGATAGCTCCACATCATAAGTAACGCCATCGTAAAGAACGTGCACGGTGGCGCTGAGGGGACCTTCCTGGGTGGCGGTGATGCGCACGGGAATCAGCAAAGTGCCACCGCTATTGATTGCTGCAGGCAGGTTGTTGCGGTTGATGGTAAACATGCCGGCATCCGAACCGCTGATGGTCACATCACTACTGGCGATATTGATGGTACCGCCGCCGGTATTAGAAATCACTATGTTTTGCCAACCGGAAGCTTGAGAATGAGGCACTTCCCCAAAGTCTATGCTTTCGGGAGCAATGCCAAATACAGGCTCTTCCGCGGTGGTGGCAAAGCCGATCTTGATATTCGGGAATGCTGCCACACGGGTGCCGGTGGGAGGCGATGCGGGGTTCGGGTTTGTACCGTTATTCATATAGCGCAGGCTGCGATATATACCTGTAACAAGCGTGCTGTAGAAGCCGCCATCGGTGCCATCATTGCCCGCTTGGTTTTCATCAATGCCGATTACCAGGTTGCGGGTATTATCATATGCAAAGGGGGTATCCAACACGATTTCAATCCAGCCGGGAGTGGCGGGAAGCTCTACCTGGCCGCTGAATACCTGAGTGAGCTGGCTGAAAGGTGTCCAGTTTGTGGTGCTGGAAAACACGTTGTTATTGGTATGACCCATATAGATCACCCAATCAGTTGAATTCACAGCATCCACTGCGCCATTCCAGTAGTAGGATATTTTCTCTATGCTATGGTCTTCAAAGCGGATATCTCCTTTCAGATAAATGCTTTGGGCATAGCTAAAGTTTGAACGCACAGATACGGGGAGGCTTTGACCCTCGGCTACACCGTCGCCGATATACACAATACCTGCAGGGGCGGTGGTAAAGCTCCACACGGGGCAATCTTCAGCTTCGCCGGATGCGTTGTAGGGCACCACTTTCCAATAATAAGTGGTATTGCCTTCCAGCATGGGGCTTACCCAAGAGGTTACATAACCCAAATCCTGCACCAAAGGCGGGTTCGGGTTTGTACCCAGATATATCTTATAGCCTGTGGGACCGCCGCCACCGGAACCCCATTCCATGCGTGCGTATTGGTTCACATCGCTCTCGTTTATAGCGGGAGCCACCAAAATAGCCGGGCTGGGCGCCGTGGTGCTCTCAAAGCTGGTAGCCCACACACGCAGGTTGGGACGGGTATTCTTTTTGCCGCCGGTGGTTTCATAAGGCGGGGTATCGCTACTCGCCCAATAGCGATGAACGTCTGTAATGCTGGTATGGTGCACTCGCGCGCCGTAGGTGGTGCCGTTTCCGTCGCCACCATAATTGCGCTCCACCAATACCAGTATGCCATCGCCATTATCCCGGTCGAAGGTATTTTGGAAGGGGAAAGTTTCCCATTCACCTTCGCCAGTGCCAAAATGCACATCATCATAAACCAGGGTGGCCCCAGTAATGAGGTTTTCCCAGGTATCGATGGGGATGTTTTGTTCAAAGAAAGGCTTCAAATAAATCTTCGTAGGCACGGGGATGGTGGTTACTTCATTCGTAAACCAGCCCAGCATGTTGATGCGTTTATTGCCCACGCCCAATTCACTTGCTCTATATACAGCAGCACTAAATTCATAGCCGGAATTTGCACCCAATGGGAAGCGGTCTTCCGTGGTGCCGTTGCCAATGGTAAGCATACTGCCATCGCCGGGGATGGAGGTAAATTTCCAGATGGGGGCATCCTGCGCTGTACCGTAGGCATTGCGAGGCACTATCTGCCAATAATACTCGGTACCCGCCTGCAATGTGCCGGGGTTGTAAGTAGTGGTGCTTTGATTTTGGATAAAAGCGGGGGGATTTGTGGTGCCAAAATACACATCAAAGGAGGTGGGATAACCGCCACTGGATTCCCATTTCAATGTGCTATTTAGAGGCACCATGATCAGGTTATGTTTTGGTAAAGGGTTTTTTGCCACGAATGGAGGCAATTCCGGAATTACTACTTCCGGGCCCGTAAAGTCGTCCAAATACAGGTTCAAAATGTATTGGGTTACAGTTTGCACCGCCACATAAACCGGCATGCCTATATAGGCGGAAAGATCGTAGGTGTACTGGGTCCAGGCTCCTGGAGGCTGTACATCTTCTGCCAGGGTTACTGTAAAATCCTCAATATTATTTGTAGCTGTGGATAGCTTTACGTTAAACTTCTCGTCGAATACAGCGTGAAAGTTTTTACTCCAAAAACTGAGGGTATGATTTGCCGCCGTAGGCATAAGAATGGGCGTAATCAACCAGTCGTCATGAGCTACTTGTTCACTTTCGATCCAAGCATGAGCTGCCCCGCTATGGGGAGTATGTTGAGTGGCGCGAATCCAGGTATTGGCTCCGCCACCATTGTGTACTTTCCACCCTTCCGGGGGGAAGGTGAGACCCTCAAAGCCTTCGCTGAGAGGGGCAGCGAACATCATACTACAGATCACGAGTAAGATGCTCAAGCTAAAGAATTTCTTCATTAAATAAACTCCATAAGTTCGTTTAATTATTTAAATTGCCTAATGTAGTGTTTTTGCTTCATATTACGCTACGTTTGAGTTACGATGTTTTTGTGGGTCATGGAAGTTATATTTAAGATATTGGATAGCCAAATGTAGTGTTTTTTGCATCATATTACGCTACGTTTTATTTAAGACGTTTTAGTGTTAATGGGAGATGAGATCTCGAAATCAGATAGCCAAGCGCTTTTTTTTATTGTGCGATGATTATTCTAAACATGCTTGCTATCCAAGCTGAATCAATCTCCACCAGAAGACTGAGCAAAAGCCATTCCATATTTCGACAAGATATTGTCAAGCGTTTCCTGCCCTAAATGTTAATATTGTCACAACCAATTGATGGCATTATATTTGCAAACAGCACGCAATGGCAGGTTTTAGGGGATAGTGAACAGTGGATAGAGGGCGCTGGTGTCGCAGGGATCAGGGTGCCGGCTTATTCTCCCCGCTTGCGCCTCGCCCATTAGCCTCCCTTGTACCACCCTTGTCTCACCCTTGTCGAGACAAAGGAGAGACAAGGGTGGTTAACAGGGAAGAGGCAGGGTTCAGGTTGCAGGTGCCAGATTCAGCACAGCGGCGTTTCGCCGCTCCCCTTGTTCCCTGTTCCCTGGCCCCTGGCTTGCTGTGCAAGCCCCGCCTTATTTCACATGAAAATTATCAAGAAACTGCTGCAGAATGGCAGCCCGCGTGGGATGCCGCAATTTGCGCAGGGCTTTATCCTCGATCTGGCGGATGCGTTCACGGGTCACTTGGAAGATATTGCCCACTTCTTCCAGGGTGCGGTGATATCCATCGTCAATGCCAAAGCGGAGGCGGATCACGCGTTCTTCGCGGGTGGAGAGGGTTTTCAATACTTCATCCACCTGTTGGCGCAGGAGGCTGCGCTCGGCAAGGCGTTCCGGGGAGATGATGGTGCGGTCTTCGATGAAGTCTCCCAGGATGCTGTCGTCGCTATCGTGTCCGATGGGCTTATCCAGGGAAACGGGTTCCTTGGAGATGGAGAGGATATTTTTGATCTTATCCACCGGCATATCCAGTACTTCGGAGATTTCCTCGGGGTGAGGCTCACGTCCCAGCTTTTGCATGAGGCGGCGGCTGGTGCGGTTGATTTTATTGATGGATTCGATCATATGGACGGGGATGCGAATGGTGCGTGCCTGATCCGCAATGGCTCTGGTGATGGCCTGGCGTATCCACCAGGTGGCATAGGTGCTAAATTTGAAGCCTTTGCGATAGTCGTATTTTTCCACGGCGCGCATCAGGCCGGTGTTTCCTTCCTGGATGAGGTCCAAAAATTCCAAGCCCCGGTTGTTGTAGCGTTTGGCAATGGAGATCACGAGGCGCACGTTTGCCTCGATCATCTCGTTTTGGGCTTTTTCTTTGTTGCGCTCGGCACGGTCGATCTCACGCAGGAGGAAGACCAGCTCGCTGCCGGTCATCTTGGTTTCCAGCTCCACCCGGCGGATTTTGCGGCGGGCGTTTTTGATCTTGCGCAGGGTTTCCACAAAGATATTGGGATCAATTCCCGTTTCCACGCGGATGTCTTCAAAATCTTCATCGCTCTTTTTGGCACGTCTGCCAAAGGTGCAGATTTCATCGATTGTATAGCGTTTGATGCGGGTGAGCTGGTTGATGGAATCGTAGCTTTCCTCGATGCGTTCCACCAGGCTGCGCACGCGGTAAACCATGCGTTTGATGAGCTTGTCGTTGTAATTGAGGATAAAGAAGGTATCGATGATTTCTTCGCGGAGGGCGTCGATTTCGTCTTGACGATTGGCGGTGCCGGTATCGTCAAAATCGCAGTTATCCAGGATGATGCCCACTTTTTCGAAGGTGGTTTCGTTGGTTTTGAGGATGTCTCTAAAGACGTCTATCAGCCTGGTATCCTTGTTCTTATCAATCCAGGCGCCGATATCCATTTTGAAGATTTGTTCCAGGCGCACGCGGTTTTCACGAAAGCGGTGCAAAAAGTTGTACATCTCCCGCAGGGTGCTGCCGGATTTGAATACGTTTTGGCTGATCATCTTCTGATAGGTCTCTATCTTTTTTGCCACGCGCACCTCGCCCTCGCGGTCCAAGAGGGGAACCCTGCCCATTTCACGCAGATACATGCGCACGGGGTCGTCATAAACGCGCTTGGATTTGAACTTTTTGGGGGCTGCCGGCTTGCGCAGCGCCATTCCGCTTTTGGTGAGGCGCTTTTCGGTTTCGTCGATAATCTCGATGCCGTCTTGCTGCAAATCAAAGATGATGTCATCCACCTTATCCAAAAAGAAGGGGCTGTTGGGGAGGATGTCGTTGATTTGCTTGAAGGTGATATAGCCAGATTCCTTGCCCAGCTCCACCAGCTTTTGCAAGCATTCATTGTATGTAATCATCAATGCTCCTTAAAGAAAAAATGAGGCTTTGTGCCATCAATATGGTAACTTATGGATCACTTTGCGGGTCATGCGGCGATAGACGCCCATCAATTCTTGTTTCTTTTGCAAAAGACCCACATCATGCGGTTCTGATAGGATTTGTTTATCCAGCATCTCCAAATCTCTCTGGAGCTTGCGGATCTTTACCTGATCCAGGGTATCCTCAAACCGCAGTTGCTGCGGGTCTTCCAATAATAGTTCTGCCAAAGTGTCCCTTAAATGTGTGTTTTCTATGTTGCTCAAAATATCGGCAGGGGAACCCACCACATCGGGGTCGATGTGTTTAACCAGCCATTGGTAGATTTCCCGGCACTGCATATTATTAAAATAATCTTCATTTAGCTCTGTGGCAAGTACTTTATAGTATTCTGCGCTCTGCAGAGACAATATCAACAGGGTGCGCTCTTCCAAAAACTCCTCAGCGGCGGGTTTTTCAGCGGGTGCGGACTGAGGCTCCTGCCTCGTAAAAGCTTGCCTGCCAGAGGATAAACGGCTGTTGAGTGCGGAGGTGGAGATTCCGAAAGCATCAGACATATCGTTGATCCAAAGTTCGCGCTGCACGGCGTCCTGATTTTGGCGGATATGTTCCAAAAGGAGGTCGATGCGCTCCCGGGCATCTCCTTCCACCTGGGGATGGGTTGCCACGAAACTGATGAGAGGCAGAGCGGAATCAATCCTTTGCTGCATAGCCTCTTTGCCCTCCTCGAGGAGGAAGGTATCAGGATCGGAATCAGGCGGCAGCTCCACGATGAAGGGGGAAAGCCCTATCGCCATACACAAAGCCGCTCCCCGGGTGGCGCTGCGGATGCCGGCAACATCTCCATCAAAGAGCATATACACGTTTTTGGTATAGCGTGCCAGCAGATAAATCTGGTCTTTGGTGAGCGCCGTGCCAAGGGTGGCAACGCTGTTTACAAAGCCTGCTTCCCACAGCCTCAGAAAGTCGAAATAGCCCTCACACACCAGCGCTTTATCTGCTTTGGAGAGCTCGTATTTGCTCTTGAAAAGCCCGTAAAGCTCGTTGCCCTTGGTGTAGAGCTCGCCACTGGGGGAATTGATGTATTTGCCTCCGGGGCCGCCTTCCGCCATCTGCCTGCCGCCAAAGGCTATCACATCGCCGGTGTTGTTATGAATGGGAAACATCAGCCTGTCTCGAAACAGATCCACCACGTTGCCGCGATAGACTCCAAAAAGTCCGCTTTCCTTGAGGAGAGCCACGGCGTGTCCCTCTTTCATGAGGTGGTTGAGCAGCGCCTTCTCTCCGCCCAAGGCATAGCCTAATTGTAGGTTTTGGGCGGTTTCGGGGCTGATTTGGCGGCTCTTCAGATATTCCAATGCCTCGTCGCCATGACGCTGCAGGTTTTCCGCAAAGAAATCCCGCGCTGTTTGATATACCACCAGGAGCTGCTCCCGCTTGGTATTCACCCGCTTGGTGCGTTCAAACCGGGGGATGGCGATGCCGGCGCGTTGGGCAAGCTTTTTCACCGCTTCGATAAAGGAGATTTTCTCGTATTCCTGCACAAAGCCATACACGTTGCCCGCCTTGCCACAGGCAAAGCACTTGAAGATTTGCTTGGTTTGGGAGACGTTTAGCGAGGGATTGGTATCCTGATGAAAGGGGCAAATCCCGCGCCAGGTGCTGCCTGCGCGCTTCAGGGGCAGATATCCCTGGATCACCTCCACGATGTCGTTTGCGGCACGTATTTGCTCTATTAAATGGTTGTCTATCATATCGTCACCACCGTTACGCCGGTGCCGCCCTCGGAGGGAGGAGGGGTTTCCATGGAGATGATTTGCCTGTTGCGGCGCAGATAATCCCGGGTTTTGCTGCGCAGGATGCCCGTACCTTTGCCGTGGATGATGCGGAGGCGATGCAGGCCTGCCAGAACGGCGGAATCCAGGAATTCGTCGATGAGGGGCTGGGCTTCGTCGAAGGTAAGCCCTCTCAGCATCAGTTCAAAAGCTGCCTTGCCCTCTGCTTTGGGCTTGGCTGTGGAGGCTATTCTTACGATGCTTTCTTCTTTGGGAGCGGCGGTCTTGCATTCATACACGCTATCCAGCGGGGTTTGGAAGCTGATGCCGTTCATATCCACCAATACCTGGTTGTCCCAGATTTTGAGGATGGTGGCTTCCGCCTCGAAATTGGCAAGCCACACGCGGTCTCCCACCCGGGGGTTGAAGGCGGGTTTGAGGTTGTGGATGGCGTCTTTTATGATTTGCTCCCTGATGGTGGTGAGCTCTTCCTTGGTCTCGCGCAGTTTACGCTCTGAGATTGCCTTGCGCTCCGCCTTATCCAGCTCTTTCAGTTCGCTCAGTTCCTTTTGATACAGCTTTTGGCGGTCGATGAGCTCGCTTTGCAACTCTTTGATAAACTTCTGTTTGCGGGCTTTCAGCTCTTCATCCAGCTTTTGGGAACGCTCCTCCACCTCCTGCAGGCGGGCTTCCAGGTTGCGGTTTTTGAGGCGGAATTCATAGCTTTCCCGCGCCAGTATCCTCTTTTCCTCCTGCATCTTGCTGAGGAGTTCGGTAAACTCCCGGTTTTGACTGCCGCTCAGGCTTTCCGCCCTGGCGATCAGCTCTGGATCCAAGCCCAGGGAGGCTGCCACCTCGATGGCAAAGCTATCTCCGGGAAAGCCGGGGCTAAAGCGGTATGTGGGGGTGAGCCCCTCCAGATCAAAGTGCATGGAGGCGTTCATGGCACACTCCTCCTGCTCTGCCCAGATCTTGAGCACCGTATAGTGGGTGGTCACCACCGCCCGGCAGCCCTTGTGCGCAAAGTGTTCCAACATCGCCTGTGCCAGTGCCGAACCCTGCTGAGGGTCTGTGGCAGCGCCGATTTCGTCTATCAATACCAGGCTGTTGACGCCGGCATTCTCTAACATCACCCGGTTTTTGGCAATGTGGGAGGAAAAGGTGGAAAGGGCGGATTCGATGGATTGATCATCGCCAATATCGGCAAATACGCCGTCAAAGAGACCGATGCGGCTGGTGTCGTGAGCAGGGATGGGCAAGCCGGAAAGCAGCATCAGGGTGATGAGCCCCACGGCTTTCATCAGCACTGTTTTGCCGCCGGTATTGGGTCCGGAGAGTACCACTATGCGCTGCCTGTCATCCAGCTGCAGATCAAAGGGGATTACCCGATTGTGCCCCAGCTTGAGGCTCAGCAGCGGATGGCGTGCCCCGCGCAGTTCAAGTGTGGGCTGTTTATCCACCTGTGGGGCTTCGCTCTTTAGCTGCACTCCCAAACGGGCACAGGCAAACAGGAAATCCAGCTCTGCCAGCATGGAGGCATTGTGGATAAATTGGTTTTGCAGGCTGCGGATCTGCTGGCTGAATTCCGTAAATATGCGGAAGACTTCCTTCTTTTCATCCTGCTTAATCAGTTGTAGCTCATTATTATGCGGCACCACGCTCTGGGGCTCCACATAGATAGTGGAGCGGCTGCCGGAATGCCCCTGCACAATGCCAGGCACGCGGTTCATCGCCGCTTCCTTCACAGGTAATACATAACGGTCTTCCCGCTGGGTCCAAAATTTGTCCTGCAAATGCACCTGCATGCTTTGCTCTGCCAGCAGGGTATTCATGGTTTTGATGATATTGCCGCGCAAAGATACAGCCCTTTTGCGCAGGCGTGCCAGCTCCGGGGAGGCGGTATCCTTTACCTCTCCTTCCACATCGAAGATGGCTTGAAAGCGGTCACGAATAGCCGGCATGGGCACCACTTTGCGCATGATCCGGTAAAGCTGGGGCAAATCCTCCACCGCCTCCAGATAACCCTGTACGATGCAGGAAATGACGGCATTTTGATAGAAGAGGAAGAATTCCTCATAGCTAAAAACCTGCCCCACACTTTCCTCAAAGAGGGGGGCTACATCCTGCAAATCTGCCAGCTGGGGCTCCACGCCCCGCTGTAATGCCTCCTGCGCCTGCATCTTGATCTTTAGGCTATCCTGGATTTGAGCCAGCTCTGCCAACGGGTGCAGCCTATCTGCCAAGATGGCACCCAGGGAACTGTGACAACGCCTGCCCAACTGGCTTTTGAGGGCTTCATATTCCAGGTCTTGATAATGGGAGGGCGTGGCTGACGGCCTTATTTGTCTGTGTCCTTATTCTGGTTGATGGGGTTAAGTTCGGCTCCCCTCAGTTTGAGGTATTCCACCTGTTGAGACAGCTTGAGGGTGCTGAATGTCTCATCTTTGAGGAGGTGCACTCCTGCATAAACGCGATGGCGGCTGGAGTCCTTGAGGGGCTGAGAAAAGCGCGGGAAATAATCCAAGACAATCATCACGCAAAACACTATCAAGAGCCCGTTAATAAGCCCCAAAAGCAGACCCAAGAGGCGGTTTACTCCGCTCAGCCTGAGTCCCTTGAGGATGCGGTGAAAGATTGCTATCACCACGCGCACCAATACAGCCAATAACACCAGGATCAGAATTACACTGATGATGGTGGAAAGGGATGCGGATAAGGCGAACTTATTTTGTAAGCTATTGGCAACCAAGGGATAGAAATGACCTATTAAAAAGAATCCCACGATTACGGCAGCCAAATGTATCACAGCGGCCACCAAACCCTTGCGCCAGCCCAAAAACATGGCTATCAACAATCCCAATAGAATGATCCAATCAATTACTCCCATCTGTGAGCTCCCAGTTTACAAAAAATGAGTGAGGTAAAAAGTAAAAAACGGCATACAGGGAAGGGCTCCCTGTATGCTTGGTGTGTCAAATCTACGACTGATACGGCGGCATCGCCATGCTCTATCTGGAATAACGCTGCATGCGGCGCTGTATCTTCAAGAGCTTACGGCGTGCGGCATTAGCCTCGCGTTTCTTTTTCACGCTGGGCTTTTCGTAAGCTTGGTTCTTCTTTATTTCTGAAAGAATTGCTGCTTTTTCGCACTTCTTTTTGAATCGTTTCAAGAGATAATCGAAGGACTCGTTTTCTTTAGCTACGACTGTCGGCAAACAAATCACCACCTTTTTTTTGTATTTGGATGAGTCATAATATTGAAACCCACAAAGCTGTCAAGCACAAAGTGTTAAACACCCATATATCAGGCATGGAGAACTAAAATACGCTCTCCCGGGAGCGGCGCAAGGCGCCTTTCTTGCCCTTGCCAAATCGCGGGATGATATGCATATGAAAGTGCATCACGCTTTGCCCGGCCGCCTTCCCACAATTCATTGCCAGATTGTATCCGGCGGGGGCATACTCCTCATCCAGCAAGGCTTTTACCTGCATGGCAAGCTGGTGCAAGAGGGTCTGCTCCTCATGATCCAGTTCAAAATAGGTCTCCACATGCCGTTTGGATACGACGAGGCTGTGCCCACGTGCCACCGGAAATTTATCACGGATTGCCACAAAGGCATCGTTTTGGGCTATGATATGGGAAGCGTCCAGAGTGCAAAAAACACAGGGCATATTATGATCCTCCTCTTAGATATAATAACTGGAACTGCCGGTTTGGCAATCCTTTTCATGCATTAGGCAGGGGGTAAAGTCAGGAATATATATGGGCAAACACCTCTGCACGCTTGGCTTTGGAGATGCTGTGCAGGCTCCAGCCCAGCTCTCGATGACGGTTCAAGAGGGCAAAGAGAATCTGGCTGGCTTTTTGTTTTTGCAAGAGCTGTTGCCACTCGGCGGTGAATTCCTGCTTGTTCCAATACAGATTCAGGATTCGGGCGAGTGCCTCACAGGTGCGCAATTCCTCAAATGTGAAGGTGTCCGTTTGCAGGATTGTGTAGGGCGGGCTTTGGCTCCAGATCCATCCCCGATCTTGGGCAATCTCGCGCATGGGCGTATCGGGCAGGATTTTGAGGATGCCCAATTGTATTTCGGCAGGATGGCAGGGCGCCAGTTCATCGATGGAATCAAGCACGCTGGGCAGATCCTGGGAGGGCAAGCCACAGAGTAAATCCGCATGCACCAATACCCGGGTGCGCTCTTTCAGGGCATTCAGCATGGTTTTGCTTTTGTGCCAATCGCTATTCCTGCCACAAGCCCGATTGATGGCATCATCAGTGCTTTGGATGCCCACCTCAAAACGGATGAGCTCCGCCGGAGCCGCCTCCAGAATCTGGATATCCTCCTCAGAGAGCAGCTGGGGATATATCTCGAAATGAAACTCACAGCTACGTTCTTTGGCAAGCAGGATTTTCCACAATTCACGCGCAAAAGGCG
>JAAYJN010000159.1 GCA_012522935.1 Candidatus Cloacimonadota bacterium | reverse complement strand
TGGCTTATGACAGCTATTGGAAGATGCTGAGCGACAACCCCAGCAACCGAGCCAACCCAGATGTAAAGGAAGTAATGGAGGTAAACTCGGTATTGATCTCCAAGATCGAACAAGCCTTCACCAAACCTATCTACAAACCTATTGCCATCAGAATCGTCAACGGCCTTTCCATACATAGGTTAACCACTGTTGATATGAGTGTAACAATTGGGGCAACCCCTCAAGAGCTAAAGAATAACCTCTTCCTTTATGATGCCAATGCTGCCAGCATGGGAGGCGATGAGCCGGATAAAGACCTTACTACATTGGTGGAGACAGTGTTACGGGAGATTGTAACCACTGTTAGCGGTCAGTTTATATCTTCCAACCCCAACAACGGTCAATTCTATCTGGATCTAAAGAAAGTGGATGATTTTGATGCCATCATAGCCAAGAAAAGAGATACTCTGGGAGATGCAAGCCTCAATACCTACTACAATGAGGCGTTGAAGCGCGTTCTGGAGAGAATGGACGTCACTCCACATGTAACCAACTACAATATCTGGCAGTATGAGATAAACTGGCGTGAACGCAATGCCCCACGCAGTGGATATCTATTCTTTGGTTCCCCCAATGAACGTTCCACTGCAGTGCCGCAGAGGGATTATTATATTTATTTTCTGAGACCCTATGACAACACTCCGGTAAAGGACCAAAAACTCGATGATGAGGTTTTTATCTACTTGAACGGCAGAGATGCAGAATTTGATGAAGCATTGGGCTTGTTCGCGGCATCACATGAATTATCCCTCACCGCATCGGGAAATGCCAAAAACATCTACCTGCAGAAATCTGAACAATATCTGCGTAAGGTGGTTACATGGCTGCAGAAGAGTATTTGGGAAGCCTCTGATGTGGTATATCAGGGAAAACGGCAATCCTTGGAAAGCTGGGCGAAGGGCAAGAGCATCAGAGAAATATCAGGAATTGGACAGAATGAGACAGCCAACTTCAGAGATATTGTCAATGCCATAGCCTCCATCTGCCTGGCTCAACATTTTGAAAATCAGGCACCCAAGTATCCCAAGTTTTCGGTCTTGATAACCGGATACAACAGAAAGCAGAATATTACCGAAGCCTTACGATCCATCTCAGGTGGCAGCAAAAC
Source organism: Candidatus Cloacimonadota bacterium (assembly GCA_012522935.1). Lineage (GTDB taxonomy): Bacteria > Cloacimonadota > Cloacimonadia > Cloacimonadales > Cloacimonadaceae > UBA3900. The sequence continues at coordinate 7,107 of JAAYJN010000159.1, read as the reverse complement.
CAAGCAAGCGACGGCTATTCTGGATGCCTTACAGCTTCTTGACGGAGATAGACTCACCACAGCCCAATCACCCATCGCTCAGTATGTCATCGACAAATTGACTGCAAAGGGAAAAGGACAGGTGCTAAACCGGGAAGAGCTGATCGAAAAGGTTAATGGTATAGAATATCTTGATCCCAATGGCTTCAGGCTGGAACCGGAATGGGTGGTCGTGGTTTTGGCAGCAATGGTCTATGCGGGAGATATCGTCCTCACTGTGGTTGGGGATAAGTTTGATGCCACCAAGCTCCAATATCTTGGTGCCACAGACCTGCCCACTTTGGTGGATTTTAAACACATTGAGTTTCCCAAGGATTGGAACATACTATCCCTTAAAGCATTGTTTGAACTTGTGGGCTTATCCCCCGGACTGGCACAAAATATAACCCAAGGAAATGATGAGCCAGTAAGGGTTTTGCAAGATGCCATAACAAAATTGATCTCTCGGATCGTTTTTACTTTTAACCATCTCAGCGGGGGATTGATTTTTTGGGGATTAGACCTAAAGGACCCACTCCAGTTGGAAAACGCTCAACTGGACATCTCCAAGACCAAGGAGTTTTTGGAATCTCTCTCGGTCTTCAACACAGGTGCCAAGCTTAAGAATTTTAATATGCCAGTGGCAGATATTGAAGCTCATCGCCATTCTTTGAACCTCGTTAAAGCCATCAATGCCGCACAAGACTTTATCCACAACTTAAATCCCCTCATAAATTGGCTGTCCACTGCAGAAAAGCTACTTCCCACCGGACATCCCTGGCAGGATGGATTTGGAAAGGCTAAAGACAGTGTGCTTGCTCAGGTCAAGGAACTGAAGGCAGATGAGATCAAAGCAGCCACCGGAAAGATCAGCTATGAGCTGCAAAAACTCAAGAAGGACTATATTGAACACTATGTGAAACTGCACAGCAGGCAGCGCCTCAATAGGCAAGAAGACAAAAATAAAGCCGAACTCTCCAGTGATGTGAGGATACTGAGCCTGCGTAAACTGGGTGAGATCGATATCATGCCCAAGCAGCAGGTCAATGAAGTATTGGAAAAGTTGGAGGCTTTGAAAACATGTTTTAACTTGACCGAAAACAACCTGCAAGCAGATCCCATCTGTCCCCATTGCCGATTTAATGCGGCGGTTGAATCTGGGGCTTCTTCCGCAAGCCATACCCTTACCCAGATTGATCAGATGTTAGAGATGACCCTTGACAATTGGACAGAGATACTGCTCCAGAATCTACAGGGTGAACACACCCAGGAATCCATATCTTTATTGAGTGACGAGGACAAAGCTAGCCTTGCTGAATTCATAAACAGCAAAAAGCTCCCCGATAAGGTAGATGATAGCTTTGTGAGAATCCTGAAAGAAGTATTGGCCGGGCTCATAAAAGTAACCATAAGCATGGATGAACTCCGCAGAGTAATTAGCAAAGCTGGAGGATCTATCACTCCGGATGATTTAAAGCGAGTCTTGGATCAGTATATTGATTCGCTCTCTCAAGGAAAGAATCCTCAACGGGTTAGGATTGTACTGGAGTAACATGATGACAAAAGATGAATTGCTAAAAGCTATCCACAATCCTGAGTGGACGGATATTGAATTCAAACAGTCCAGCAAGGGCGTTTCAGAAGAGGCTTATAAAACTGTCTCTGCTTTTGCCAATACCTGTGGTGGATACCTCATTTTTGGCGTTAAGGAAAGTGCCAATAAAACGGAGCGAAAGATTGTAGGAGTGGAAGATGTAGATAAGGTTCAGAACGACTTTCTAAGTTGTTTGCGTAATAGGGGCAAGCTGAGCAGGGTGATAAACTCTGTTGCCGAACTTCACGAAATCGAGGGAAAGCATGTATTGGTTTTCTATATCCCAGAGGTAGATCGCAAGGATAAGCCCATTTACTTGGGCAAAAGAATCGACCAAGCCTATATCAGAAGGGGTGGCTGTGATGAACTCTGCACTGAATCGGAATTGAGAGCCTTCCTTCGTGATGCCAGTGATACTCCTTTTGATAGAAGGATTGAACAGGGAATCGATCCACATAGTTTTATCGATCATAATACTTTGAAGTGGTATAGAACACTTCTGGGCAACAGACTTGCAGGCAAATATGCCCACCAGAATGATCAGGACTTTCTCTTGGAAATGGGACTACTGTTGGAAGAGAATGGTAAAGTGTTTCCCACCAAAGCTGCCATCCTGTTGTTTGGAAAAGAGCGTTTTGTACGGCAGATATTACCCAAGCCTATTGTGGATTATCAAAGAATAGATACCTTTGAAGAAAATTGGGACCCAGACAAACGATGGCATGATCGATTGGTGATAGAAAGCAATCTTTTTGAAGCCTGGAGAGTGCTTTTTGACAAATACTCCCTTATTGCGGATGTACCATTCTCCCTGGATGAGACAACCCTACTACGTAAAGATGATACATTGGAATACAGGTCGTTTCGAGAAGCGGCAGTTAATCTATTGATACATCAAGACTACGGAGATGCTGCCAGAAAGGCCAAAATTAAAATATTCAAAGACAAGACATTATTCTGGAATCCAGGTTCAGCATATTCCAGCGTGGATGATCTTCTCGAATCTCGCCACCACCCCATACGCAATCCTTTAATTGTAAGAATATTCCGTCAAATTGGGCTTTGTGAAGAAGCCGGAACAGGGATCAGAACCATCATGGAAGATTGCCGTAAACTGGGGCTTTTCCCAGCGCAAATCATTAATGATAAATCCGACTTTAGCTTTTCCCTCACAATCCTCAAACAACAGATAATATCCGAGCCTTTCAAAGAGATAATAGCAAGGCTGGATCTTAAACCTGATGTAGAAGAAGCAGCCATCTTATCATATCTGGTCACCTACAAAAATTTGAGCCTACCAATAGCAAAAGCGATAACAGGCAAATCCAGCAATGTGACATTGGCAACCATGGCTAAACTTGAGGCTGCAGGACTGGTCAAGTCAAGTCATCATAAGCAAGCTTGGTCACTAAGCGAACATATTGAACAACAGATAATTAAACCAGCCACTGAACAAGCTACTGGGCAAGTTACAGGTCAAGCTACAGGTCAAGCTACAGGTCAAGTTAAAGGTCAAGCTACTGGGCAAGCTACTGGGCAAGCTACTGGGCAAGCTACTGGGCAAGCTACTGGGCAAGCTACTGGGCAAGCTCATCAGAACAAAAAGCATGAGATTGCTCGTCTGATTGAAGGGTTAACACAGGTGCAAATTGGAACAATTCGACTCTGTTCTGAATCTGTTAGTTTAAAAGAAATAATGCATGACCAGAATAAAGTAAGCCGAGACTATCTGAGAGTTCGACACTTAAATCCGCTGCTTAAACAAGGCATCGTGCTAATGCAATATCCGGATAAGCCCAAACATCCCAAGCAAAAGTATTATCTTAGCGACTATGGCAAAATAGTGCTTCAAGCCATCCAAGGAGAAAGTTAATGTCTCAGCAAACGTCAATAGATTTGGATACAAAACCAAAAGGTCCCGTCACCTGCCTGGGACAAGAATTTGAAAGTGAAGCTGCCCGTAGAGAGCATTTCAGACAGCTCCTGAGGGAAAAACTGAAAGACCCCCAGTTCCGCAAGATAGAAGGCTTTCCCATCGGCGAAGATGAAGATATCATCGCCCTTAGCGATCCGCCTTATTACACCGCTTGCCCCAACCCCTGGATAGATGAATTTATCGCCGAATGGGAAAAAGAAAAGGGAGACAGACTTGGTGAATATCACCGCGAGCCTTTTGCCGCAGATGTGAGCGAGGGCAAGAACGACCCCATCTATAATGCCCATTCCTACCACACCAAGGTTCCCCACAAGGCGATTATGCGTTATATTCTGCACTATACAGAACCCGGAGACATCGTCTTTGATGGCTTTTGCGGAACGGGCATGACTGGAGTGGCAGCCCAACTCTGTGGTGACAGGAAAGTAGTGGAATCCTTGGGATATATGGTGCAAGATGATGGCATCATTCTGGATGAAGATGGCAATCCTTTTTCCAAACTGGGAGCCCGTAAAGCCATCCTCAATGATCTCTCCCCGGCAGCCACCTTCATCGCCGCCAATTACAATTCCCCGGTTGATCTTGAGGAGTTTGAAAGAGAGGCAAAGCGCATCCTGGCAGAGGTGGAAGAAGAATGCGGCTGGATGTACGAGACCTTACACACTGATGGCAAAACAATCGGTAAAATCAATTATACCGTCTGGAGCGATGTGTTTATCTGTTCCAATTGCCAGAAAGAAATTGTATTTTGGGATGTGGCAGTGGATAAAGAGGCTGGAAAAGTACACAGCGAGTTTCCCTGTAACCACTGTGGTGCTACCCTCACCAAAAGAGGATTGGAAAGATCTATTCAGACGATTTATGATAAAGGCTTTTATGCTGATCGCTCCATTGATGCTCATGTTAAAAAAGGGAAAACCATCAAACAGGCTAAACAAATACCGGTATTGATAAATTACTCTTTAGGAAAGCAAAAATTTAGAAAAATACCCGACATTAGAGACTTGGAATTGGTAGAAAAAACAAACATGCTTGATTTTCCCTATCGATACCCTAATAATCAAATACCGAAAGGAGATAAAACTGCCGATCCTTTTAATTATGGTATTAAAAATGTACATCACTATTATACAACAAGGAACCTCTATACACTTTCAAAAATTAATAATAACTGCAGATCACATTCATTGAGATTTACTCAACAGTCTGTTAACAGCACATTAACATCAAAATTGGTCAGATACAATATGGGAAATAGAGGAAACGGGATTTTAGCTGGAACACAATATGTGGCTTCTTTGATAGCTGAAACACATCCTTTATGGGTTTATGCAAATAAACAAAAAGATATAGCAAGGGCTATTGGGATGCCATATTACAGTGTAATCTCCACTATATCTGCTTCAAATATTTCTTCAGCCCATAGTGGTGTACTTGACTATATTTTTACCGACCCTCCTTTTGGTAGTAATCTCATGTATTCAGAGCTTAACTTCATTGGGGAAAGTTGGTTAAGAGTGTTAACCAACAACAAGCAAGAAGCGGTAGAAAACAAAGCACAGCAAAAAGCCTTGTTTGACTATCAAATGATAATGACGGATTGTTTCAGGGAGTATTTCAGAGTTCTCAAGCCAGGCCGCTGGATGACAATTGCGTTTCATAACTCTAAAAATAGTGTTTGGAATTCCATCCAAGAGGCACTGCAGGTTGCTGGCTTTGTAATCGCAGATGTGCGTACTCTTGATAAGAAATCAGGCTCTTTTAACCAAGTAACAGCTGCATCTGCTGTAAAACAAGACCTCATCATCTCCTGTTACAAACCCAATGGAGGGCTTGAAGAGAGGTTTACAAAGCATTCTGATTCAGAGGAAGGGGTTTGGGACTTTGTGAGAACGCATCTCAGGCAGCTTCCCAAAGTTGTTGTCGAGAAAGGCAGAATGCAGGGTGTAGCAGAGCGGCAAAACTATCTGCTCTATGACCGCATGGTTGCTTTCTATCTACAGCGTAATGCTTTGGTGCCTCTGTCTTCCGCAGAGTTTTACAGAGGCTTGGAAGAGCATTTCCCAGCCCGGGATGGGATGTATTTCCTGCCTGAACAGGTGGTGGAATACGATAGAACCAAGATGAAGATTCCAGAACTGGCACAGATGGAGATATTTATCACTGATGAAGTTTCAGCAATCCAATGGTTGCGCCAATTGCTTAAAGATAAGCCCCAGACGTTCCAAGAGATTCATCCCCAGTTTATGAAAGAGATTGCCGGCTGGAACAAAATGGAAAAGAGCCTGGAACTATCGCTTATCCTGGAAGAAAACTTTTTAAGATACGATGGCATAGCTGAGGTGCCCAATCAAATTCATTCTTACCTTTCCACAAACTGGAAAGATCTGCGCAACCTCGGCAAAGACGATCCAGCACTGAAAGCAAAAGCCAAGGACAGGTGGTATGTGCCTGATCCCAATAAACTGGCAGACCTTGAGCAAATGCGGGAAAAGGCTTTGCTAAAAGAATTCTGGACATATCTGCCCAAAAACTATAACCCCAAAAAGCAGAATGATCTGCAGATTGAAATACCAGATTTGCCCAAAACAGGCAATGAGCTGTTTTCCGGCAAGAGATACAAGGTAATACGGGCAGAAGCTGTACGGGCAGGTTTTAAATTCTGTTGGCAAAATCGGGATTATGAGACCATTATCCTGATGGCACAGCGCATACCCAGCAGCCTGTTGGAAGAAGACCCCAAACTTCTGATGTATTACGATCAGGCAATTACCAGGACACAATAATAGAGGGCTTATAGTGGGCAGCGATCAAATCTCCGCGAAGAACCCATTGGTAAGCGCGATAATCGAGCGTTTATGCTCGTTTTCATCGCAAATGGTGATCTTGTTCGATCATGATGGTTTGGCTTCAACTACGGCTATTTTTGAGCGGTTAGAAGGCAAGGGATTTGATCTGTATGACTATACTGATAACTTGAGTTTATACTTTTATCTGGAGAACAAGAGGTGCATGAAACCGGAGCCTAAGGATAGACGGGTATTGATCAGGATCTCCGCAGATCTGGCTGACCTTGCTCAAGTTCCCTATTCGGTATTGATACAATCTGATATTATTCATTTGCGGCTGGACGATTTCTTTACAGGAATTGCAGCCAAAGCAGTTAGGGAACTTCCTATCCAGTATTACGAAAAGCTCTTTGAGTTATTGCAGGTTCAACCTCAGAATCTGACTTCATATTCCGAGAGTATCGACTTCCTGACCAGGCGCGTATTTGGAATTGATACAGCGGGGATAATCACTGAAGTGCAATTTTGGGCGGTCATGTTCAAGCTGCATTATTCAGACACAGAACTGCCTGAGTTTATTGTGAATAAGCTTCTGGATGTTGGCAAAGAATTGGTGGATGAATATGATATCGACCTTGATCGCGCTTTGAAAATCAGTGAGTATTTCTATGCCTTTCTGCAAGAGGAATGGCAGCGATTTGTGGATTAATGGGCAGGCTGTGTGGAGTACCCCAAGGTACTGCCCTTTGATTATCCTGATCTGAGAGTAT
>JAAYJN010000131.1 GCA_012522935.1 Candidatus Cloacimonadota bacterium | reverse complement strand
AGCCGGTCAATTCACCGCCCCGTACCCCCTGGCTTCAGCCGGGTGTTTCGCCGACTTCAGTCGGTTTTTTATTTAAAGCAACATTTCTATATTTATTATGTCTCATAGTCATAATACCTCTCAAAACTATCACCTTGCCTTCCTTAAAACAAATACCTATCCCTTGGCTTGTCGGTGTTTGATGAACCGGTTAAAATCTGTGGTGTTGCTCTTGCGTAAGACCATGCTGTTATACACTTTTACCCTCAAGTTTCAAAACCGACTGAAGTCGGCGAAACACCCGGCTGAAGCCAGGGGGTACGGGGCGGTGAATTGACCGGCTAACGCCATTATTCCCATATTGTTACGGACTTGCTATGCAAGCCCTTTTCGTGTATTTTCGTATTTTTCGTGGTAAAAAAACGCGAGCGCAGCGAACCCGCACTCTACGACAAAAAGGATGTATAGTTATCCGGGTGGATTAGATTAAACTTTGCTTGGGGATAGAGGCTGCTAAAGGCTTTGCTCTGCACTTTGCGCTTGGGATTCCATTTCATTTCGTAGGCATCCAGTTTATCCTCATAGAGCTCCAGATAGTCGATTTCGCTTTGATGCAGGCTGCGCCAAAAGAAGGATGAACGATACAATTGATTGTTGCGCAGATACTTTAGCCGTTCAGATACCAAGTAGTTTTCCCACAGGCTTCCGATATCGTTGCGGTTTTCCAGGTCTCTAAAATCATTGATTAGCGAATTGCGGATACCATTATCCCAAAAATAGATTTTGCGGGAACGCTTGATTTCATTACGTTGATTTGTGCTATAATTTGGCAGCCTGAAAATGATAAATGCGGCTTCCAAAAGCTGGATATAGCGCTGAATGGTGACGTGATTTGTACCAGCAAGCTGGGCTAATTCGGTATAGGATACCTCGGAGCTTATTTGTAGTGCCAGCGCGCGCAGGATGCTTTCCAAAAGTCCGGGGCGCCGGAGGTCTTGAAAAGAAAACACATCTTTGAACAGATAAGAGCCTGCGAGGAGATTCAGGAGTTCTGTTTCTTGCCCGGGGTTATTGATGATATCTGGATATGCACCAAAAACGAGGCGTCTGGTGAGTTCTTTTCTTTCGCTAAAGCCGCCATGATGTGCCAAAAGTTCCTGGAAAGCAATGGGTAATAGCAGATATTCGTATTTTCTGCCGGTGAGGGGTTCGGAAACCTGATTGGAAAGCTCAAAAGATGATGAGCCTGTGGCGATAATCTGGAGCTGGGGCATGTTATCAATGAGGATTTTGAGGCTGAGCCCAATCCCGGACACCCGCTGCGCTTCGTCTATAAGAAGGCTTTTATATGTGCCAACCACGGATTTGAGGTGGCTCAGAGATTGATTTTCCAATGCCTGGCGATCTTGAGCATCATCACAATTGAGATATAATATCTTCTCCAAATATTGCGATAGATTGTTGAGCAGGGTGGTTTTACCGCTTTGGCGAGGACCAAAGATGATGATGGCTTTGCCAGAGTGCAGCCGGCTGAGAATATTGTCTGTAATCTGACGCGGTATAAGTGTGGGCATGATATCATCTCCCGTTTGCTTTTAATCTATGGGAACCATTATTGATTAGACAAGAGAGTTGTCAAGCACAATATCCCGTATTACGCATTTATACTTTCGCAATAAAGGCTGTATTACGCATTTATACTTCCGTAATAAGGGCTCGATCGCGCATTTACGAGTTAGCTATTGCTTCAGTTTGTATCCTCTTTTGCATGAATGCCTGCAGGGTTTGCGCTTGTTTTATGCCTTATTAAGATCCAGCCAATATTCCATGGCTCTGCGCAGATGCGGAATCACGATGGAGCCTCCCACCACGAGGGCGATATTGAGGGCTTCCAAGAGTTCTGCATCCTCCACGCCTTCATCCTTACAGCGCCCCAGATGGTAGAAGATGCAATCGTCACACCTCAGCACCAGCGATGCCACCAATCCCAACAGCTCCTTAGTTTGCACAGACAACGCACCCTCCCGATAGGCAGAGCTATCCAGGGCAAAAAAGCGTTTTATATCCAGGTTGGCGTTGTCCAAAGTAAGCTGGGTAAGTCTTTCCCGCTTATCATCAAAGTCTTTGCGCAGGCTCATATCAGGCTCCTGTAGATAGCGGCAATATCCTCTGCATTCACGGATAAAGGATTGTTTGCCATATTGCGGGATGCCATCACCTCCGGTACCTTGTCTTGGATAAATTGCTCGTCTATCGTCATTTCCACATTCAGGTTCAGGCTTTCCAACCAAGCCAGAAATTCCGCACGTGTATATCCAAAGCTGCCCAAGGCGTCTCCCACCAAGTCCCCTGCCGCATCCCAGAAAAGCTCCATTATCTGGGGCATCACGATTCCATTTGCCAAGCCATGGGGTACATCAAAAGTGGTGGTGAGCGGATAGCCGATGGAGTGTTGCAGGCTGGTACTGCTTTGTGCGATTGCCATGCCGCCATACATCGATGCCAGAGCCAACGCCTCGCGTGCGGCATAGTTTTGTGGCTCCTGCAGTGCCGTTTTCAGGTTCTGCACGATAAGGGCAATTCCTTTGTGGATAAGGGGATAGATGATTGGTTCCCTACTTTGTGAATACAGCCCTTCCAAAAGGTGGCTGAGGGCATCCACGGCGGTATTGAGGGTGACGTGATAGGAGCAGCTGAAGGTGTAGCGGGGATCGATGATAGCCAGGGTGGGGAATGCCAATTCGTGACCCCATCCGGCTTTGATATTTCTTTTATTATCGTTTAGGACGCTGTATTGGGTTACCTCGGAGCCTGTTCCCGCAGTGGTGGGGATGGCTACAATGGGATGGGCGCGGAGGAATTCTTCGGTGGAGTAAAGCTGGGATCTCTTTAAATCATTAGCGGCTGCCATGCTGATGGCTTTGGCGGCATCCAGGGGACTGCCTCCACCGATGCCAATTACAAAGTCGCAATTAGCGGATAAGAACCGCTCTTTGCCTGCCATAATGGTATCCAAATCAGGGTTTTCGCTCACCTCGTCAAAGGTGTGCCACTGGATACCGTTGGCAGTAAGGGCTGGCTCCAAATCAGCCAAAGCTCCGCTGGCGCTGGCGCTGCGCTTGCCCGTCACCAAGAGGGCTCTCTGTCCCAAGCCTGCCAATAGTGGCACAGAGCGCTGGAGGGCATCTTTGCCAAACATTACTTTCGTATTCAGATAAAACATCGTTACTCCTATTTCCCCTGCCTTTCAAACCAGTCCCAAAAGCGCTGCATTCCCTGTTGGAAGCTCGTTTGGGGGCGATAACCCAACAGCTGATGTGCTTTCTGGATGCTGGCGCGAGTGTGGTGCACGTCTCCCTCTTGTGCAGGTAGGCTATGAATTTGGGCTTTTTTACCGCTTAATTTCTCCAGCTCTTGCACCACCTCACAAAGCGGGATGGCGTGGTCGTTACCCAAGTTTATCACCTCAAATCTCTTTTCTTCCGCCAAAAAGCTGATCGTTGCCAAGATGCCGGCGATGGTGTCTTGTATATAGGTGTAATCCCGGCTGGATTCTCCATCTCCAAAGTAGGGCAGCGGCTGGTCTTTTGCCAAGAGGGAGGCAAATTTGTGGATGGCGAGATCGGGTCTTTGCCGGGGACCATATACGGTGAAAAACCTCAAGCAGACGATGGAAATCCCCCAGAGATGATGCCAGGTGTGGCAGAGTAATTCGCCCGTCTTTTTGCTGGCTGCATAGGGGGAAATGGGGTGATCCACAAAATCCGTCTCACGGGAGGGAAAGCTGGGGCTATTGCCATACACGGAGGAGGATGAGGCAAAGATAAAGCGCATCACGCCATACTCTTTACAGAGCTGCAAAAGCTGGAGGGTGCCATTGATATTTACATCCATATACAGCTCCGGATCTTGGATGGAAGGCCTCACCCCTGCCATCGCTGCCAAATGGCAGACGGCATAAAACTTCCTCTGGGCAAAGAGCTGGCGCATCGCCTCCTTATCCCTGATATCGGCTCTGATGAGGTGAAACGAGGGATGAGACAGCAGGGGAGCGATGTTGGCTTCCTTGGTGGCGGGTGCATAAAAATCACAAAAGTTATCCACACACCACAGCTCCCAGCCCTCATCCAAGAGGGCTTCGCAGAGGTGGGAACCGATGAAGCCCGCGCCTCCGGTTACCAGGATGGGTTCAGGCATTTTCCCGGGTGATACGCGCTCCGATTCCATTCAGCTTTTCCTCTATGCGGTCATAGCCACGATCGATGTGATAGATGCGGGAAACGATGGTTTGCCCCTTGGCTGCCATTCCTGCCAAAACGAGAGCGGCACTGGCTCTGAGATCGGTGGCCATCACCTCGGCTCCGCTAAGCTGGAGAACGCCCTTGATGGTGGCAACGTTGCGGTTCATCGTGATATTTGCCTGCAATCTATTCAGCTCTGCCACATGCATAAAGCGGTCTGGGAAAACGGTGTCTTCCACATAGCTGATACCCTCGGCATGAGCCATCAGAACGGTGAATTGAGCCTGCAGATCGGTGGGGAAACCGGGGTGCGGCAGGGTGATAATATCCGTTGGCTTGATTACCTTGGGAGGGATCACGGTGATGCTGCTTTCCTCTATTTCCAGCTCACAGCCGGCGCTACGCAGTTGGGTGATCAAAGCTTCCAAGTGGTCTGGCTGGCAATTGGTTACCGTGATGGGGGCCGTGCTGAGCGCTCCCACAATGAGGAAGGTGCCGGCTTCTATGCGGTCTGGAATCATGCGGATTTCCACGGGATTTAGGCTTTCCACGCCCTCGATGGTGAGGGTGGTGCTGCCCACGCCTGTGATGCGGGCGCCCATCTGGTTTAGCATATCGATGGTGGAATCCACCTCCGGCTCCATCGCGGCGTTGAACATACGGGTGGTTCCCTTTGCCAAAACGGCTGCCATCAGGGCATTGATGGTGGCGCCAACGCTGGATTTTTCAAAGTGAATATCGGCGCCTTTCAGCTCCTTGGCAACGGCGTGGATATAGCCGTGCTCGAGATTGATGGTGGCGCCCAGGGCTTCCATCGCCTTGAGGTGCAAATCCACAGGACGGGTGCCGATGGCGCAGCCTCCGGGAAAGGACACGCGAGCCTCTTTGAGCCTTGCCAAAAGTGGACCCAAGACGTAAACGGATGCGCGCATTTTGCTCACCAGCTCGTAAGGGGCTTCGTTGTAGCAAAGATCACTGGCATCAATCGCCATGCTGCCTGCTTCATACTCCACCCTGGCGCCAAGGACGCGCAGGAGGTGGCTCATCGTTTTCAGGTCGATGAGGTTGGGAACGTTGAGCAGGGTGGATTTGCCTGCTGCCAAGAGGGCGGTTGCCATTGCCGGCAGGATGGCGTTTTTGGCACCGCTCACGTTGATGCTGCCGCTGAGGTCGCGGCTTCCTTCAATTATAAATCTATCCATTTATTCCTCCCAAAACCCGGGTTGTGCCCGGCTGTTGGCTTTATTATTTGTGGTGTGAAAAGACCAGATAGCGTGCAAAGCCCGCCAAGTCGTCTCCGGCATAATCCAGCTTCCAGTGTGTGGAATCCGCCAGCTTGAGGATAGCTTCCCGCTGAGTGGCGCCATGTTCCAAATACAAGAGCCCACCATCTTTCAAGTGCAAGGGGGCTTCCTGCAGGATGCGTGTGATATGGTGGAGCCCATCCGCTCCGGATAGCAGTGCCTCAGAGGGTTCATAATCCCTCACCACACCGTCCAGATTCCGGTATTCTGCCTCACTGATATATGGGGGGTTGGAGACGATGATATCGAAGTTGTGCTCCGCTAAGGGAAAGAGGTCACATTGATAAAACTTGATGGCAGCGCTGTGGAGGCTGGCGTTGCGAATAGCCAGATTGATGGCTGAGGCACTGATATCGGTGGCAAATACCATGATATCAGGCTTAAGCTTGGAGAGGGCGATAGCGATGGCACCGTTTCCCGTGCAGCAATCCAGCACCTTCATGCCTGGTTGCAGGCGGGGCAGCATCAGCTCCACCAGCCCTTCCGTCTCCGGACGTGGGATCAGCACTCCCGGCTGCACCTTGAGGGCATATCCCCAAAACCATGCCTGCTGGGCTATGTATTGGGCGGGTTCCCCTTTTAATACTCTTTGCAAACGCTGTAGCCACAGCTCTTGTTGATCAGCCCCAATCTCTTTATCTGGCAGGGTGTCAAGCTCTGCATTGCCCAGCTTTAAGGTCTCTGCCAAGAGCAGCTTTACAGCGGAATCTGGCACGCCCTGCTCTCTGGCTTGCAATAGGCTGTGGCGGTAGAGATGGGAAAGCTTCATCGGGGGCTGAACAAATCAATCCCTGGGGATGCGGCGGGTGATGGTTACCTTGCGGCCACCATTGTCAAAACTAATCTTGTCGCTAAGATAATAAAGCATGGAGATGCCGCGCCCATGGGCGCCTTGATTCACATCCTTCTGCTGTTCCAGTTTGCGCAGCCATGCCTCATGATCAAATCCATTGCCACCGTCTTCCACGCTGATGCTGATGGTGTTGGAACGCAAGTCCATTTCGATGCAGACGTGTATGGTTCTGTCCATTTTGTTGCTGCTTTCCTTGTGCTCTTCCATCAGCTGGCGCAGCTCTTCCATATTGAAGAGGCGCTGTTGACTGTTCAGCTCCAAAGTGCCATGGATCATGGCGTTGGAGATCATCTCGTCCATACACAAAAGCAGCTCGTTGATAAAGTTTCGCTTCAGCCTCAAGGCGTGTTTCAGAAAGCCATTCACGGCTTTGCTAAAGTTTGATTCCCAATAAAAGTTTGGATCCAGCTCAAAACAAACATTGGTGCGCAGCATGCTGCTGAAGAAACGTCCCAGATCATGCTTTTGATTCCGGCGTTCCATGATGCGGGTGATGGAATTGACCAAGACTTGGGATTCCACGGGCTTGCGAATAAAATCAGCCGCACCCAGCCGGATGGCTTGGAGGAAATACTCCTGATCCAGATGTCCTGTCATCAGGATTACCTCCACCTCGTTGTCATATTCCTTGCGCACCTTCTCCAAAAAGTTTAATCCGGAAAGCCCCGGCATCTCGATATCACACACAGCCACGCCATAATTCTTGGTGCTGATTTTGTGTAAAGCTTCACTGGCATTGAGGGCATAATCCACCTCATAGCCATTGATTTCCAGAATCTTACTGAGGCTGAGCACTATGCTCTGGCTGTCATCCACTACAAGTATTCTGTGCATAAGAAGGCTTGGCGTCAGGCGTTTACGGTGAAGAGTTGATTGATTTTGAGCATGGAAAAGAGTTCATACACGCTGGTTGAAGAGCGAATAACCTCTATTTCTCCGCCTTTTCCGATAAAATCCTTGTAAAACAACAAAATCTTGCCGATGCCAGTGCTGCTGATATTGCGACATTCAAAAAAATCAAGCTCTAAAAGCAACGCATCTGATTTGAGCACTTCCGTTAGCTTCTCCTGCAGAAGGTGAGCATTTTCGCTATTGAGAATACCCTCTATCTTCATGCTGGCAACGTCACCACTAAAGCTAAGATCGATTTTCATAGCAAACTCCTTTATATATCATATTAAAATTTAAGCCAGATAACGCAATTTGCAAACAGCTTATTCAGCATAACCGCGGATGCGCCTCAACACTGCGCTCTGCACTGTGGGCGGCGTTATCTCAAACTGTTTAAACTCGAGTGTGTAAATGGCTCTGCCCTGGCTGAGCGAGCGAACCCGCGTGGCATAGCCAAAGAGCTCGGAAAGGGGAACGCTGGCGATGATCTCCTGCTGATACTGGTTGTGTTGACGCAGGATTTCTATTCTGCCTCGCTTGGAATTGATATCCGAGATGATATCTCCCACAAAGTCTTCCGGGCTGAGAACGGTTAATTGCATCACCGGCTCCATAATCACCGGATCAGCTTCGCGGAGAGCCTTGCCAATGGCAAGTGAGGTGGCGATGCGGAATGCCAACTCGTTGGAATCCACTGGGTTAAAGGCTCCATCAATCAATTCCAGATGCACCCGCTCCACAAAGCCGCTGATGAGGGGACCATCGTTGAGCGCATTCAACGCTGCTTCTTCGATGGATTTCCAATATTCCTGCGGCACTTTGTCTGGCGTCACGGCGATGCTAAAGCGGTTTTTCTGGTCTTGCTCCAAATCATCAAGACAGATGGGGCTCAGCCGGAAAGCCACCTTGGCAAAATTGCCCTTGCCATTCATCTCCCTCTCGAAGATTTCTGCGGCTGTCACCGTCTTGGAAATCGTCTCTTTGTAGGTGACCTGAGGATTGCCCACATTGGCAGAAACGTTAAATTCACGCCTCATTCTATCCACCAGGATATCCAGATGCAGCTCGCCCATGCCAGAAATCAGGGTCTGCCCGCTGTCTTTATCCACATGCACCTTGAAGGTGGGGTCCTCTTCCTGCAGGCGTTCCAAGGCAGAAGCCAGGTTGTCTTGATCCGCTTTGGTGCGGGGCTCGATGGCAATGGAAATCACGGCATCGGGGAAATTGATATTGGAGAGATGAATCTCTGTTTGACCATCGGTGATGGTATCTCCGGTTACCAGAAAACGGGTTCCCACCAAGGCTGCGATATCACCGGCATGCAGCTCGTCAAGGTCGTTTTTGCGGTTGCTCATCATCTGCAGGATGCGCCCCACGCGCTCGCGCTTGCCATTGGTCTGATTCACTATCATTGCCCCCTTTTTCAGGGTGCCCGCATATACTCTCACGTAAACCAGCTTACCCACGTATTTATCGATTTGCACCTTGAATGCCAGCGCCACGAAGGGAGACTTGGGATCGGGTGCCACACACTGCTTTTCAGGATTTCCGGGTATCATCCCCATACAGGGCTGAACCTCCAGGGGCGAGGGCAAATAATCGCAGATGGCATCCAACAGCAGCTGTACACCCTTGTTTTTGAGCGAAGAGCCACACAGCACGGGAATAAAGCCATGGTGGATGGTTCCCTTGCGGATTGCCCGGCGGATGAGCTCCTCAGGCAGCTCCTCCCCTTCCAGATATTTCATCATCAATTCATCGTCGTATTCCGCCACGGCTTCCAAGAGGGCATTACGCTTTTCGCGCACTTCCGCCATGTGTTTTTCTGGAATCTCTTCCAAATGCATCACTCCACCTTGGGTGAGGGGATCAAAGGTCCACAGCTTCATGCTGATCAGATCCACGATGCCTTCCAAATCCTCTTCCTTGCCCAGGGGGATATTGACGGGAACGGCGTTGGGATTGAGCCGCTCGTGTATCATCTGCACCACGCGCTCATAATCGGCGCCGATGCGGTCAATTTTGTTGATATAAGCCAATCTGGGAATATGATAACGATCCGCTTGGTGCCAAACGGTCTCGGATTGGGGCTCCACGCCTCCCACAGCACAAAACACGCCCACGGCTCCATCCAAGATGCGCAAGCTGCGCTCTACCTCGGCGGTAAAATCCACATGACCGGGAGTGTCTATGATATTGATACGCTTGTCTTTCCACACACAGGTGACCGTGGCTGAGGTGATGGTGATGCCACGTTCACGCTCCTGTTCCATCCAATCTGTAAAAGCATTTCCATCATGCACTTCACCCATCTTATGCAAAAATCCCGCGTAAAAGAGAATTCTTTCTGTGGTGGTCGTCTTACCGGCATCGATGTGTGCCATGATCCCGATATTGCGAATATTGTGCAGAGGGTTATCCGAGTCAGAACTCATATTCAATTTCCTATTACTTATTATTTTACCGCAGAAAAGCGATTAAAGCCATAAATATCAAATGCGTTTTGTTGTCCAGAGAAAAATGTCATTCTATCCCAAAGATCAATCGTGGGAGATGGATTGGGGGCAAAAAGAGATAGGAATTGGCGCAGGTGTCCAGGCGCCAGTCGGGAGTTGGCTTAGTTGATAGTTGATAGTTGATAGTTGATAGGGCTTAGCTAAAGCCTTGTATCCCCTGGCTTTAGCCGGGCGTTTCACCGACTTCAGTCGGTTTTTGAAGCACGAGGATAAAAGTGTGTAACAACATGGTAGCATTGGTCTTACGCAAGAGCAACTCCAACTGGTTTAACCGGTTTTTAAAAAGGTCTTATTACTTCTTTAACATAGCATAAAATACAAAAACGACATTCTATATTTGTCACATAAATCTATTTCAATAGTACGTGTAAAAGGTTGAAATCAAAAGTACTTAAAACCGACTGAAGTCGGTGAAACGCCCGGCTAAAAGCCAGGGGGTACGTGAAAAGCCAGGGGGTACGTGAAAAGCACAGGGGGTACAATGCAGCCGCTTCTTCCCCGTTAACCACCCTTGTCTCTCCTTTGTCTAAGCAAGGGTGAGACAAGGGTGGTACAAGTGAGGCTAATGGGCAAGCGCTGGTTGGCGCCTGTATCTTCCCTTCCTGCTTGCTTTCTCATTAGATGCGCTTGTGATGTGGTTGCGATACCCAGCAATCCGCTGGGAGAGGCAACGGCATCGCAACGGCATCTAATAGGGAAGGAGAGGGATGTTTCCGGATGCAACCCAAAAGGGCTGGGATGGGATAAAAATGAGGACGGCGAGGAATTTTTCAAGGCATTCCCCCAAAAAAGTCACTTATTGTAATTATAATTGTATTGATTACTGTTATTTATGTTGTATTATTGTCCACTTAATTGAGTTTTCAAGTTCGTGTCTGTCTGCCTGTGTATAAAGAGT
>JAAYJN010000130.1 GCA_012522935.1 Candidatus Cloacimonadota bacterium | reverse complement strand
GTATTCACCACTCCGGCAATGGCAGAACGGTCAAAATCCACCCGCACGTGGTTTGTGCTGTCGATTTCCACCACAATGATGTTTTTATCCGGTTTGATGCTGGCAATGCGGCCATGGATGCCGGAGGTGGTCATCACTCTGTCATTCACCTGCAGGGAATCCAGCATCTTTTGGGTTTCTTTTTGTTTCTTTTGTTGGGGACGGATCATCAGAAAATACATGATGAGAAACATGCCGCCCATCAGCAATATCATGCTCATTCCGCCACCGCCGGATGCCGGTTGACCCTGGGCGGGGGCTGCGGCAGGAGCCGCTGCCTGTAGTAGTATATAAAACATATTATCTCCTATATTATATTAAAGAATTGCGGTGCCAAAAGGGTGAGCACCTGCAAGATGAGATTGGCGAAGATGCCTGCCACCAGGTCATCCACCACCACTCCCCAACCGCGGGGCAAATTCTGGGCTTTGCCCACCCACCAAGGCTTGATGATATCAAAAGCCCGGAAGAGGATGAAAGCCCAAATACCTAACATCACCGTCTTTGGCAACCACAGAACGCTAACAAAGAAGCCACACATTTCGTCAATCACAATCTGGGGGGCATCGTGCCCCAGGCGTCTTTCCGCCAAGGTGCTGATCCACACGCTGAAGAGGATGAATCCTGCAAAAGCCATGGTGAACCACCATCTTGCCAGGTCCATAAACCATGCTTCCGGCAGCAACAGGTAGATTGCCAAGGAAAAGAGGCTGCCCCAGGTGCCGGGCATTTTGGGCAGATAACCGGTGCCTAAGAGGCTGGCGATAAAGTTGATGGGGTGATACAGCTTTTTGGATTTCATGGCGTTATGGCAATACCTGCACCCATGATTCTTTGGTGAGCTCTTCTATCCATTCGGTGTATGCCTCAATTTGCTTTTGCTGTGCCAAAAGAGCGCCTATTTCGTCCTTAACTTCGTCGTAGGTATAAACTCTCTGTTCCAGCTCTTGGGTGCGCATAAAGATGTATAAAGTGCCTTCGTTGTGCAAGACGGGCGTGGGCTCTCCAATCTTTGTGCCTAAGATGGCAGAGCGGAAGAGCTCCGGCATGCCGTTTTCGTCAAATTCGCCGATGATGCCTTGGTTTTGGGCGGATTCCTTATCATCGCTAAGCTGTGCGGCAAGGTTGCCAAAATCTGTGCCTTGCATGATACTTGCGCGGGTATCCTCCATGAGGTCCCAGGCGGCAAGGCTATCCTCCAGGGAGGGTTCCACTATCTTGAGGATATGGCTGGCGCGGATTTCTTTGCCCCGTTTTTCGGTGAGTTTGATGATGTGAAAGCCAAAATCGCTTTCCACCACGCCGCTCACTTCATCCACGGCAAGATCAAAGGCAGCATCTTCAAAGGGTTTTACCATCATGCCTTTGCCAAAGAAACCCAGGTCTCCGCCGCGGGCGCTGCTGGGGCAATCGCTGGCTTCACGAGCCACGGTGGCAAAATCTTCCCCATCCATCACCCTGGTGAGCAGGGCGTTGATCTCTTGCAGTTTGATATTGCGGGCGGCTTTGCTGGGCTTGATCTCTTTCATGATCATTCCCGTTTCCCAGGTGACGGGCTTTACCGCCAGGCTATCCTTGTGGTCTGTATAAAACTCTCGCATTTCCGTTTCGGTAACGATGGCTTTGGAGGTTACAAAGCGCTCCACCAGCTGCTCTGTGAGCGCCTGCTCTTTGAGGACGGTGATATAGTAATCCAAGAGTTCGCTTTCCGTGGTCTGCATGGCTTGCAATTCATGCCTGTACTCCTCTTCGGAGGGGTAGCGGGCTTTGATCTGTTTGATATAGCCCTCGGCATATTGGCGGATGCGCTCGTCATTCAGCTTGATATCCAGTTCCTGTGCTTTTTGCAGGATGAGGCGTTGCTCTATCAATTCGCTCAAAACATCGTTGGGGTCTATGCGTTCTGCGGGAACGCCAGCCGCTCTCATTTGCAGCATATTCTTTTGCACATCGCTCAAGAGGATGATTTCGTTGCCCACTTTGGCAAGAATTCTATCCACCAGGTCATTTGCCATCAGGCTAAACCCCAGGCAAACGAGCAGTATGGCAAACAGTGTCTTTTTCATAATGTATTCCTAATAATAGTAGATATCATGGTTTTTGTTTTTGAGCTGTCGCAATAGATCCTGATAAATCTGTTGGTGACGCTCGGCAAGAATGCGCTCTCTGATCTGGCTCTTAAAATCTTCAAAGCCGGCATCCTGGTTGCTTTCCTGGGTGCCGGTGTAACGGATGATATAAAAGCCGTCATCGGCGGCGAAGTAGCTGATTTCTCCTTCCTTGATCTTGCGTGCCTGCATCCAAAAGAGGGAATCCGCTCCGGTGGCACTCACAAATCCCATCTTACCCAGGGTGATGCCGGGGTCTTCGCTGGAATAAGTGAGAACAGCTTCGTCAAAATCAAGGCCGCCTTTGAGCCGGTTTACCAGTTCACGAGCTGCATTCTGGTCTTTGATATATATTCTTTGCACGTTATATTCCAATAGTTTGCCCTTAAATTCTGCCTGATAGAGGCGGTAGTAATTGAAGAGCTCGTCTTCGGCAATGTGGATATTGCTGAGACGGTTTGCTATCAGGGCATTCGCCTTCACTTTCTTGACGGCGTTTTCCATCTTCAGTTTGATTGCCAAATCATCGCTCAAACCCAAGGCATCGGCTTCATTTGCCAATAAAGTGAGATTTACCCAATCCTCCAGATATTTCTTGCGCTGACTGGCATCCATCGCATTCCATTGTTCATCGCTAAAGTTTGCGCGAAAGCTTTGTAGGGAGAGAATCTGGGAGCCCACCTGTGCGGCGGGGGTCACAGCTTCTTTTTCCTTTTTGCAGGAAAGCGTGACAAGAAGGGCAACCAGCAGTATCAAATAACAGAGTCTTTTCATTGTTTTTTTTAAAGGAATGGTGGAGTGTAAATCACCCTCAATTGTGGTTTCTTGCCTTCGGGAGCGTTAAGGAAGTGTTCCAACTCCAGGATGCCAAAGTTGTTCATCTCCTGAGTGCTGTGGATCACAAAGCCATGGTTATCCTTTTTCCCATTGACGATACCCTGCATAAAGGCGGTGATATCCACCCTGATGGTGCCATCCTTTACCACGGAGATATTGCCCAGGATGCTTTCGTTCATGTCCTCATCGGCTATATGCATCGCTGTATCTATGCTGTCTGACACCATGGCGGCTTTGATGGAGTATGGGGTGAGGTCCCCATAATAGGGGTTGGATTTGGTGTGGAAGATTAGCTCCGCCTTGTTGATGGTCACCTGTTTGCGCCTTGGCTCCGATAATACATTGCCATCTGCATCCTTGAAGTGGTTCCAATTATCCACCCATCTGATAAAGATGCGGCTGGGGCTGAGATTGCCGATGATCCACTCGTCCTCCAGCACCTGGTTTTGGGCACCTTTCACCCAATAGCTGTCTTTTCTGGCAGCCAGGGAGTATTCACTGTCGGAATCTGCCACGTTGCCGTCTTCATCCACCTTGCGGTATTTAAACCTGAGCTGGGGTCCGCGCCCGGCAGTGGAGATGGAGCGAAATTCCATGAAGGCATCGGCATTGGTCTTGATCACAATGGAAAGGCTGTCCTCCCCGGCTTCATTGAGGGCTGTGAGAACATCTATGGGGAAGGGTATCTTGACGTCGGTTCCGGAGGTGTTGATGCTATCCGGCAGGGTAAAGCTCTCTCCAATCTGCTGCAAAGGGACATCCATCACCTCATGAGCGGAATCCTCTCGCCAGTGCTGATCCATTTTATAGAGGGTGAGGGTGGTGGGATTTCTCTCGGCAATCGGTGCCTGACGCAATACGGTGAGCTTGATCCAGGCGGAATCCGCATAGCTCTTGGAGGTGGGAATCACAAAATCCTGGGGCAAAGAGACAAATTGCATGATGGCAGCTGCCTGCATACCATTATAATCACCACAGAGGAGGTTGCTTTCCGAGCCTTTGATATTTACATCCAATCCATAACTAAAGCCAAGATCAAAGCTCTCCTCATCCACAAAGATAATTGGCTCCACATCACTGAAGCTGTTGCCAGTGGGATTGCTCTTGCGTGTGCATGCTATCAGACTTGTTAAAATCAGGATCAGCAAGCCGGTTATCTTCATCATTCTTTCCATATTATATAATCCTAATAATTTAGATTTATTAAATTAGTATTAGTAGTAGTCACTGTGGATAAGTGGATAAACGGTCAATGTTTTTTTTAAACCTCGGTGTTTTCTATCTTGCGGTTCATCTCCCAATCTGTGGATTACCTGTGGATAAGTGGGGCTTTTGAGCGATAGTTATCCACATTGATCTGTGAATATCTTTTCCAAAAGCAGTTATCCACATCTATCCACATGCTTATACTCACAACTGGGGATAAGCCTCGTATATTTTATTTATCTTCCATGCAGGCAACACTAAACGATGCCTGCTTCAGGATTGCTGTATGTGTGTTCATATATTTCCATTTCTGCTCTGCTGTCAAGAAAGAATTGATTGTTTTCACAGCGTAAGAGCTATTTGTTGACGAATATGGGCTGGAAATATATATGGTTATCATACACAAAGTATGAGGAGATGGACGATGTATAATCAGGATCAACAAGGATATAATCCGTATGGACATCAAAATCAGGAGATGATGCACGCACCCGTAATGAGGGTTTCAGAATGGCTGTTAACCATATTTCTGTTAGGAATACCTCTGGTTAATATCATTTTACTCATCGTATGGGCTGTGGATAAAGCAGGCAATCCCAACCGCAGCAACTATGCCAAGGCAATATTAGTTTTCATGGCGATAGTCTTCGTATTGTATGTAGTGATTTTTGGTTTTGCTCTGGGTATGGTGAGCGGTTTGTCAGACTTGTTGTAGCTAAAATAAATTCCAATATAAAAAGGAGAGAAGATGCGTTATTTGGATTTGGCAATCGGCAAAGCCCTGGATTTGGGCGCAGAATATGCCGATATCAGAGTGCAGCGCACCACAGATGAAGTGGTGATGTTGCAAAAGCTTAGCCTCAAAAACACCTCCCACAACCAGATCTATGGTTATGGCATCCGCGTATTCAAGGATGGTGCCTGGGGCTTTGCTCATAACAAGGTCTTCACCGAAGAAGCCGTCTTGGCAACCGTGCAAAAAGCATACGATATCGCCCGGCTTTCCGCTTTGGTGAACAAGGAACAGCAGCTGCGCCTGGCTCCAGAACGCAGCTATATCGCCACATACAACACCCCCGTCCAGATCGATCCCTTCTGTGTGCCCCTCACCGAGAAGGTGGATCTGATGATGGAGGTAAACCGCACCTTGCTCAGCTATGAAGGCATCCAGAGTGCGAGGTTCTTTTTGGTCTCACACAAGGATGAAAAGCTCTTTGCCTCCACCCTGGGCACCCGTCTGGAGCTGAATACACAGTGGATTGATCCCATGATCACCGCCACCGCCGTTCACGCCGAAGACAGCCAAAGCCGCACCTTTGATGAAGGCGGCAGAGCCACCGGCTGGGAGTGGATCTTGGAGCTGGACCTGATGGATAAAGCTCGCCAGATAGCAGAAGAAGCCCTCATCAAGGTGAAGGCGGAGGCGCTGGGACCAGAACAGCGTCGCAGCCTCGTCTTGGATCCTAACCACCTGGGGCTCACCATGCATGAATCCGTGGGACACCCCACCGAGCTGGATAGGGTTTTGGGCTGGGAAGCCGATTTTGCCGGCATATCCTTTGCCACCCCGGAAAAGCTGGGCAACTACCGCTACGGCTCTGAAATAGTCAACTTTGTGGGCGATAACACCCTCTGTGGCGGCCTTGCCACACATGGCTTTGATGATGACGGAGTTCCCGGCCAAAAGTGGCATATCATCAAAGACGGCATCCTGCAGGAATATGGCAGTACCCGCGATACCGCCCTGGAAATAGGCCTGGGCTATTCCCGCGGCTGCAACCGTGCCACCTATTACTATGATCAGCCCATCAACCGCATTCCCAACCTCTATATGCTGCCGGGCAAAGAGCCGCTCACGCCCTCCCAGTTGATTGCAGATACGGAAGACGGCGTGTATATCCAAGGCAGAGGCTCCTTTAGTATCGATCAACACAGGGTCAACTTCCAGTTTGGCGGTGATTTCTTTTGGGAGATCAAGAATGGCAAACTGCACCGACCCCTCAAAAAAGTACTGTACAAATCCAACAATCCGGAATTCTGGAACAGTTGTGACGCCATCTGTGACGAGCGTTTCTGGCGTCCATTCGGCGTGATCAATTGCGGCAAGGGTCAGCCCTCGCAAACGGCACGCATGACCCACGGCTCGTCCGTTGCCAGATTCCGCAATATCCGCGTGGGAGGTTCACAATGAATGCCAGCTTTGAAAAGATAGTCCAATACATCAAAACACACTGCGAAGCCGATGATTATAGCCTCCACATAATGGGTGGGGACAACCACGAGACCCGCTTTGCCCAAAACAGGATTACCCAGCATCTGGCAGGCCCCGATCTCGATATCACACTGAATGTGGCGTTTGACAATAAAACCGGCAGCGCCAGCGTGAATCAGGATGATCCCCACACCCTGGATCACCTCATCAAAACCGCCCAGGATATAGCCCGCCTGAACCAACCTGATCCTGAATATATCGGCACTGCGCCGGCTGCCCAGCTCCCGCAGGTGGATAATTGTGATCCAGCCACCAAAAACCTGGATCCCAAACAAATGGTGGAATATGTAAACCAGGTGATCCAGCGGGCAAAGACAATGGATGCACGCGTGTCTGGAATGACGGAAAAGCACCATTATGAACGACTCCTCTTTACCAAAGGCGGCTTTTTGGGCTATGATGCCTCCACCAGCTTTGGACACTCCATGACGCTGAAAAAGGGCGAAAGCGAGACCAAGGTATCCTTTGCGGCAAAGTCTTATGCCGGCTTTGATCCACAGCGGGAGTTCGACCGTCTGCAAGACCAATTGGAAAGCCTGGTGAATCAACAGAGCATGGATGCCGAGAAAATAGCGGTGATCCTGAGGCCATCGGCTTTGGGAGAGCTATTGCGCTATATGGCTTGGATGATGAACCGCCGCCAGAGCGATGAAGGCTTCACCCCCTATACCGGCCAGATGGGCAAACTCTTTTTTGGCGAAAACTTCAGCCTCTACAGCACCCTCAAAAATCCTGATATCACCGCCTCCTCCTTCTCCAGTGAAGGCATTCCCTCCCAGGAAATCACCTGGATAGAAAACGGCGTGATCCACAATATGCCCTCCAACCGCTATTGGGCACAAAAGCAGGGGCACGAACCCAAGGAATACTTCAATTTCTACATTCCCGGCGGCAATACCAGCGAAGAGGAAATGATGAAGATGGTGCCGCGAGGCCTCATTATCAACCGCTTTTGGTATATCCGCCCCGTGGATATGAAGGTGGGTGAACTCACGGGTATGACCCGCGACGGCGTCCTCTATTTTGAGGATGGAAAGGTGAAACACGCCATCAACAACCTCCGCTTTAACGAAATCCCCTACCAAGCCACCCGCCGCATCCTGGCTTTGGGGCCCAACGAAGCCGTCTCCCCCTCCACCAGCATCCCTTCCCTCCTCATTGATGGCTTCAACTTCGTGGATAAAACCAGCTTCTAATCAAAACAAATAAAATATGGCCCGTACCCGCATGAGACCAACGTGCGGGTACTCTTTTTTATGGTGGATAAAGCTCTAAAAATCAATAAAATCCCTGCCCATAAAGAAAACAATTGACAAGAATTGAGATATTAATTGTGTGCTTAAATTAACGTGATTTAACATTCCATGAGTCCTCCGCTTGTTTCATGGCGAACCTCAGACACGAATGGCTAAATCCCCAAAAACATAGGAGAGACCCATGGCCGACAAGAGCTTACAATGTAAAGATTGTGGCAAGGATTTCTTGTTCACCGAAGGCGAACAGGAATTCTACGCGGAAAAAGGCTTGCTCAACGAGCCCCAACGCTGCCCCGAATGCCGCAAAGCCAAAAAAGCAGCTTTTCGTAATCGCAGAAACCGCAACGAATAGATAGTTGCATCGCAACCAATTACAAAAGCTCCCACCATCTGGGGTGGGAGCTTTTTGTTTGGCCAGAATACAGTCTGAGCAGACAGACTAATTATGGAGGCTCAATTGATGGCTGTAATACGGAAGAAGCGCGCATTCACATCCGGCATGATATCCTGTATCACCACGCCATCTGTTAGATCATAATCGTTGATGAACTCGATATAAGGGGTGTAATCCCCATCCGGAGTTTCTGCCGCCCAAATTGTATAAGCCAAGGCATCTGGCACCTGATGCCAGGTAAGGCGCAGGATTCCATTTGTTTCATTGAAGCTCACGATTTGGGGCGTCACCAGGCTGGTTCCGTCTCCAATCACAATTTGTCTGCCATACCCGTTTACATTGTATGGTCTCCAAGTGCCCAAAATAGCAGGGTCCGCATTATAGTTGGCAGTATAGCTACTTTGTATCATCACTCCATCCAGCCACCATTGAGCGGATCCAATATCTGACACCAGATACAATTTTCCGCTCCAGTTGATGGTGCCTGCGTTGCGGATATATTGGTTTTGGGTTCCATTTACATAAACGTAATTGACGTCGATATTGCCATAATTGTACAGGTTATCTCTCACATTCACGGTTAATGAACCGTTTCCTTTGGTGAGGTTGCCATAGTTTTCCAAAGCACCATTGGCGTTTATGGTGCCGCTGTAACTCTGGGGTACACCCACGTTTGCATGGTTTTTGAAGACACCGGTAAATGTATTGGTTTGCCGCAATAATATCTCTCCAGCAAAACCGATATTATCGGCTTGCAGGCTATGCAAAATGGGGGGAGCCCCGTTATCATTGAAGATGCCATTGATATAGTTCGCTCCACTACCGGTAATCACGGCATTTTGGAGGCTGCCGCCTGTCAAAAAGATGCTGCGATCGATTCCATTCTTGTTCATAATCAAGGTATTGTTGTTCAGTTCAACATTGGTTTTTTGGAATCTCAAGTTTGATAGTAATTCGATGTTGCCGCTGTTTGCCACAGCAGTAAAGTTTGGGCTCCTGATGATATCTGCAGAGCTGGATTGATATAACTGGTGCGGACCTGGCGTTTTCAGCCCAATCAGTCTGGCATCGATATAGCCATAGTTATAAAAATCCCCTTCCAAATACAGATTTGCGGTGGAGTTGCTCAGTTGGGTGATGCTGCCATAGTTTTCCAGCTTGGTGCCCACGGTAAGGGTGTTTGTATAATTAGCCGTAACGGTCATGAAGGCATTGTTTACCAGGACGCCGGAAACATTATTGTTACCCCAAAGTTGAAGTTCCCCCTTTAGTTCCAGGTTGTTGGCATTAAAATTGATGAATTTCATCTGGTTTTCGTTTTCGTCCACAACGCCCTTGATATAGTTTGAGCCGTTGCCGGATAGAGATACATCTCTCATGGTTCCGCCCATGATATTCATCCCATAATCCACCCCGTTATGATTCATGACCAGGGTGTTGTTGTTGAAATAAACGGTGCTGTTTTTGAAATTCAAATTTGATAACAATTCGATAGTGCCGTTGCCTGCCATAGCCGTGAGGGTGGAACTGGAGATGCTGTAGCCATCGCCATCTTGATACAGTTTATGGTCATGCGAGGCGGTCAGGTAGATTTGTCTGGCATCGGTAAAGCCATAATTATAAAAATCTCCATCCAAATACAGATATGTGCTGCTATTACTCAGTTGGGTGATCGTGCCATGGTTTTCCAGCTTGCTGCCCACGGTAAGATTGTGTGTATAACTCGCTTGAGTGTTCATGATGCCATTGTTCACCAAGGTTCCGGTTACCTGATTGGATTTCAAAAAGTAAATTTCCCCTTGAATTTCCAGGTTGTCAGCTACAAAATCCTCCATTCTCATGGTCACTTCGCTGTCGTTGGGAATACCTTTGACATAGTTTTCCCCATTACCTGCAATCACAACGTTTTTGAAGGTTCCGCCAGTGAAGGTGATGCCATAATCCACGCCATTATGTGTCATCATCAGGGTGTTGTTGTTCAAATTCACAACGCTGTTTTTGAACCTGAGGTTGGAAAGCATTTCCAAATTGCCACTTTCCGCCACAGCTATGAAGGTGGGGCTGGTGATATCGCCTGCGGTATCCGATTGATAGATCTGATGCGGACCGGGTGCTACAAATCTCACCTGCGAGGCGTTGAGATTGCCATAGTTGTACAAATCGCGCTGAAGGTTAAGGTTTGTGCTTCCACTCGTTTTCCGGGTGATTGTTCCGTGATTGTAAAGCACGTCACTCACGTTTATGTCTAACGAATAGCTTGCTACGTTATCGATGATTCCCCAGTTTGTCAGGGTGCCAAAGCTGTTGGTTCCTCTCATTTGCACCACCCCGTCAATCTCCAATTCGTTGGCGGTGATACTGACCATTTTGGTGCCAGTGTTGCCGGTGAATTTGGCACCGTTTCCGCCCACAAATTCCAGGTTTTGCACATTTCCTGATTCAACACTGAAATTGTGTGTGCCAGAGTGATTCAGATATATCTTGCCTCCACTCATATCCACCGTCACGTTGCCGGGGATGTGTAGATTTGATTGCAGATACAAGGCTGAACTTGCACTTGTTCCCTTCAATAAGGAGGGAGCAAAGATTCCGGAATTTGTGAGATTGTTTCCAGCATAACCTTCCAAATATAGTTCTGTGGGCATCATCAAGCCATTATTGATAATATCGCCATAGGTGAAAACAATAATTTGTCCCGCATCGTTGGTTCTTTCCACTTCACCGTTGTTGATCAGCGTTCCATGCACGTGCAGATATCTGCTGTTATTATAATTTGTTAGTTTGCCATTTGCTTCGATAGTCAGGTTGTTACAGTGAGTTGGGCTGCTGCTGAAAGTGGGATACACAGTGCTCACCAAAACCACATCGTCGTTGATGGTGGGAACCACTCCTCCCACCCAGGTGCTTGTATCGTTCCAAAATCCTCCTGCTGGGGAGGAATATATTACCGCCGCCAAATTAAAGGCGAGCAAAAACGTAATTAAAACAAGAATCCAGCGTTTCATGATTCTAAATCTCCTTATGTGTTTTTGTTGCAGCCACAAGTGGCTTATTCTGCCGACATGCCAAATGCCGGGCTTCGGAGCTAATGCAATTGCCAAAGCCCCAAATTGTGCGTATTGGAAATTTTGACAGCTCTTAAAGTATATCCAATATCAACAGTTACGCAAACATAAAATAACTGGATTCATGTATTGTCGCTTCTCATACTTGTGTAATGTGATGAATAGCATTCAAATAGGGCGGCACAATATCTTTTCAAAAAAACAGGTATATTCATCTATTGATGCCCAAACCTCCGCATGTAACCCCTGTGGATAAACCACAGATTTTAGGCACGCTACGCGTGCTTAGTGGATAGTGAACAGTGGACAGGGAAGCGTCGATCTATATAACGCTCAAACCTTGTCTTTTTGATTTCCCTATACTATCCTGCTTACCTCCCAGCTTTTTGTATCAAGGTGATAGAGGGTGATATCCGCTTCTTGGAAAAGCTGTTCCGCCAGTTTGTCAGGATATGGATATGCCACGTAAACGGTGCGGATTTCCGCATTGATGATGAGGCGAGCGCAGATGCTGCAGGGTTGATGGGTGCAATACAGATCGGCATTGGACGTGCTGGAGCCGTTGATGCCCGCCTGGATGATGGCGTTTTGTTCGGCATGCACGCCGCGGCAGAGTTCGTGGTTCTGTCCGGCGGGAACCTTCAGCTGTTCGCGCAGGCATCCCACCTCAGCACAGTGGGCGATGCCCTTGGGGCTGCCATTATAGCCGCTGGAGAGGATTTGATTGTTTCTTACCAGGATGGCGCCCACCTTGCGCCGCAAACAGGTGCTGCGCTGGGAGGCAAGAAGGGCCATCTGCATAAAATACTGTTGCCAACTGGGGCGTGAATCCATTGTATATATCCTTATTTCAAGAGGGTGATGCGTTTAACGATTTGGCTGGATGCCGTTTTCAGCCTGATCAGATAGATTCCGGAGGGCAGGGGATTGCCGCGGCTATCGGTGGCGTCCAGGGTAATTTGATGATCCCCGGCCTTGATGTGGTTGAGGGTGTGGCTCTTTTGCAGCTGTCCCTTGATATTATACAGCTCGATGGTGGCGGTGCCGGATTGGGGGAGGTAGAGGCTGATGGTGGCACTGGGGTTGAAGGGATTGGGATATACATCGATACTAGCTGGAAGCTGGGGCAAAGGCGGGAGATCGTTTGAGGTTTGAATATCCAGATCGCTAATCAAAGCCTGCAAAAAGCCGCGCACTCCACCCGCTTGCATATAATAGAGGGGGAAGCCGCACATCACCAGAGAGCCGTCATTGTGCTCCTGATCATGACGGAAGATCACACATTGGCCGCTGTTGGGATTGGATTCTGGCATTTGTGCGATATAAAGCGGGGTTTGGGCATCCTCGAAGGTATAGACGTAGGGCAGCATCTGGTTCCATACTGAGAATATTTTGTCCTGATCCACCAGCAGAGAGGGATAGATATGGCTGTGGGCTGCCATGAGGGAGGCGGCATTGTTGAAAACGGGGGTAATGCCGCCGGCAAATCTTTGCCAAAATGAATCAGGGAAGACACCGTGACTGCGCCAGGCGGAAAGGATAAGCTTGCCTCCACCAAGGATATAGCCAGCCAATACCTGATGATGATCCACCAGCAGGTTTTCACTAAAATCATCGGCATGCCACAGCACGGCTTGATAGCTTGCCAGATTATCCAAACCGGGCAAGCCCCGCTCTGCCACATCCCATGTATAGTAAACCAGAGGCTGCAGGGCGTGATAGTAAAAAGCGTCCACCATCAGGTCTGTGGGATTGGCGGTGGCGCCATTACCGTCTTTGGTTTCATCCACCACCAAGAGGCCGTCATATAGGTAAAAATCATAAGCGGTGGCGCTGTGGGGATCGGAAAACATGGTTTCCCAGCCGCCCGCGTCCACGGCGGTGAGACAATATTCATACTCGATTCCGTTTTGGGCGGAGGCATCCAGATAGCTGAAATCCTCAATCGGTGTGGGATTGACCAATATCCAATCGCCTCCCTGCGCTCTGCGATGAATGTTGTAGCGCAAGGTGGCATCATCCAAAAAGGCAGACCAGGAAAGCAGGACGGCGCCGTTTGTGGCAAGGCATTCCACCAATGCGGGGCGCAGCTGGGTGATATCCCTCAAAAGGGTCCAGTGGTTGTGATTGGGGCTGATGGTGGAGGTGGGTGAAATGGCTGTGGAATAGTGGTTTGTATGCCCCTGAGGGGTGGCAAAGACTACCAGGGAATCGCTGTGGCTGGCAGTGGTGATGCGGAAGGGGATTTCCAGATCAAAAGAAGTGGCGGTGGGGGAGCTGCTGCGGGCGATGATTTTGCCGGGGCTATCGCTGGCGTCGTTGTTCCAAATGCTGTATTCGATGCTGGGAATGCCGGAGCCAAATATCCATTGCTGGAAGAATTGCTGCAAATCCATGCCGCTGATCTGCTCTGCCATAGCCTGGAATTCGGCGGTGATGGCAGAGCCGTGTTTATAGGTCTCAAACCATTGGTTGATGAGGGTAAAGAATGCATCATTGCCTATTTTGAGCCTCAGCATGTGCAGCACGGAGGCGGCTTTTTCGTAGGAGGGCGGGGAGAAATAGCTGTTGAAGGGGGGATCGTAGATCACCTTGGGGCCGTTGTTGTTTTCCCAGCTTTTGTAGTATTGATGGTAGCTGGAGAGGACGTAATCGCAGGCTGCATCCCAGCCGAAGCGCTTATCCGTCCAGAGGTGTTCGCTATAAGTGGCAAAGCCTTCAGAGAGCCAGACGTCTTTGAAGGTGAGAAAACTGACGGCATTGCCATACCATTGATGCGCCAGCTCGTGGGCTATCACCAGCTCCTGGCTGCCGTCGCCGGTGATGATATAACTGCCCAAGGTGGTCATGGTCTGATGTTCCATGGCGCCAAAGGTGCTCATATTCACCACGGTATGTCCGTATTTCTCAAAGGGATAGGCACCGAAGATATCTCCAAAATACGCTATCATATCCGGCACATGGGTAAAATCCACCAGAGCGTTGTTGTATTGATGGGGCATCACAAAGTTTTGGATGGGAGTATCGCCGGAGGTTTGCGGGATTTCCACATAGGGACCAGCCGTCACGCAGACCAGATAGGTGGTCATGGGGTGATAGCCCAGCCAGTGGGTGGTGTTAGTGCCATCGCCGTTGTTTACGATTGCATCGCGCAGACCGTTGGCAGCTACCAGCCAGTCTGACCGCATGGTGATATGCAAATCCACAATCGCCTTATCCCAAGGGTGATCGTAACAGGGCCACCACTGACGCCCGGCATCGGGATCGGAGATGGTGAAGACTGTGTTTGTGCCAAAGATCATCCCCACTCGATAGACGTTATCGCTCAGTTGTGGGGCTCCAGAATAGAATACCTGGGTGGTAAAGGTTTGGCCGGCAGTGATATTGAGGCTGATCTGGATAATGCCATTGCTGTGGGTAAAAGATGCAGGGGTGCCATTAACGAGAACACTGGAAACCGTGAGAGAATTGAGCTCGTAGCTGATCTGGGAAAGGCTCTCCACTGCCAAAACGGTTGCCAACACGTTGCCCTCAATGGTTCTGGCTTGATCATCGATGCTGAGGGTGATCTCGTATTTTTGTACATCAAAACCGGTGAGGGAATCGGCGCGGGATTCCGTCTGAAAGCTATGGTGGGATGGCATCCAGGGCTTTCTGGGGATGCGGGCATGGGAAAAGCCCACAGCCATACAAAAAGCTAAGATCAATACGATAAGCTGATAATATCTCTGCATTTTTACCTCTCTTGAAACTATGGTGACAAGGTATAGTATGCAAATTTACTTCCAGAAAGGGGGGGATTTTGGGAACCTCGGTTTACACGAATTGTGATTAAAGTTTTGGCTTAAGGTCTTTCAGATTCTGCAAGTCCTTCCAAATACTTGAGTACAGTATCATGCCTTAGCTCCCAAACTGGTGTATCTTTGAAGCTGGTGAAGCTGGCTTTGAAGATGGCATGGGAATCTACCCTCATCTCTTCTGAGAGTAGCTCCAAGCTCTTTTTCAAGGGTCCAATCCTGCGCTGGTACTCGATATTATCCATCTTGCCTGCCTTTAGCTCCTTTCTGATGGCACGTAGGTCTTCCTGCATGGCTGTCTTGCGCTGTGCCAAGTCTTTCACCTTTGGAGCCAAGTGCTGTGCGTAGTCAAGCTTGGACTTAAAATCCTGCAACGCAGTCAGCAGCCTGTCTTTGTGTTCCTGAGCATAAAGGCAGAAGCGATATAGCTGGCTCAAAAGGCTGGCAGCCTTCTCATCACCCCTGGAGCCCAGGAAGTTCTTAAACTGCCCTAATATCACGGGTATGCTGCCAGAGAGTTCTGAGATGCCGGTATAGGGACTGATGATCTTTACTCCGATGCTGCTTCTATCGCGCAGGGTGATCCTGCCATGCACGGGCACGCCCTCCACCTCAATCTCGATCCGCTCTCCCTGGATGTGCAGCTGTGTATAGCTCTTATCTGTTGTCATATTTCCTCCATTATATATTATAGCCTGCAAAAGCAAAAAAGACCTATCTTTCTTATATATTCCAACAGGCAGAGCCCAAAATCAGGTGATGGATGAGATAGGCAAAGGGCTGGCAAAATAATCTTTTTGTTGACAAATATTACAGGTATGCAAATAGGTGATAAGGTGGCTTTGGCTGTGGCTAAAGCCTTACAGACTTGGGAGTAAACCCTTTATGGATGATATACAAATACTTACAGTAAAAGAAGCCGATTATGCCCAGCTCTTACATCTCTACCGTTTGGCAGGCTGGTGGCAGAAAGATGAAAACCCCAATTATTTGAAGACGGTGCAAGGGATTGTGGAGAATTCCTTTAGCTTTGTGATAGTGAAGACGGGGGATATCATCATTGGGATGGGGCGCGCCATCAGCGATGGCGTGAGCGATGCCTATATTCAGGATGTGACCGTGCATCAGGATTGGCGCGGGAAGGGCCTCGGCAAAGCCATTATCCGTCAATTGATGCAAAACCTTAAAGATGCTGGATTGCAGTGGATTGGTTTGATATCCGAGCCCGGTTACCAAGGTTTTTATAATTCCCTTGGCTTTTCTGAGATGAAGGGCTATACTCCGTTTTTGTATGAGCAGCGCTGAGGTGGCTGGTGTGGATATCATCCTGCACGAAGTGAAGCTGATGCACGTGCCCATGCTGCAAAGCTGGCTGCGGCGGTTTCCCCGTGAATCCTGTGATTACAACGTGTGCAACCTGCTTTCCTGGGGCTCCATCTATCACAATCAATATTTTGCCTATCAAGAGAGGTTGGTGCTCTATAATCCACAGTATGGCTATGTCTTCTTCCCCGTGGGAGAGTGGATGGAGCCGGAGGAGCTGCAAGACTTGCTGAGGCAAATGCAGAAGGTGAATCCCAATGCCTCGCTGATCTTGATTCCTGATGAATATCTGGATGCCAAGCCGCAGATGGAGGATATGTTTGAGCTGGCCACTGACCGGGACTGGGCGGACTATGTGTATGAGACCCAGGAGATGGTGGAATTGAGCGGCAAGAAATTGGGCAAGAAAAAGAACCTCATCAGCCAGTTTCGCAGGGCTTTTCCAGAGTATAAGGTAATGCCTTTGAGCGCATCACGGAGGCAGACGATCCTGCAATTTACCCAAAAATGGAAGCGGGAGCGCGAGGTGGAGGGGATATATCTGAATACGGAGATGAAGGCTATCCAAAACACATTGGATATGTGGGAGCATCTGCCCGTGGATGGCATCATCATCTGCCATCAGGAGCGCATCGTGGCATATTCCATCTTCAGCCCGCAAACCGAGGATATGGCAACCGTGCATTTTGAAAAGTTTGATCCCTTCAAAAAGGGCAGCGCCCAGGTGATTAACTGGGAAACCGCCAGATATCTGCAAGGAAAATACAAGTGGTTAAACCGGGAGCAGGATATAGGCTTGCCGGGCTTGAGGCAGGCAAAAACCAGCTATATGCCCGATAAGCTGATAAACTTTATCACCGCCAAAATCAAGGACTGATCAAAAGGCTATTTGATCTTGGTGAATTTGCCCTTCAGCACCGTATCACCGCTATTTATCCTCATCAAATAGACTCCCGGCGCACAGGGTGTGCCTCTGTTATCAGCACCGTTCCAGAAGGTGGAATTGAATCCTGATTTGCTGTGTTCCAGCTTGTTTGAATACACCTTTTGCCCCTTGATATTGTAGATTTCGAGGGTTGTGCTGGCGGCCTTATCCAAAGTGAAATCTATGTAGAGACGGTCTGAGAAGGGATTGGGATATGTGTCTAATATCCGTGCCGTGGGGATGAGCTCGTCTTGGATATGGGTGAGGTTGGGCTGGATGTGTTGGCTGATGCCATAATCTCCCAAAGCTGTGATCAAGATGTTCTTATTGAAGGTAAATTCATGGCTGAGGGTGCTATGGCGCACTGTGTTGATTAGTGTGGGGTTGGTGCGGTTTATCAGATCAAAGCAGCCGATGGTATTGGTGAGCGAAAAACTCACGTAAAGATATCTATCATTTACGAGGCTGGAATATTCGGTTTGATTGTAAATCGAATGATTATAGAAATTATCCACAAAGATGGGAGAGCCGTTTGCCCCCACATAATACACATCAATGCCTTTGGTGATAAGGTAAAGATAATTGTCCAACACCTCCAGTCTGCGGCAATATCTGGTGAGGAAGTGTGCTTCGGCAGTGCCATTGGGACGCCAGCAAACAAGTATTGGATAGTAGCCCTCGAGTATACCTCCAAAGATACCCACCCCGTAATCCATATCGCCCATACAGACAATATCATAGAAATGAACCTGATAGTCTGTTTGACCCGCCTGTACCGCGTGAGAAAGTTGTTTTTGCCATTGTGGCGTGCCATTATTTCCAATCATGTATTTTTCAATATGAGAGTTATCCCCAGAGTACAGACTGGAGCCGCTAACCCTTAGGAATCCCTTGTTATCAATGGGAGTGTATGACAAGAGGACGGGCTCATCAGGACTGGTGACATTCACGCTCTTCAGGTGGGAGGAGGAACCCGGGGATGAACACTGATAGTAGATATAATCATCTTTCATTTCTGTGGCATATACAGTTTCGAGAGGAGCAAAGAACTCTGCTGCGGATAAAGTGTAATCCTGATTGATATCAAAGCAGCGCATCTGGCTGTTATTCTGGGTATAAACCCGGTTTGCCGTCTTTGATACCTTTACCGTTTCATACGATCTACCGTCCTGATAATTGCCAATGAGGGAGGGCTCTTCGCTCACATCCCGGAGGTCGAGGATGAAAAACAAAGACTGCGCCAATTCAAAATAGAGGCGTCCATTCTTGAAGTAAAAGAGGTTGTTGGTGGTTGCCCTCAGGTGAGATAAATCATAGAACATTTCTTCCGTGAGGCCATCGTCCTCGCTATAGTTCAATATTTTAATGCGGGAATGGCCGTCCATGGATGCCAGTCTGTTTGTGCCACAGATGATATTAGTGTGGGCTGGGTAGCTGTGGAGAAATACCGGTTGTGGCAGGTTTTGATAGTTGTAGGTCTTCATCACTTTTTGTAGGTTTTTATACATCAATTTGCCACAGGAGATGCCTGCATAGCTCACTTGTTCTCCGGTTTCCAAAGAGCAGATTTCCGTAAGGATGCCACCATCCAAACTATATCCTTTCAAGGTGTTATAGCTATAATGACCACAGCTTACCAAGAGCTTGTTCCCTGTGCTCCACATCTTCCAAACCGATGCTTGAGCATCAAAACTGCCCATATACAGGGGATTGGCAGGAGTGGAAATATCATAAACCTTCAAACTGCCATCCTGCCAGCCGATAATCAGATAATGATCGATGATTTCAAAGGAGTAAATCCCGTTAATGGGGATGCGATACACTTGGGTGGGCGAATAGATATTATCAATATCCACAATGGTCAAACCCCAGTGATATGTGTAAATAAGATAGTTTTGCCACACTTTGAACTTGGTGTAGGCATAATAATCAACATAGTAAAACTCGGAAATTGTGCATCCCTTTTGAGGGAATCCGGGAGTTTCTATATTCCAAACTGTGAGGTGATTGATTGTGTCAGTTTCATCATGACCCACATAATGACCTGCCACATAACGGGTTTCTGATACCTCTGCCTGCAGCACTTCACCCACGATGGCGTCCGTTACAATTGGCATGGCAAAGAGGCTGCCGCACAGGGTAAACAGCAACAAAGTGATGGTTATACGCATCTTTCCTCCTGGTTGGGGTGTTTGAGCATAATATGCACTATTACGGAGCGTGAGGGCGGGAATGGGCGAGACTAAAAATCCGTAAATACAAAACTCCTCAAAGATGAGATGATGTCAAGATATTTGTGGATTATGCCACTGAATCAAACCCATGTAATGGGGAAGATTTTCCTCATGCCGCCTTCTTTCCCGTTAGATGTGGTTGCGATGTGGTTGCGCCTCCCAGCGGATTGCTGGGTATCGCAACCACATCGCAACCACATCTCATAAGGAAGCAAGCAGAAAAGCTTAAACGAGAGTGCAACGTGACAACGAAAAATGCAAATTGTGCAGCGAAATCTGCAAACTGTCGCATCGTATGACATCCTTACTCATCCTTTTCAAGACTCTTTTGAGTAGTTTTTGACAGGATATCTGCAAATTAGATCAGCGAAAATTGCATATTCTGACACGATTTCTGCAAGTGTCATTTTTCATGAATGCTAACAGAACTCAGAATGTCCAGAAACCATAGTTTTGAAGTTAGAATGTATACCTGATCAAATCCATAAGGGTATTAAAACAACCTGCTCCTGCATCAAGACAAAGCTGAACATTGCACAGTTAGGTGTTCTTGGCAGCTCACGACAAAATCAGTGCAACAGATGTGGGCAAGAATGTCAAATGGATTAGCAATAATCATACTACAGAGTGCGAGATCTGCCCATTATCTGTTTTACTCTAAGATAGACTTCTCTGCCTAAAGCACACTATTAAACAAATTCAACCTGCATTGCTTTGAGTCTATCTCTTAAAGGTTTATTAATCTTCTCAAGGCACATGATACATAGTAGATCTTTTGCACGACTAAAAGCCACGTATCCCAGATTTGAGTTCTGGTTTTGAACAGATCTATCTGTCTCTATAAAGCTCTTTAGCAGGGCATTGGAGTTGACAATCAAAAATACGCATGAAGCTTCAAGACCTTTGAATGAATGTATTGTCGAAAAATATGCATCAGTATCAACGGCTTGAGTTTTTCTTGTTTTACTTTGCCTTGAGAACACATCTTCAATAAAAGAAGGTACCTTACATCCGTAGCCCTTTTTCGAATCATCGATTTTAAGATAATCCCGATAGTTCTTACACAGACTATTTATACAATACTGAACAGCACTACAAAGGTCATCGGAATTACTAATAAAGAAATTTATTCTACTATTTGACATCATTCCATTGTATAGACACCATATTAACTGGCGATATAAGATAAGATCATTGTCAAAGATCTTCTGGATATCATAAGTAGTTAAACCAGATGATCTTCTAAGGAAAGATTCTAACTCAATAATGTTGTTTGTCGTATGTATTCTGTGATTATACGTGACATGTCTTAAGCCAACCTTCGTTACAAACTCGTAGCATTTCTGAATCGGTTTCTTACGTGAATCTGCTTTGAATGAGTATCCGAGAACAACTTTATCTAGTGGCTGGACTTCACCACAAAGCTCTCTTTTTGAAACAATACCCTTGAAAGAATCATAGGCTTGTTCAATGTCTGTATTAGTAATGAAATAAATCGGGTTCTTATGATAGTTTGACGAATTCTCCTGCTGCACTTCCCCAAAATTGTTTAGAAATCCTACTATCTGTTCTGTTGATCTATGATTGGCATGTTCATCAGATACATAGTCTGGGTATTTTTCTAACAAGAACCGGAAAGGATTTTCTCTTCCACATCTTGTCCTTTGAGGTATTGTATAGGTTGAGAGTAGTTTCTGTTTGACGTCTCCAACAAAATAGCAGCATACACCTCTATGAAGAAACACTTCAAGAATTGACAGCTCATGAGGGTCCACGTCTTGAAATTCATCAACAAAAAGATACCTAATCTTCGATATAATCAACTGGGCAATAGAACTTTTCTTGCTTAACTCAAGAGCAGTCCAAATTGTTGTTCTAAAATGTACTATCCCTTTCTGAAGGAGTTTTTTTTCTTGAGAAAAGTTTACTCCCGGTTTATCAGAAAAGCCCAAGGCTTCACGAAAAACCAGAGAATCCGGTTCGTTTATTGACTTGTCTGGGAATAATGCCCTAAAGTTCAGTTTAAAAAACGGAATAACCAGAAACTCATTTAGAAAGCTATGAATCGTCCCTATGAATACATTATTCGGAATTATTAGTCTAGAGGATAATCGTTTTTTGATAACCTCTGAAGCTGCATTAGTGTGCGTTATGATAGCACATGTTTCATGTGGCTTTAAGTTTGGCAATACACACATTATTTGATTAACCATGTTGTATGTCTTGCCCGCTCCCGGACCTGCTTTCACCAATCTCAAATTAGGTTGCATGTGCTGAGTTGTTTTAATTTGTAGTGTGTTAGCCATTAACAAATATGAATCCCTCTAATATGTAGGACGGTACAGAAAACTCGACTTGTGGATTTGATGTAATAGTGTTTAATAACTCGAAGGCAAAATCTGATTTGCTATTCCTTCCCTTATCCTTTGAATAGATTATCTCAAAGCACTTCTCAACATCTAACTCCCCATTATGCATTGCTTTATATTCTTCTGTTAAGTTGGGATGACATGCTTTTAAGGCAGATAAAACCATCACTTGATTCTGTTCAGTTCTATTTGAGTCAATGATGTCCATTTCGAAAGTTGTTTGATTTGAAACTGATATAGAAATTACACCATTTGAGTTGTCTTCGTAGTCTCTCTTAAGCTTAACAACATTAGTGCTTATGCCATTAGTACTATCCGAATCAGTAAATGCAACGCATTTGACAAAGAATCCGTTCTTGATTATCTCCAAGAAATGCTTAAAAGCGATGCCTCTAACGTTAACCAGTGTAATCCCAAAGGATTCAAGCGTTCTTTGGTAAATCCTCTGATAGAATAGCGGAATTAGGATTTCCTCAGCTATACCTTCAACAAGAATTATTCTGCGGGAGTAAAACATTGTAGCATTGGTAGCATCAAGGAACTTGGATAGATAGTAAACGGATTGTTTATATTTATCAAGTTCCAGACCTTTCAAAATGTAATGGTTATTTACTTCGCCATTGTTGTTGAACAGTATCACAGTATTAAGTAGGCTTAAGTGGCAGGTAACATGGGTTGAGTGAGAGGTTACTATGATTTGTCTCATTTTACATTTTAACCCGCAATCCTTTCCTTCTTTGCAGTTGCCGGTTTCGAAATTTTCGCATAACTGTTTACTTAGTCTATAAGCCAAGTGTTTTTGAAGATGAGGGTGAAGATGTGCTTCTGGTTCTTCAATTGCAATCAAACGAAAATATGGTTGATTTTCGTACCCTTCTCGATGTTCAAGCTGCGATAATACTAGAGCTATATAAAGAAGATTATTCCTTCCCAAACCATTCCGTTCTATACTTACCGGCTCAATTCCATATTGTATGCAAAGGCGCTTAAATATATCTTTATTATTAATATCTTTGAATGCATAATCAACAGATTGATTCTCTTTCCCATAAGAAATGCTTTCTAGTTTTTCCTTAATCTCGTCGATTAGGTCTTTGACCAAAGTATCATTTTTGATGCTATCATTCAAGTTGCTAATGCTAGACAGCAATTCCTTCGAAAGAGCTTTGTTTGAGAGTTTAGATGCCAACACCTTATTCAAGAGTCTGTGTTCATTTTGCCAAACCAGTTCTTTTCTTGCATCTCTCATCGCATCCAAGAATTCCATTCGCATCAAGCTAAGCGAAAAGGTGTCAAACGCTTTATTATTGTCATTTCCACCAAAAATACGATATCTATACGTGTCTATGGGAAAATCAATCATATCTGTGGTAATGGACTCTCCTTCAATGATTCTATCTTTGAGAGCAGTAAACCACTGCATGCTTGATAATGACACTTGACTGGGATAGAATTGATATGTTAAGGTAGCTTTGTCATACTTGTCATCCACAAACCAATTAAATACGACAGATTTCTGCTTGTCATCAAAGTCTGCTAGGGTAATGCTGACACTAACTTCAGGGAATTCAACTTGATCAGGGCTGATTTCATCATTAAGAGCTTTTAGAACCTTTACTTTGAATGATTGTACCGCAGAATAGTTGATATCATCAATGGATAATTGCCGATAACGGATACTGCTAAACTCTGGTGAGATTATCAAACTGATGGCTTTAATCAGGTTTGTTTTACCTATATTATTCTCTCCAATTATCAGAGTGAATTGCTTTAACTCGCATTCAAATTTCTTGAAATTCCTGTAGTTTTCAATTCCTATCTTGCTTATAAACATTCTAAATCCTCATGCACTATTATTCGATTAATGTTTCAAAACTGTCTTGTTTTATTTGCGTTTTATAAGCCGTGAAGCTGATAACATTGCAGATCTGTAGTATACCATCTCCCCAGCGTCAATAATCAGGATAACTTACAAGTATATAGAGCAAGCTATCTATGTCAATAACAAATATCGTGTTTCCATATTCTTTGGTAGCTGCTTTATCAATTTTCCCTTCTACATGGACAAAACTCGAAAATATCTATTGACGAATTGGCAAGGTTTAGAAACATACAAATTGGGGAGGGTTTTGCTGAATCAATACGACCGCA
This sequence comes from Candidatus Cloacimonadota bacterium, assembly GCA_012522935.1. Classification (GTDB taxonomy): domain Bacteria; phylum Cloacimonadota; class Cloacimonadia; order Cloacimonadales; family Cloacimonadaceae; genus UBA3900. Next base: position 361 of record JAAYJN010000130.1, on the reverse strand, counting down.
TTCCGCTTAACCCACTGCCAATATAGAAGGTAAGGAAGGATCATGAATGTGATAAGTGCCCATTGGTTATTAACTATCGGGTTTGCCCACCTATGGACCCTTGCACTGTCCCGTTATATTGCGGGAATAAACCACACAAGATATTGGTGCGTTTGGCAGGGCTTCTTATTCACGTTCATGATTTATGGGATAAGGAGAAGTGGAGCGAGCTATGAACATATGAACAACAGAATAGAGAATCGAAATGACTGATATTTTGGAAAAGCTCAATACTGCCTTGCGAACGATTAACGCTCAATACCACCAATTGATTCTTCTGGTTAACTGCGAAGAACGCAGTAAACAAGAGATTGTCAGGTCG
>JAAYJN010000129.1 GCA_012522935.1 Candidatus Cloacimonadota bacterium | reverse complement strand
CCCTGATGGAATTCACCTTGGAGTATAGTATCACCAAAACCATTCACAACCTCAGCCGCACTCCTCACTCTCACACAACGTTCTATCAGGATTCCCTTTACAGCCCTTTCCCCAGTCAGGTTCTCCGTTCAGAATTGCGAGATAACTACCGTCAGTATATCACCAGCCTGGACAGCCTCTCTCGCTTTGATCCCGTAATGCTCTTCACCGGCGTATCAGATGATCTCAGCTTAGACCAGCTTTACACCCTGGATCAATATATCATGAAGGGCGGAAAGGTGGTGTTTTTACAAGACCGCATCACTGCCGATAACAACGGCTTGCGCATCATGGATTCCAATATCTTTGATCTTTTGTACCATTATGGCGTGATGGAGCAGCCCAATATAGTGTTGGATAGCGAGTCTTATTATGGCACATGCCAAGGGCTCGGTTCTTGGGTACCCTACCTGTTTTTCCCCGTGGTTAAAGGGATGGATAGGGATCCCATCACCGCTGGTAATGATAATATCCTGCTCTATTTTGCTTCGGAGATAACCGCCGCCGATAGCGTGAATATCAAGTTTGAACCCATCCTGCAAACCTCCCCCAATTCCGGAATCATGCAGGGACCCATCTTCAATCTGGATGCCATTGCCAGCCAACCAGATCCCAACCTTTTATTGGGCAAAAAACCCATCACCGTGGGTGCCAAAATCGAGGGCAAACTCACCAGCTTCTTTGCCGAGATGCCAGAGATGCAAAAGCCGGGATTCGTCTCCAGCCGCAAAGACGCCCAGTTTATCATCTTTGGAGACCGGGAACTCTTTATGGATCCGGAAACCCCGGAATATATAAACCGCAGCTTTGTGGTGTTAAATGCCATCGATCACTATTTGGGACAAGATTCACGCATCAAAATTCGCAGCCGCAAGCTGGGTTCCAGCCGCCTGGACGTGCGCTATTATATGCTGCGCAGAAACATGAATCCAGCCGAGCCTGAGCCTGTGATTCGTCGCCTTTCACTGACATTCAAGCTCGTGGCGATACTATTGCCTCCCATTCTCATCCTGGCTTTGGGGCTGCTCGTCTGGAATTCTCACAAAAAGAAGAGGCTCCAAATATGAAGCGCCGTCTCCTGATTCTGCTGGCGGTTTTCCTGCTCCTTTTAGGGCTGATAATCCTGATGCAAAAGCGCGAACCCAAGGAGAAAATCCTGCGGGTGATGCCCGTGGATTCCACCAAAGTGGCACCCATCCACGTCTTTAATGCTGCCGATACCGTGCATATCCAACTGGTGGATAAAGAGTGGAGGATGATCTATCCCGATGAGGCAAAGGTGAATGAAGACGTCTTGAACTATTTCTTCCGCTCCGCCTTCAACGCCACCTATTCCGGAATGCCGATGAGCGAATCCAAGACCGATCTCGACCGCTATGGACTAACCGCCTCAGAAGCCCTACAAATTAAGCTCTTGGACGCTGCCGGCAAGACCTTGGTGCACTGTCACTTTGGCAATACCAACAATCCTTACGATTACTTCCGCTATGATAAAGACAACAAAATCTACCAAGTGAAGCAGGTGATTTATAACCGCTTTCAGCCCAAATTGGAGTCTTGGCGCTCGCCCTCCATCCTCAAGCTGGATTGGAACCAGCTTAGTTCCATCACCGTGGAGCACTCCAAAAACAGCTACGTTCTCACCCAGAAAGATGACGCCTGGTATTATCTGGATGCCAGGGAGAATTTTACGGTGCCCCCTCATAACGAAACGATGGGCAAGCTCCTTAATATCCTTGCCAATCTGGAGGCATACACCTTCAAAAAACCCTCAGAAATAGACGCCCAAAAGCTGATACTGGAAGCAGATGTGAAGGTGGGCATGAAAGATAAAAGTATCCATCACCTCGTCTTTTACAAGTATGATGAGGAATACCTCCTGGTGGCAGATGGCGATGAAAGCCACTACCACGTGATGGTGTTCGATCAGGTTTTCCGCTTCACCCGCCATGCAGAGGTGTTTAAGTATAAGCAGTATGAGGGATAACACACTCTTTTTGTCCCTTCCATAGCCCTTTCCCACAGCATTTTTGGCATAGCCTTGCCTATTAACCTCCCTTGTACCACCCTTGTCTCTCCCTTGTCGAGACAAGGGAGAGACAAGGGTGGTTAACAGGGAAGAGGGGGGTGAGAAAGGGTCAATTTGAGATTGAGGAGCAGCCCCAAATCATCTGATAAGCGCACACGGCGAACGCCACGCCCACGTTGAGGGAGTTTTTCCAACCCTGCACAGGAATGGAAATAATGTGATCGCAGATATCCAAAATTGCCTTGTCTATGCCCAGTGCTTCATTTCCCAGGATTAAGGCGTTGGGGAATTGGTATTCCATGGTAAAGACCTGTCTGGCAGTGCCGGCAGTTTCCAAGGCGTAGATGGTTCTGCCCTGGGCTTTTGCTTCTGATACGGCATCTCGGGTATTATCAAATATGCGCCATTTCACCCGCTGCACGGTATCCCGCGCCGTCTTTTCCAAAGCCCTCTCTCCGGGTTTGGGGGTGATGCCACACAGCCAGAGCTCGGCAATGCCCAGGCATTCCGCCGTGCGAAAGATGGAGCCCGTATTGAATGCGGAGCGCAGGCTGGAGAGAATCACCACCATCTGGCTGGCGGATTCACGCTTTTGAAGCCCCCAAGCCTCCCCGTCACGCTGATAAATAGTGATATCCTCATCACGCACGGGACGGTCGTTTTTGATCAGCCAATCCGCAGCGGCGAGGGCGAGATCGCGCGGGGAAGCGCCTTCCAAGCTACTAAACTCCCTGATGTCCATCCAATTAGCCATCTTCTCCACCATCTCAATCAGCTCTGGGGATAGGTTTTGTAAGCATGCCTGCTCTTCCAGGTGGCGGAGGATATTTATGAAGGCATTGTGTTGCTGCAAGGGATTGAGACCAAGGAACTTTACCTTTTCAAAGTGATAGATTGGCTTCATGTTTGCAGCATCCTGATCAGTTTGGCAGCCGTCAATAGATCTTCACAGATAAAGTCTGGCCTGTATTCCCAGCCCTGCATCCCCGTTTTGAGTTCATCCCAGCCGTTGCCGCTGAGCAGTAAAATCGTGCGCAATCCAGCTTTTTTGCCAAATGCCACGTCTGTATAGCGGTCTCCTATCATCCAAGAGGCGGAGGGCTGGAAGCGGTGCTGTTGCAGGGCTTGGTGGAACATTCCCAATCCCGGTTTGCGGTCCGGATGGTCTATATTCCAGGGCGGCACTATGCCATCCTTGTAATAGGGTGAATAGTAGACGGCGTCCAGCTTTACGCCTCCTTCCTGGGTGAGGCGGCGCATCTTGTCCAACACGCTGTTTAGCTGGTTCACATCAAAATAACCGCGGGCGATGCCGGATTGGTTGGTGACGATAAAGAGCAGAAATCCCAGCTCTTTCATGATGCCAAGTGCCTCTGGGGTATATGGATAAAGGTGATAATCGTCCGGGTTGGAGATATAACCAAATTCATCCGGACTGATGCAGCCATCCCTATCCAAAAAGATAGCTTTTCTAATAACGTTTGCTGTCACGTGTCTGTAACCTGAGGGCATCCGGCAGAGCGAGGTTGTAAAGGCTGAGCCGGTATTCCCAAAATTCGTTGCGGCGGGCATAGCTTACCTCCAATCTCCAACAGTGCAAATCCCGGGCGAGGGCGATGCTTTGGGAGATGGATTGGCTATTCTTTATATCGTAATAGGTTGCGTAGCTCAGATACCAGTTTTGGCTCACTTTTGCATTGGCTTCCAGCCGCAGATTGCTGTTTGCGGGGTGGAAGATATCCTTATCCGCATACACGTCTTGGGTGAGGGAAAGCCGCCAGCTATCGGAGGTGCCCATACTGGAGATAGATTCAGCGTGATAACCGAGGCTATCCGGCTCCTCGTAAGGGGTGAATATCTGGTTTTTGGGTTTTTGAAACCAGTTTTTGTATGATGATGATCCGGTGATACTAAAGCCATGTGAAAAGTACTGGTTACGCAGTGCCAGGGAAGTCCAGCTGATATCGTGGGGATTGTGGCTCATGCTAAAACGAGCGTTGTAGCCGGTGGAGATGTTGCGCAGATAGACATTGGTTCCCGGCAGTTTTTTGGTTCCCAAATCGAAGGTGCCGGGGTTGAAAGCGAGGCTGTGGGAGAGATAGGTAAACTTCTTTTCCTCGCTTTTCAGGTTTGTAGAAGCGCGGCTGCTCCAGGAGAGCACGTCGCCCAAACGCTTCTCCTCTCCCCCTTTGCGGTATTTTAGCTGCCATTTTTGCTCCACACCCAAGCTGAGGGTGGTGGTGGCGTCTCCACTTGCCAAGCCGATGCCGCCAAAGCTGTAAAAGCGGGTGTTTTCCTCTAATTTTGGTCTGAAACCAATGCTGGCGGAGGGGGTGATGATGTGGCGGATGGAGCTGAGGAATCCCTTGCGGAAGTTGCGCACGCCATAGATATTGAAATTGGCAGAGGCGTTGGCGCTGTAATCATTGCCACGCACCCACTTTTTATCGTCTCTGTCACGGTCAAACCATGCTTCATTGTAACTGATGCTTTCCTGGGTATTCAGCCAGCCGAAGAGACGGTAATTGTAGCTGAGCCCCAGGGTGTGGCGTATTCCGGCATGGTGGCGCGTGAGATATGTGGTGGCGGTGGTATCTGCGGGGTCGAGGGTGTTGTTCCAGACAAAGTCTTTCCAGTTTGAGCCCTTGGTGCCCACCTCTCCAGTGTGATCCAAGCGTACCTGGTAGCTATAGTTAATATTGCTCCACCAAGCGCTGGGACTGCGCTGGGGTTTGATAAAGAGTTCATACAGAGGTTGGCCGGGGACGCTGAAACTGGCGCTGGGCAGGCTGAGATATGCCCTGTCATTCACCAGATCCTGATTATAGGTGGCACCCACATTGAGGTAAGAGCCCAACAGCGGCTGGCGATAGCTCATCGAGGAGCTAAGCCTCTCGGCTAAGTTTTCATCCAGGGAGCCGCTGCTTTCCCAGATTCTCTTGTTGCTGATAAAATCAAGATTCAAGTCGAAGGTTGCCTTTTCCCCCAGCTCGTGATGGTGAAGGGCTCGCAGCGACCAATCGTAAGTTACTCCCCCGGGCATGATGCGCTTTTGGTAAGCTCCATGAAAGTTGCCATCAAATTCATAACGCTTTGTATAGATAGTGCTTAGCTTTGCCTTCCAGCCAGTGTGTTCCATGATGTCCATACCCAGTATCAGATCGGCATAATCGTGGAAGGGATAGTACCAGGCGATATCGCGGATGAACTTGCCATCCACATTGTTATAGCCGGGTTCGGGCACCAAAAAGCCGGGGTGGCGACCACGCTTGATGGACATCGTGATGAAGGGGAAATAGAAGACGGGGAAGTGATTCACCCACGCTATCACCGGTTTGCCCACTATCTTGTCATCCTGATAGATGCGCAGCTTGTGAGCCGAAAACCAGAAATCGGGGTCTGCCAAATCACAGGAAGTGAAGGTGCCATCCTCAATATCATACATTTTATTACCCACCTTGCGCACCTCAGCACCGGTGTAGAATGCCTTTTCCAGGCGGCTGATGCCGGATTGGAGGGAGCCCGTCTGAGAACGGATGTCATAAGCCACATCTCTGCCCAAAAGTATCTGCTCTCCATCCCTCATCACGGTGGCACCATAGGTGAAAGCCTGCTCCTTTTTGAGGTCTATATACATCGAATCTGCAGATATTTGCGATTGCTGATAGTCCACCCGGGCTTTGCCAAAGAGATCGATGCGCTCCCTGCCGGTATCATAAGCCACCCTGTCTGCCATATAATAGAGCGAATCCAAGGTGGCTTTTTGCGTCTGCAAGGTGTCTATGGGTTCCACATTTATGGGCATGATCTCCCCTGCGTCCATATTCTGTGCCAAAAGCAGAACGTGACAGCACAAAAAGCAAAGCATCAGCAGAATGAGTATCTTTTGCATCTTTATCGTGGTTGTTCCTATCAAACACCCTCTTTCCAAAGGCTGTATTGTGTCAAGAATTTGTTGACAGCCACCACCTTCTGCCCTTTTAATAGGTGAATGCTTATCTGTTAAAATCCACCCTTGTTCCCAGGGCGTCTATGCTCAGCTGCTTGGCAGAGCCCACACGTCTGTTGTAGAAAAGATAGCCTTCCTTCATGCCGCCGGGCAGGAGGTCTCCAAAGCTAAAGTAGCTATTCAGCACCTCAAAATAGGCATCGTTGTATTTTTCTTGGTTGGAAATACGGGAGCTGGAGGAGGGGCTTTCCCAGGGGAAGACATCCGGGTAATCCGAGAGGAGGAAGTCTGTCTGCAGGCTGCCCAAGATGTACTCTATGGGGATAAAGTCGTATTGCTTGCCATCTGCGATGATGCCAAAAGAGGAACGGCTGAGGGAGATGGACTTTTTGCCGGGATTGCGCACCTGCACCCACACGGGAAAGAAAGAGGAGCTGATATCTGCCGCTGTGCCGCGATAGGCTTGCGGACTGATGGCAATCAAGAGGGTGTCTGAAGATACAATGGCAAAATCCTTCTGCACAGTGTAATCCCCGCTTTCCACAGGATGCCAGGAGTGGATGGCGCAGGCATTCAACAGCAGGATAAGTGCCACAATCAACAGGGCTTTAGATAGCCGGCCTCCTGCCCTATGCCTGCTGCCCTCCCCCACGCGCGGTGGAGGAGGGAGGCAAGGTATGGGTTTAGGATTCGTCATCCTGGTCAATATCTTCATCGCTATAATCCCCATCTATGTCAGAGGGGTCTGGTTCGTCATCATCGGCCGGCTGCGGCTTGGCTGCCCTCACGGGGGCTTCCTTCAGCTTCTTCACGCCTTTCTCGATGATTTCCTCGTCGTCTTCGTTAGGCACATTGGTGATATCTCGCACCTTATCGTTTTCATTGAGGTTAATCAGGCGCACGCCCTGGGTGTTGCGGCTCACCAGAGAGATATCCTTGATATTCTGGCGGATAATCATGCCTTCCTGGGTGATAATCATCAGTTCTTCGGAATCATCCACCAACATCAGGGATGCCATATAGCCGTTGCGGGCGGTGGTGCGGAGGGTGATTACACCCATGGAGCCGCGCTTGGTGGTGTTGTAGGAAGAGATGGGGGTGCGCTTGCCAAAGCCGTTTTCGCTCACAGCCAGGATGGTGCGGGCGGCGGCAGAGCCATTGGCAAGCATATCGTCCTGATTGATGATAGCCATGGATATCACATAGTCGTCTTCGCGCAGGCGTATGCCCCGTACGCCCTGAGTGAAGCGGGCGGTGGCACGGAAATCCTTTTCATTGAAGCGGTTGCAATATCCCCTGCGGGTGGCAAGGATGATATCGTCTGAGCCTTCAGAGATGCGGGCATCTATCAATTCATCACCTTCTATGAGCTTGATGGCAAGGATACCGGTGGAGCGTGGACGGGAGAAGGAGGAGAGGCTGCTCTTCTTGATGAGACCCTTGCGGGTGCACATCACGATATTATGCTCCTCAGGGAAATCCCTCACCGTCACAAAAGCCCTGATCTTTTCATCCGGCTGGAACTGGACAAAATTAACTATCGCCTTGCCACGAGAGGTGCGGCTGGCTTCCGGTATCTCCCACACCTTCAGCCAGTGACAGCGTCCCAGGCTGGTAAAGAGCAGGAGGTAGGAGTGGGTGTTTGCCACAAAGATATACTGGATAAAGTCTTCATCCTTGAGGTTGGCTGCCGTGAGGCCCTTGCCACCCCGTCCCTGAGTGCGGTATGTATCTACGGGCAAACGCTTTACATAACCATCATGGGTGATGGTAACCACCACCAGTTCATCGGCGATGAGGTCTTCCATATTGAGGCTGCCGCTATAGTTTTCCAGGATGATGCTGCGGCGTTCATCACTAAATTTATCTATGATCTCCTGGGTTTCTTCCTTGATCAGTTCCATTCTCAGCTCGCGGTGTTCCACCAGCTCTCTGAGGCGGGCCACCAAAATCAGCAGCTCCTGATATTCTGCCTCTATCTTTTCTCTTTCCAGACCGGTGAGCCTCTGCAAGCGCATCTCCAGGATGGCTTTGGCTTGGATTTCGGAAAGGTTGAACTTTGCCTGCAGCTCTTCGCTGGCTTCCGGAGGCGTCTGAGCGGCACGGATGGTGGCGATCACTTCGTCGAGGTTGTCCAGAGCGATGCGCAGGCCTTCCAGGATGTGCATGCGGGCTTCGGCATTCCGCAGCTCAAAGAGGGTGCGGCGCAATACCACATCATGACGGAACTCGATGAAATTGGTGATCATATCCTTCATGCTGAGCACTTGGGGCACGCCATCCACGAGGCAAAGGTTGATTACGCCAAAGGTGCTCTGTAACTGGGTGTGTTTGTAAAGCAGGTTGCGCACCACCTGTCCGTCATGACCACGCTTTACCTGGATCACCAGGCGCATGCCGTCACGTCCGGATTCATCACGGATATCGCTGATTCCCTCTATCTTCTTTTCCTTCACCAGGTCCACAATGCGCTCGATCAAAAGGGTCTTGGTAACCTGATAAGGAATGGAGCGGATCACGATGAATTCCTGATCGTTGGCGTTTGTTTCGATATCTGCCACACCACGGTTGAGGATGCGTCCGCGTCCGGTCTCAAAGTAATCTTTGATGCCTTCTGTGCCCAAGATATAACCACCGGTGGGGAAGTCTGGACCCTTGATATACTCCAGCAGTTCCAATGATTCCAGCTCTGGATCATCGATGAGGGCAATCATCGCCCGGCACACTTCACCCAGGTTATGGGGCGCAATATTGGTTGCCATCCCCACGGCAATACCGGAGGAGCCATTCACCAAGAGATTGGGGATGCGCGCGGGGAACACTGTGGGTTCCTTGCGTGTTTCATCGTAGTTTGATTTGTAATCTACGGTGTCTTTTTCCAGCTCTGCCAGCATTTCCATGGTCACCCGCTGCAGGCGTGCCTCTGTATAACGCATGGCTGCAGGAGGGTCACCGTCGATGGAACCAAAGTTTCCCTGGCCATCGATCAGCGGATAGCGCATAATCCAAGGCTGGGCAAGGCGCACCAACGTGGGATACACCACCTGCTCACCGTGAGGGTGATAGTTTCCGCTGGTATCACCGGCTATCTTGGCACATTTGCGAAAGTGGCTGCCAGGCGAGAGGTTGAGCTCGTGCATGGCATATATGATACGCCTCTGAGAGGGTTTGAGACCATCGCGAACATCCGGCAGGGCACGGCTCACGATCACGCTCATGGAATAATCCAGATAGGCTTGTTTCAGCTGTTCTTCTATTTGTACATTTATCAGTCTTGTGTTGTCATCCATTAAAGTTCTCCTTGTTCATTCTGCACCGTGCGGCTTTACACGTCCAAGTTTTTCACATACCTGGCATTGGTTTGGATAAAATCACGTCTGGGCTCCACCTCGTCTCCCATCAGAATGGTAAACATCCTGTCGGCTTCGATGGCATCATCCATTT
>JAAYJN010000128.1 GCA_012522935.1 Candidatus Cloacimonadota bacterium | reverse complement strand
TACACGTTGCCTTCGGCTTCCAGGATATAATCAATGTTCTTTTCCAGCCATCCAAAGATGTCGCTTTCGGCGCTGATCTTGAGGCGGTTGTTGCCTTCAAAGAAGTTCCCTGTGATGAAGTTATAATCCAGGCCGCCCACACCCTTCACCTTCCCAAAGTCTTTGGATTCCACATAAAATTCGTCCACCACCAATGCCTGGGGACCTTGGTGTGCTTTGATTCTGATATCCTCCAATTCTATGATCTCGGGAATCACCAACAGAGGTGCCGTGATATCGGCTGCCAGCGTCATGCCGGGTTGTTTGGAATCCTTGCTGCCCCAAGAGAAGCCAAGGTCTCCACTGATGGCGACCTGCACAGGCAAATCCTCCACCACTTCCGAGATCAGGGCAGAGCTGAGCTGGGCGGCGATATCAACCAGGAAACCCTTGTCCCAATCTATGGCACCGCCTATCTGGGCGATATTCTTGGCGCTGGATATTATCTTTCCATCCAAGATAACGGCATCCGGTGGACCGCGCAAACTGAGGATGGTGGATAAGGGTTTGAGCCCTTGTACAGAGACGGGGCCTGTGATGAGGGAGCATTCCAGATAGCGGTCGCCCTCCAGGTTATAATCTCCGTAAAGGGTGAGATCCTCTATATGAGGCAGTTCCAGTTGTATGTCAGGCAGGAACTGGGTAAAATCATCTGTGGAGACATTTACCACATTGAACCTTGCAGAGCTGGATAAGGGATCGTTGAGGGGCACCACTCCGGTGGCAAAGATCACGTCATTGACGCGGAAGGAATGGATGCTGACGATCTGGTTTTGCATTTCGGCAGCAAGGTCAAACTCCAGGAGGGCACCATTGAGGCTGCCTTTCTGGGTGGAGAGAATCAGGCCTGCATCACCACTTTTCAGGTTGTAAGAGCCGGATGCCTGCAGGTGGGTGGCATATTCAAAATCCCCTTCCAGCCCCACGAATAAATCCGTATGGGCAAAGACCTTGTCACGATGGATGATGCCTTCCACACTGCCCCGCACTTGTGGGGTAAAGCGGTCTATAAGCTCGTGGGGGTAAATATCTGCCAGCGAGATGGTGTCAAAATCCACGTTTAGGGAAAGGCTGCGGTCCAAGAGGTCTCCCACCACGCTGAGGCGCTGCCCGCCGGGGTTGCGTAGATCGCAATCGATAAAGTAATTCTGGATGGGCTGTTCATCTGTGGGGAAAAGGTTCAAACGCCCGGCAAGGTTGTTGACGCTGAGGCCGTTGCGGGTTACGCTGAGAGTTCGGAAGCTGGCTTTCACTTCAGGCAAATCTGCATAAAGGGCAAGGTCCAGCTCTGCATCCAGGTTAATCGCCAGCTCTCTGGCTGAGGGCATGGGGCTGCCCAAGAGATTCATGCTCAGGCTGAGGGCCTCTGGATCAAGGCTGCCTTTTGCCGATAGCTGATGCTCCATCCAATTGGCATGCAGATTGTTAACCTGAACCATGCCATCCTGATAGCTGCCATTGAGCTCCATCGCGGAAATGGCTTGGCCGAATACGTTGATATGGCGGGAGGAGGCGCTGAGCTCTGCATTCAAGTTACGGAAGCTGCCTTCAGCCTTGAGATTGGCACTCACCACGCCGGAGAGGGAGGGGTGGAACATCCCCAGATCGACAGTTGTATTCACTGTGCTGGGAGCCAGGGAGGGACGTTGCATCAGGTTGTTGATGGATATTTGCCCGCCCAAACGGCTGTTGCCAACAGTGGAATTTGCCAGCGATACATTGAGCTTGCCATCCTGCAGTTCGGCACTCAGAAAGGGCAAAGACACAGGATATGCATCGAAGATATGGGCACGTGTATTCCACATTAGGGCTTTGCCTTCGATCTCAAAATTCGCCTTGGGGTCTGCCTGGGTGACGCTTACATCAAGGTTGATTTCCGAGGTGGGGTTGCCCAATGCCGGATGATGGATATGGCTGGGTTGATAAGCATTTACCTGAGCCGTTGCCAGCTGTACCCTACCTTTGTCCAAGGTGCCTTCCGCATCCAGCCTGCCTCCCTTGGGCAAGGCAGCGGAGACCTTCACCTTGGTAACCTTATCGTTGATGGCACTAATCTGAATCTTGCTGATTTCTTCCTTGATATTCAAGAGCTCTCCCTCGCCTAATTTGAGGGCAATAACCAAATCCAGATGCAGAGTGCCTTCATTAAGGTTTGCCTTTGTAAAGTATGGCAGCAAATCTGGCAGTTCAAAAGGGGAAGGCGGTGGTTTCTTCTCTTCCGAGGGCTTGATCCGTAGCCACACTGTGGGAGAATTGATCTCTACATCCCTTAGCAAATGCCGTATCTTAAAACCAGAGAAGATAAACCTCAAGAGATCATAATTGACGCGCAGATTGGGCACCTCCAACACAATGCTGCTATCCGCTTTGGCAAACGATATGCCCTCTGCATATACCTGCCTGTCTCCGATGTTATAGCTGGCTATCTTCAGCTTGCCATCCAATGCTTTGCCCACCACCTCTTCCAGAT
>JAAYJN010000127.1 GCA_012522935.1 Candidatus Cloacimonadota bacterium | reverse complement strand
TTTAACCGGTTGTTAAAAAAGGACTTATAGAAATTAGGGTTCAGGTTTCAGGGGTTAGGGAGAGCTGTAATTCTCCTATGTTGGAGGGTAAGAGGGGTTCTTTACTGCTTTGTTTTTGCTGCCGTGGTATCTGTTTTGCGGCTCACGCTGCCGTCTTCGGAGATAATCAGTTTGCTATTGGGAAAATCCAGCTTGGTGAGCCTGCCAATCTCTTTGATAACGGTATTATTTGCGTCTAAGACGGGTCCGCCTTTTCCGGGCTGGCGGGTGGCGGTGATGTGGGCATCGATAAACTGGCCTGTGCTGGAGACATTCACCTTGATAATGGGGGCAATGCCCAGATTCCCGGAGAGGGTGAAGCTGCCATAGGTGCAGAAATTGCCGAGGCTGTAAGCTATGAAACGATCTTTGTAAAGGTCTATGGCACGCGTTACGTGGGGACCGTGCCCAAACACGATATCGGCGCCGGCATCGATTGCCATATAGGCAAATTCTTTGGGATTGCCACGATTTTCACCTAAGTAGTGTTCCGTTTTGCCCGTCACCCGGGTTCTCCAGGAGCCCTCTGCGCCGCCGTGAAAGGAGACAATCACGATATCGCTTTTGGCTTTGAGCCCGCGGATGATGCGCCTGGCTCCGTCATAATCATTGATCTGGATGGTGCCATTATTGGGGGCAAAGGCACAAAAGCCATAGCGGATGCCATCTTTTTGGAAGGTGACGCTGGGATATTCGTCGATTCCGGCATATTTGATGCCCAATTCATCCAGTTTTGCCACGGTATTGCGTCTTCCGGCTGCACCAAAATCGCCTGAATGGTTATTTGCCAGGCTCAGCACGTCAAAGCCGGCATCGCTGAGGTATCCGGCATAGTGGTCCGGACTCTTGAAGGCAAAGCAGGTGGCGGGGTTGACGCATCTTTTGGGAGTTCCTTTACCGGTTAGGATCACGCCTTCCAGATTGCCAAAGGTGAGATCTGCAGAGGAGAGGATGTGTTTGACGGGCATAAATAGATCACTGCCGTCATTGGGAGGGAGGGTTCTTGAGGAAGGGTAATTGGTGCCCATCATGATATCTCCCACGCCGATTACAGAGATAGTGCGTGTGGGCGCTACAAAATCCGGGTATTTTGCCTCTAACTGGGGCATGCGACCTATAAACTTGAATCTGCCCAGATGGTGGGCGCTCTTGAAATAATCTTCCTCCACAATCCCCCGTGAGGAACAGTGGATCATGTGCAGACCGTTGGCGTCGTTTTCCACCACCATGCCCACATGTCCAATTGCATCAGAATTGCCTGTAGTAGCAGAGAAGAATATCAGGTCTCCGGGCAGGGCTTCGCTGAAGGAGATCTGGCGGCTGTTTGCCCCCTGCAAACTGGCGGTACGGGGGATTTTGATGCCGTGAAGGGAATAGATATGTTGCACAAATCCGCTGCAATCCATGGCATCTCCATGGGAGCTACGAAACTTGCGGGGCTGTTCCAGATATTTGCGGCTGGTATCCACCATGCTCCGGGTGGCGTCTTCGTAGGTTTTGGCAGAAATAGTGGCTTCAGCTTTGCCGGGAAAGACATACCAAACCACGGCAAATAATACAAGCACCAGCAGCAGGGAGCCAGCTAAAATCCCCTTTTTGTAAAGAGTAAAACGGTTTTTGGAAATCGTACTCTTGGGCACTTATAACCTCCAGGATGAGCGCTATCTGTTTATAATATAAAAGGATAAAATCCATTCTAATATTCTGGCGGATAACGTCAAGGGGAAAATGGGCGCACACTGCGAGTGCTTAGGGATCAGGAGCCAGGAGGACAGTGGACAGGGAGAGGCTTAGCCGCAGGGGAAAGGGGCTCTTACTTGATTTATTGATCGGTGGTTTACGATATTCACAAAAAAGCTTGACTGGGAATTGATATTTTATAACTTTGGCATTGTGGATTAAATAGGATGCAAACCTAAGGAGTCTATCATGAAGAAGATAAGTTTCTTATTGGTAATTATGCTGCTGATGGGCAGAGTGTTTGCCGTTAACAGTTTTGGGTTTGAATTTCCGGAGGGACGGGGGCAGGTGTCGCCGGAGATTCTGCAACTGGTGCAAGCTGTGAATGCAGATTCAATCATGTCTTATATTCAGGTATTGCAGGATTTTGAGACGCGCTATTATCTGGCGCCAAACCGTTTGGAGATTGCCACCTGGCTAAAGGATCAATTTATTCGGTTTGGGATCACGGATACTGAATTTCAGATATTTGAGCATCCGCAGGGCGGAACTCAATATAATGTGATAGCCACCCTTCCGGGGCTGGAATCCGAGGATGAATACATCTATATCGGAGCACATTATGATTCCACTTTGGAGTCTCCGATACCATCCATGACCTTGGCACCAGGGGCGGATGATGATGCCAGTGGATGCGCCGCCATTTTGGAAATAGCCAGGATCATGATGTTGGCCGGTTTTCAGCCACGCTGCAATATCCGTTTTGTAGCCTTTGCCATGGAAGAGACAGGTTTACACGGCTCAAATCATTGTTCGTATCACTTGAGGGAAAACGGTACCAGGCTGAGGGCGTATATCAATTTGGATATGATAGCTTTTATGGTATCCGAAGAGGATGATTGGCAAATCAGGCTGCATCCCTATACCGGCTCTGAACAGCAGCATCAATTTGCGTGGGAGCAGATGATCCTTTATTCCGATCTTACTCCTGTGGAAGGTGTACAAGATACAACGCGTGGCGACAGTTATTGTTTTTGGATAAGAGGATTTCCTACCATTTACTTACAGGAACCCTTTCTCAATCAACATATGCACACACCTGAGGATACAATAGACAAGCTCAATCCCCAGTTTTGTGCGCAAATGGTGAAAGCCATCATGGCTACCTTGGCGGGATATTCCCTGATGCCAGCCATGCCCCGGGAGATGAAAGTGTTGGACGGAGGCAATGGCCATGAACTGGTAGTGCAGTGGGCTTCTTCCAATGATGCCAGCATCACCCAATATAAGGCTTGTTATAGCAATGCAGATGGCAGCATCTCTGGTGAAGAGATAGTGGCAGGTTTCTCGCACACGATTTCCGATCTGGTTCAGGATGAGGAATATACGGTGAGGCTATACAGCATGGATGCGGAAGGCAAGCTCAGCTTTTGGGTGCAGGATAGCGGCATTCCCAGGGTGATCCCGCAAGTTCCGCTCAACCTGTGTGAAACTCCCATTCGTGACGCCATCCAGATATCCTGGGATGCCAATATCGAATGGGATTTGGCAGGCTATATCCTTTATAAAAGCAATTCTGATACACAGCTGGGAACCCCCGTCACCACCTTGCCGATTACAGATACCAGCTTTACGGATACCGATGTCAATTCCCAGGATGGGTTTTACTATTATACACTGCAGGCGATTGACAAAGATGGCAATACTTCGGAGCTCACGGATAGCGTTTCCAGCCGACCGCTCACCCTGGATAGGGGAATCCTGATCGTGGATGAAACCAAGCACAGTTATGGAGCTGGTACTTACAACATCCCCAACGACCTGGTGGATGCCTTTTATGAGGGACTGCTGGAAGGGTTTACCGTGGATCAATTTGATTGTGAAGAACAAGATGAGCTGCTGCGTTTGGCAGATATCGGTGTTTATTCCTCCATCCTGTGGCACGGGAATGATATGGCAGAAATGGATTATATCGCTCGGGTCAAGCCTGCCATCAAAGAGTATTTAGCAGCAGGGGGAAAGATACTTTTCAGCGTCATGGGTATAAACAGGAGTATGGGAGTGGATGATTTTGCCGCCCAGTGCCTGGGTATCCAACAGGCTCTGTCGCCTTCTTTAGCGCACCTGAAATATGCCAATTCCGTATTTGAGGGGATGATCGATTTGCAGGTGGATCCGCAAAAAATTGACAGTTCGCAGGGTGGTCACCTCCGTCAGATAACCGCCATTCATCCCACGGACAACGCACAAATCCTTTATGTTGCCGATTCTGATTTTGAAGATGAGCATTACTTTGGGGTATTGAATGGTTCACCGGTGGGCTTGCGCAATTTTTATGAGGCAGGAGAGGCAATCACGCTCAGTTTTCCCCTCTATTATATGTACCAGGATCAGGCAAAGGATTTTGTGCAACACGTTTTCCGCAATCTGTTTCTGGAAGACACAGCCAGTGATGATCCTTATCACACACCGCCTGCGCGGCTCGCCATTGGAGCCAACCATCCCAATCCTTTTTTACACAGCACTCGCTTTGCCGTCATCACCAAAGATGAACACCTGCCCATTTCCGTGGGAGTGTATAACCTGCGCGGGCAGAGGGTGAGGGCTTTGGCACAAGATGCAGCGCCCCGGACGGTATCTGAAATGAGCTGGGACGGCAAAGATGAGAAGGGGATGCGCCTTGCTTCCGGCATCTATATGCTGAGGCTGGTGCAAGGTAACAGGAGCGTGGCCAGGAAGGTGGTGCTGATGCATTGAATTGGCAGATTTCACATTTGCTTCTCTGACGTATGTCACAAGCCCCCACCACTTATTTACCCACAAAAAAAGAACCCCGGAATATCCAGGGTTCTTGTGATACACGATATTTGGATGTTTATTTCACAATCAGCATCTTACGGGTTTCATTGATCGAAGGGGTGCTGAGTTTATACAGATATATTCCGCTGGGGCTGCGGTTGCCATGTTGGTCCAAGCCATCCCAATGAATCTCTTGGTTGCCTTCGCGCACATTGAAAACCCTTATCAGGCGTCCCTTGCTATTATAGATGCTAACGGTGCCACTATCGCCAGCTTTTACATCCACCTGGAAACTGGTGTTGGATTTGAAGGGATTGGGATATGCATTGCCCAGCTTGTTTAGAACGGGGATTTCAGGTATTATCTGCCCTGTAATGGTTACATTTACCGGACCGAAGAACTGGGAGCCGGTCATATTGACCACTTCCAGCCAATAATGATAGGTGTGGTTGATTTCCACATCGTGATCCTCATGCTGGTAAACCGCTTGGGAAGATGTGTTTGTGGCCCCAATCAAGAGAGGTGTGATGATCATCGCCTCGCTCAATTGGTCACTATCAGAGCGCAATACCTTATAGCCTAACATGTCGGTTTCAGATTCGCTTACCCACCGGACTGCCACAAAGCCCTGTGTGTTTGTGTTGGCTGTGAATGAGGAGAGTTCCACAGGGGTGGTGGGAGGCGCACTTTCAAAGAAAATTGACTGGTTGGATTGGATGTTTGCCACGGTATGGGCGGTAGGAATCCAAGTATAACCAGGCATTTCAACGTGATAAACACTGGTGGAGCCGGTTACCTGGGATATGGTGGCAGGTGTGTTCAATGCTGTATCCACTCCATCTTTGAAGATACGCGCGCCTTGGGGTTCGGAATCCACATAGACGTTGTAGCCGCTAATGAAGGTTTCCGCCTGCATAAAAATCCAAGTATCCCAAACACCGTCCCTATAATCGGCAACTGCCAACTTGATATGATTTACTTCACCGGGAATCACTGTGGCGTTGAGGGAGATGGGCACTGTGAAGCCGTCGCATTCGATATCATAGGTTCCCGGCAGGGGTACGTTGCTGATATAGTAGGATGAGTTTACGTTGGGATTGATGGTACCAATGGAAATGGGGGTGTTGGTGCCCGGGATCAGGGCGATATTGGTGCCATTGAGGAAAAAAGCGAACACGTCATGATAATTAAGATATTCCTCATATTCATCGGAGCCCATCACAAAGGTGAATTGCAGATTTTCTGTATCGGGTATGAAATCGAATTCCAACACGGTGGCATCATAGGTTATATCACCTGTAACCAGCGTGTTGAGGTCAGCATCTCCTGGTAAACCATTATCATACGAAGTACTATTAGATTGGTTGGGACCAAGTGCCAAGGTGGCGGCACCCGTGGAGAGGATGATGCCTTCGTCGATGCCAATTCCGGCAGCACTACCACCCGTAAACATTCCAGATGCCACGTTGGCTCCAGTATAAACGATATTGGAGATGGTTACACCACCCCCCACCAAAGCTTGCACCAAATCATGTGCGGTTACGCCACCAGTCATGTCTGTCACGCTGATGGTGGCTCTTTGCGGACCATTGGGAAGTGGAGTGTTTTCCACTTTTCTGTTCTGTGCCAATAAGGGGATCATCCCCAAAACAAGAACCACAATAAAAATCAAATGTAGTTTATTCATTTGTTTCTCCTTGTTTTCCAAGCTTGGAATCCCCAAGCTTACGTATGTTTTTATTAGTTTCCCGAAAGACCGGTGCTGGAGATTGTTTGTCTCCCACCCGGATTCAATCCCGGAAGCCATAACCTGTCAAAAAGCAGCGTTTGGCAGCCTGAAAGCGCTCGCCAAAATCCCATACTTTTCAACAAGTCTTGTGGTTTATAGTATAATGCCATTCAGGATAATACCAAGTTGTTTTTTATGTTTATTATTGCCATGATTAAAAAACCTCCTTGTGTTTATCTTTACCCGCCCCACATCGTTCCCTATTAGATGTGGTTGTGATGTGGTTGCCTCTCCCAGCGGATTGCTGGGTATCGCAAAGGCATCGCAAGGGCATCTAATAGGGGAGCCAGCAGTGGGCTGGCTTAGGGGGCAGGGGGCACGATACGATAGATTTAAACCAAATTCCCCTCTCTCCGAAATACAGTTGATATTCTAAGTCCACGGAAGGTAAAACAAAATAGAATTTGGCATTGACAAAAAACGGCTTATCATATTTTTAGCACTCAACAAGCGTGATTGCTAAGAATAGACAATAATTAATGATATATGGAGGAACAACAAATGGCAAAACAGATGTTGTATTCGCATGATGCACGCACCTCGCTCAAGAGCGGTGTGGATCAGCTGGCAGATGCCGTTAAAGTTACCCTTGGTCCCAAGGGCAGAAATGTGGTTTTGGATAAAAAGTTTGGCTCTCCCGCCATCACCAATGATGGTGTGACCATCGCCAAGGAAATTGAGCTGGAAGACGAATTTGAAAATATGGGTGCCCAGCTTTGTAAAGAAGTGGCGGAAAAGACCCACGATGTGGCCGGAGACGGCACCACCACAGCCACCATTTTGGCACAAGCCATTATAGAAGAAGGATTCAAACACGTAACCGCAGGCGTGAATCCCATGTATTTGAAGCGCGGTTTGGAGAAAGCGAGCCGGGTGGTGGTGGAAAAAATCCATGAATTTTCCAAAGAAATCAAGAGCAACGAAGAGATTGCCCAGATTGCTGCCATCAGCGCCAACAACGATCCTGAAATCGGCAGACTGATTGCCGAAGCTATGGAGAGCGTGGGCAAAGAAGGCATCATCAATATTGAGGAAGCCAAATCCATCGATACCGGTCTGGAGAAGGTGGAAGGAATGCAATTTGACCGCGGTTATCTCTCCCCTTATTTTGTGACCAATCCAGACAAGATGATAGCCGAATTGGAAGATCCCTTCATCTTGATCTATGATAAAAAGATCAGCGTGATGAAAGACCTGCTGCCCATCCTGCAGGAAACCGCCCAGACGGGCAAGCCCCTGCTGATCATCTCCGAAGATATCGAAGGTGAAGCACTGGCAACCCTCGTGGTGAATAAATTGCGCGGAGTTTTGAACGTGGTGGCAGTGAAAGCCCCCGGTTTTGGTGATCGCCGCAAAGCCATGCTGGAAGATATCGCCATCCTCACCGGCGCCACCCTCATCTCCGAAGATATGGGGCGCAAGCTGGAAAGCTGCACACTGAACGACCTGGGTACCGCCAAAAAGGTGATCGTGGACAAGGAAAACACCACCATCCGTGAAGGCGCAGGCGATGCAGAAGCAGTGGCAGGACGCATCAAACAGATCAGAGCCCAAGTGGAAGAAACCACCAGCGAATATGACAAGGAAAAGCTGCAGGAACGCCTTGCCAAATTGAGTACCGGCGTGGCAGTCTTGCGCATTGGTGCCGCCACTGAAACCGAGATGAAAGAAAAGAAAGCCCGTGTGGATGATGCCCTGCACGCCACCCGTGCCGCAGTGGAAGAAGGCATAGTGCCCGGCGGTGGGGTTACCCTCATCCAGGCATCCAAAGCGCTGAACAGCCTCAAAGGCCTTAGCTATGAAGAGAAGATGGCTGTGGATATCATGATCAAAGCACTTGCCAGGCCTGCCTATCAAATCGCTGCCAATGCCGGCGAAGAAGGCGCCGTGGTGGTGGAAAAGCTGAGAAAATACAGCGATGTGCACATGGGCTATAATGCCGATAAGGGCGTCTTTGAAGACCTCTTTAAGGCCGGCATCATCGATCCTGCCAAAGTGGTACGCAGCACAGTGCAAAACGCCACTTCCATCGCTTCCCTGCTACTTACCACCGAGTGTGTGGTGACCGATATCAAAGAACCCGAAGCACCCGCTCCGATGCCCAATCCCGGCATGGGCGGAATGTATTAATACAGATCCAAACTACATATATGGTAAAAGCCTCCCCATTTGCGGGAGGCTTTTTCATTTGCAAACAGCCGGTATCTGCCCTCTTTGGGGTGTTTTTTTATCCTCCTCTAAATGGGTGAGCGGATGAAAGAGGGTGAATTTTCCATTTGCTTTTATCTTTTTTTGGATTAAAGTATCTTATGTATAGCGTTATTTTTCAGGGCGTTACTGGATTAAGAAAAAAATAATCCGTAAAAAACATAATTTTGTTCTTGACAAAAAAAGCCCCCTTTAAATAATGGCTAAACCCGCTTGCGAGAGCCTTGGTTTTTGCAAGCTGGCTGATCTTTTTTAAGTATATAGAGTGGGAATGAGTGGAAGAGCTCTTGTCAATTTTATAAACGCAATCATATTTGATTATGATGGAGAGTTTGATCCTGGCTCAGGACGAACGCTGGCGGCGTGGATTAGGCATGCAAGTCGAACGGTATGATTCCTTCGGGGATCAGAGAGTGGCGAACGGGTGAGTAACACGTAGGTAATCTACCCTCAAGACGGGGACAACCCAGGGAAACTTGGGCTAATACCGGATACGTGCGGCACATTGGTGTTGCATAAAAGGTGGCTTTTAGC
>JAAYJN010000126.1 GCA_012522935.1 Candidatus Cloacimonadota bacterium | reverse complement strand
GTTGCTAGATATGGGAAAGTCCAAGACCAACAAAACTTGTGTGCATGTCATATCTTACTTTCCTGTAATGTGATATCATCTGTTGTCCAAGTGAGAACGATTTGAAGTTTTCGGTGAGGGTTTATAAGGGATTCGCCTGCCTCTGATTCAGGATATAATGCATCACAGGTATCCAAGGTCCAAATTTTGGGAGAGCAAAAATAAATCTTGACAAATACAGCGGATAGGTGCTTTTTGTAAAGCATCTAAAAATACAGTATCCTGCCTTTATAATGCTTTGTCTTACAAGGTGATGACTGTTATAGGTATTATGGGGTTGGGATTGGGAGTATGATTATGAAAGCTGCACATCTTGATGTGGGCAATGTAACCGATATTGGTTTAAACCCTGCCCTGGAACATAATGAAGACTATTATGGCAGATTTGATGGGGAATATGGCACCCTTCTCATCGTTTGTGATGGAATGGGCGGAGGTCCTGGAGGTGAGATCGCCTCCCGCATCGCCGTGGATGCCATCCAGTCTTATATTGCGCGTTATCATATTCCCACCGAAGAGAATATGATCATTGCTCAGAGCTTTGAGCATGCACAAAAGAAAATCATGGAAAAGGTGAATGAGGACCCCTCATTATCGGGAATGGGCAGCACAGTGGTGCTTCTTTTGATCCGTGAACACCAGTTTTGGTATGCTCATTTGGGAGACAGCCGCCTCTATCTGAGGCGTGATGATTCTCTCACACGTCTCACGCGGGATCATAGCGAAGTGCAAAACCTGGTGGATTTGGGTATTATCAAACCTGAAGATGCAGCCCACCACCCGCGCCGCAATATCGTGAGCAAAGCCTTGGGACATGACATTGGGGATCCGGAGATTTCCGGGCCACACAGGCTGTATCAGGATGATATATTCATGCTGTGCAGCGATGGAGTGTCGGACTATATAGCGGATGACGAAATTTTGGATTACCTTACGGAAAGCCCTCAGGTGGCGGCACACAACCTGGTGGATGAAGCCAAGCTGCGTGGAGGGATGGATAACCTTACCATCCAGATAGTGCACGTATTGCATGGTTCTGGAAAGGCAATGCCCGAACCCGAAGTAGAGGTGACAAACCGTCCGCCTCTGAATATTAAAAAGTATGTGGTGCCGCTATTAATCGTAATTTTGGGCATCTACATTCTGGTGCAAATCCCCCGAGCCTGCAGCAAGATGATCAAAAAAGATAAGACAAGCATTTCCAAAAAGCGTGGTGCCAAAGCCGGTGATGAAGCTGATATCCAACCGGATGCCTCTTTGGATAATGCCCTCAATAAGAGGCTGAAGGCGGGACCACCGGATTCTCAATTGCAAACCTTCCTCACTGATTTTTGCGCTGCCAATCCGAGCAAAAAACTGCCCAAAACCCTGTATTCTTTCCCCATAGAGAAAGATGGCGCCAGCGTGTATGTAACGCCCGGGCAAAGCATTTACTTAGCCTTTAATCATTTGGCAAACACGGAAAAGGTGAATCGAGAATATCTGGAATACATTGTTATGATAGCAGCCGCGGTGGGTGAGCTCAAATCCGGAACTGTTCAGCCACAAAGCGTGGAGGAATTCTTTGGAGGCACAACCACGGCTTTGGACGCCAATACCCTTGCCAGAGCAAGAGAATTGTATTTGAATAAGGACAAAAACAAAGGTTATGATTTTAAACGGATTGGAGACAAGCTAAACTCCCAACTCCGTATAACCTCACTAAGCATACACTATAAATAAAGACCCATGAAACCAAGCCTGAAAATCAGTATTTTTACCTGTGCAATACTTATCCTTGGTATTGCTCTTTTGGGTGCGACGGTGCAAGGCATAAAAACCGAGGATAAGGATAGTGGCACAAAGCGTCTCAACGTCTCCCACAAGAAAAATACCTCCAGCAATGTTCGTTCTTCTGCAGATGGCAAATCCCCAAAAATTATCAGTAATAAGACCGGTGAAAAAGCCGCTCAAACCAACTACAAGCGCCTGAGCCCCACCAGTGACCGCACCACTCCATCTAATGATGGAAAAGATAGCGTAGGCGAAATCCGCAACCTGAGCCCCAGTAAAGTCAGGCAATCTCAATCCGATAAAAAGACAGGTGGCACAACAAAGCAGCATGAACCCAAAAAAACTGTAAAGCAAACTGAAAAAGCAGTGGTGGAAAACATCGAGAGCTCGTATAGCACATACGCTGCAGAGCCTGACGAAGGTGAGGAAGGAGCGGAGGGTGAGGAAGAAGAGGAGGAAGAGGAGGAAGAAAAGCCAGCCTCCCGCAGGATGCTTTACCTGCCATATATGATGGATTCCCAAAAAGATAAGGCTCTTAGGCCCAGGGGACGATATATCCCAGAGGAAGATTACTCTGCCTTTAAGGACAACGAAGAATACTTGGGAGGGACAAGGGGCGATAAACATCAAAAATCCAGCAACCTAAAGGTCTTCATCCAAAACAACAGGATGCTCCTGTGGATAATTATGATCCTGTTGTTGGCAGCGGTTCTGTTTTATTTTGTCTATTTTAGACTGATGAACAAGCCTGAACCGGAAACAAGTGAAGAGCCGAGATTGATAATGGATGATGACACCAGGGAGCGGATGGTGATGCGCCTGGATGATAAGGGTTGGACTGCCGACCAAATAGCGGAGGAATTGCACTTGCAGCAAAAGCAGGTGAAACAGATAATCAGCCAGAACAAGGCATAGCTGTAAGGATTTGATGTTCAAAAGTATGAAGCCCCTTGTTCTGATAGCGGTTCTGTGCCTGTTTCCGATGGGGGTTTATCACGCCCAATCGGTTTCTGGCACGTTAGTGCAATCCTCATATTATCAAAGCCCCCTGCTTCAGCCGCATTGGCAGGAAGAGGAATTGCCTTTGCCCGATTCTTTGGGTTTGCACCATCCTTTCCAAAGCTTTCATATCCTGGGCGATGCCATCTTGGATGCCTTTCGTGTGGGGCAACCCCGCTATGCGCTGTTTGATTATAGATATCGTGATAAAGACATGGATTTTGGCACCCAGCTAAACTTTGTGGCGGGTTATGACCAGCGCGTGGAAGATGGCAAGGCTTTTGGCTTTATCTGGAAGGGAATCAAGCTGAGGGCTAAGGTAAATGAACGCATCAACGCCAATGCCTGGTGGTGGAATGGTGCTTTCACCGGAGATAAAGAGGCTGCCAAAGAGCATTCCCTGCTGATAGACGGCTTTTTTACAGAGGCTCCCACGCAGATGCGGGTGGATAACCTGAATGCCGATCTGGGCTATCGCAGCACCCATTTTGATGCCATTGTGGGCAGGGGCAGACCGGATTTTGGCAATAACCTCACGGGCTCCATAATTCTGTCGCAAAGGGTGAATGATTACGGATACTTCCTCACGCAAGGGCGGTTTGGAGCACTGGGATTCAGGATGATGCACGCCTCCCTGATGGCAGACAGCACCCGCAGTCAAAACAGACTGGCAACCGACGACTTTCCTGATAAATATCTGGCATTACATGAGATAACCTGGCAGATTACACCCCGGATCAAAGCGTTTGGAGGAGAAGGAGTGGTGTATGGAGACAGGGGCTGGGACATCAATTATCTTTTGCCACACACCTTTTGGCGAGTGGTGGAGCACAATCAATGGGATAGGGATAATGTGGTGCTCTGGGGAGGTTTGGAGGCGGAGCCACATCAGAACTTGGATTTGTGGTTCACCGGCCTCTTTGATGAACTGAGTTATGGCAAGCTTTTCAGCAATTGGTGGGGCAATAAATGGGCCATCCAAAGTGGTGGCAGGCTGGCATTGCCCTCTCTGGGCACAGGCTGCGGCATCCCCGCCCTGAGCGCCGAAATAGTGGCAGTGCGCCCCTGGACTTATACCCACTATCAAAACCATACCATGTATTCACACGATGGACGTCCGCTGGGCTATCCACAAGGGGCGAACCTGGTAAGCGGCACCCTGGAATTGGAATATCCCGTGGGAGAGATGCTGATGCTGGTGGGGCACACCTCCTGGATGAGGCAAGGATCTGAAGGAAGTGATTGGCGTACAAACTATTCTGACCACTTCCCACCCAATATCATCAATACTGCAGAAACACGCTGGTTTGCCGGCGATAAAAGCGATACATGGCAAATTGGCAGCCTGCTTAAAATCAAGCTTGCCCACAATCAACTGTATGTGGGTCAGCGCTCCAGCCACAAAGATAAATGGCAACACAGCTTTTTTGGCGGCTGGATGTTTCAATATTAGAGGAACCCGTTTATGCCAATCGTCGACCGTTTACCCTTCCCCCGCAAGTACAAGCTAAAGCAAACCGTTCTGCTGTTTGCCATCTTGGCGGCGCTGTTTGGTTTGTGGCTGCGCTCCAATGCCCACAAGTCCCAAAGCAAGAGGATTATTATTCACAGTGTGGGGGTGGAGCGTTTTGACACCCAATTTGTGGAGATTACCTTTGAAATAGAAAACAAGGGTGCCAAAGACGAGGAAGTGATGCTCTTGGCTAAGGTGTATAACACAGCCGGAGAGGAGGTCACCAGCAAGCTGTTTCAGATCAGAACCAAGGCTCAAAAGCGGGAAACGCGCTCTGAAATGATTGATAAAATGACGCTCCCGCTAAAGCCCGGAGAGAAGCCTTACCGCATTACCTTGGAACTGTATCATAGGTAGATACGTCTCTTTGGGCAATCCCAAATCAAGCTGATCAGTGGTAATAGAGAGGCTCTTATTTGAGCTGGTCGTCTATGGAATCCACCACCTTTTTAACCTCTTCACTGCGGTGTTTGGGGCAAACCAAAATGGCTTGCTCAGTTTCGATGATACAAAGATCATTTACGCCGATGAGGGCGGTGAATTTGTCTGAATGGATGTAGTTGTTTTGGGAATCTATGCCAATCCCCTGGGCAGTGAAGGTATTGCCATCGGCATCAGCGGGTGAAAGCTCCGATAGAGCCTGCCAGCTGCCCACATCGCTCCAGCCATAATCCACGGGGATCACTGCTCGGTTTTGGGATTTTTCCATAATGCCGATATCGATGGGGGTTCTGGGCATTTTGGCATAGATGGTGGCGACCAAAGCATCATCCGCACCCTTGGCTATGGCTGCCACCAATTCCTGAGCCACTTCCAATGCCAGAGGCAGGTGAGCCTGGAAGGCGTTGCGCAGGGTTTTGAGGGTCCAACAAAACATCCCGGAATTCCAATAGAAATTGCCCTGCTTGATAAAGCCGGTGGCGGTTTCCCGATCCGGTTTTTCTTTGAACCTCAGCACCTCACGTGCACCGGGTTGAAATTCATCACCCGCTTCGATGTATCCATAGCCCGTGGCAGGGTGGTCTGGAATAATGCCAAAGGTGACCAGTTTGTTTTGTGCGGCAATGGTGTGTGCCAGCTCCAAGCTCTCCAAAAATGCTTCAGTATCGCGGATAAAGTGATCCGCAGGCAGCACTAACATCCTGTCTTCATCCGTCAGCTTCTGTTCCAAAACCGCCAAACTGAGCGCCAAGCAAGGGGCGGTATTCATACCAAAAGGCTCGATGATGATATTTTGCGGGGGCAATTGGGGCAGGTGCTGGATCACGAGAGGAACCTGATCTGCGGCTGTGACCACGTAGATATTATGTGTCTCAATCTGGGACAGCAGCCTCTCCATGGTGAGGCTGATCATGGATTTGCTGCCCAGGATGGGAAGGAATTGTTTGGGAAGTTCTCTGCGGCTGGCTGGCCAAAAGCGAGTGCCAGCTCCTCCTGCCATGATTACAGCATGAAGCATTTTTATCCTCCTATGGGGGGGGGTGTTTCGGGGTTATTGGTTTATTCTCTGAGCGTCTTTGGGATAACTAAAGTTCCAAACCGAGGCGGGAATGGCGGCATTGGTCTTGATATCTGAAAAGCTGTAACTGACAGAATTTGCCGCTGTATCTTTGTAGCTGAGCTTGAGGATATGCCCGCTCTTGGTATTGATGGTGGCGCCAAGGGAGACCATTGTGGGATCTTTCTGAGGGGTGAGCGTGATATCCACCTCAGTCTTTCTTTCGGCGGTGATTTTCACCTGGGAACGGTCCCAATAAAGCTGCAGGATTTCCAGGGGGTTCATCCTTCCATATTGAGGCTGGATCTCGCTGGTGAAGATGGTATTGGAGAGCTCTTCATAAACAGTAAGCATGTTGTTTTCGATGTGCATGCGCTGCAGGCTGGGCTTGGTAAAGTGCATCAGCATCCTTCCGCCGGAGAAGTACATTTTGCCTGTGTAGGTAATGCTTTTTTTGAGCTGGGGATAGTAATTGGTCTGCACCACCGTGGCTTGATAGCTTTGCATGTTTTTGTATGCGCCTTGCAATTTGCCATGCACCTCAGTGGTGGTGATGGCACCCAGGGAACACAGCATTGCAAGTAGAACGATCATAATAATAGTATGTTTCATTGTCACATCCTTTTTCTCTTTATTACTCCTCACGCGCCAATCCCATGCGCACAAGATCTTCGCGGGTTGCCAAAACATCCCTGGATTTGGAGCCCAGATGGGGGCCTACAATGTGGGCACGCTCCAGAAGGTCTATCAATCTGCCGGCACGGGCATAACCTATCTTGAAGTGACGCTGCAGCATAGAGACAGATGCCATATTGGCTCTTACCACCACTGCCGCCGCTTCGGGGAAAAGCTCATCGTCATAATCTATGGCGCCGGGCTGGTCATCATCCTGGCTGGGCAGGCTAAAATCCATCTTGGGCTTGGGCTGCGTGGCAAGGAATTCGCAGGTTTTCACGATCTCCTTATCGCTCACAAATGCACCGTGAATACGCTCCGGGACGGCTTTGCCGGGAGGCAGAAACAGCATGTCTCCACTGCCCAAGAGCCGTTCCGCACCTATCATATCCAAGATCACGCGGGAATCCACCCGGGAGGACACTTGGAAGGCGATGCGGGCGGGGAAGTTTGCCTTGATGATGCCTGTGATAACCTTGATGGAGGGTCTTTGGGTGGCCAAAATCAGGTGAATACCCACGGCACGCGCCATCTGCGCCAGCCTCGTGATGGGATGCTCGATATCCTTGCCACTGGTCATGATCAGATCTGCAAATTCATCCACGATGATAATGATATATGGCAGCTTTTCCATCTCCTCTTCTTTTGCTGCCTGCTGGTTGTAACTGCCTATATCACGCACCTTTGCCTCTTGCAACAATTCATAGCGGCGTTCCATCTCACGCACCGCCCAATACATGTTTTCCAAGGCATTATCCGGCTCTGTGACCACATCTCCGATGAGGTGGGGCAGTCCGTTATAGCCAGCCAGTTCCACCCGTTTGGGATCGATGAGGATGAGGCGCAAATCTTCGGGGCGGGTGCGCATGATGAGGCTCATGATGATGGTGTTGATACATACGCTTTTACCGCTGCCCGTGGCGCCTGCGATGAGGAGGTGGGGCATTTTGGCAAGATCGGTAACCACGGGCTTGCCGGCGATATCTTTGCCCAAGCCAAACATCAGCTTGGAGCTGGATTTCTTCATCTCTTCGGAAAGCAGGAGGTCTTTGAGATAAATCATATCGCGGGTGAGATTGGGGATTTCCACGCCGATGAGTCCACGCCCCGGAATGGGCGCTTGCACGCGGATGCTGCGGGCTTTGATGGCCAGTGCCAAATCATCTGCCAGAGAGGTGAAGCGATTCACTTTCACGCCCTTGGCGGGCTCCAGCTCGTATTGGGTGATGATGGGGCCGATATTCACGTGGCGCACCTCCGCCTCAATGCCAAATTCGCTTAGTTTGTCAGTAAGCACCTCGCTGGTGGCATGAATCTGGCTTTCGATGTCTTTGCGATCACGCTCCGAAAGTTTGACAGGGCTTTCCAAAAACTCTTCAATGGATGGCATTTCATAGGGACGGTCTTCATCATCAGTGTCTATCTCCCGTTTTGGAGGAGGTTTGGGGCTGGGTTTAGGGGGGTTGTTTGCCATTGCTTCCAGCACTTCCATTGGCGAGGGAAGATCATGAGGCTCTTCGTAAACTGGCTCTTCAGCTTGGGGCGCCGGAGGGTCTTCGCTGATATTGATCGTGGGTTTCTCAGGTGCTGGCTTTTTGGTTTGTCTGCGGTTTTTAAACACCAGTACCAGCTCGCGCCACCATTTCTTGATGGTGCGCCATTCAAAAATCATGATCAGGCTCAAAATCATCAATACTATCACGATAATCACTGCACCCATATTGCTGAAGATAGCTTTGAGGATGCTCCACAAAAAGCCGGGGATAATGGCATAACCCAGCTCTCTATCTTTGCCGGAAAACAGCACCTGCAGCCCAAACACCAGGATGAGGCTCAACAACACCTTTTGCCGCGCTTTGGGGGCATTGGGCTCGATAAAGTATTGCAGGGCAATAAAGCCAATGAGGGCAAAGCCGATGATGGAAAAGAGATATCCAAACAGATATACCGTGAGATTGCCAAACAGAATGCCAAAGACACCCACCAGATTGTGAGTGGAGGAACGGGCTGTGGAAAACCAATCCAGAAAGTTGCCCGTATCTCGCAAGATATCCATATCCTGGCGCAAATAACCCGGACCCATGATCAGGCTCAAGACCATCAAAAGACAAAGCAGAAATATCAAGCCGCTTGCCAGCTTCCGTTGCCATGGCTTCCAAGCTTTGGGGCTATAATTTCTCTTTTTCTTTGCTGCCACAGTATTCCTCCTTTAGACGTTGAAACGAATGGAAATCACGTCTCCATCCTTCACCACATACTCCTTGCCTTCCAAGCGAAAGAGGCCTTTTTCACGCAGGATTTTTTCATTGCCATGCTGGATGATATCATCATAGCTGAAACACTCCGCACGGATAAAGCCGCGTGCCAAATCGCTGTGTATCTTACCGGCGGCGGTGAGGGCATTATCCCCACGGGTAATGGTCCAGGCGCGCACCTCGTCATCGCCCACGGTGAAAAAGCTGAGATAACCCATCAATTGATAGGAAAGCTGGGTGAGCCTATCGCGGATGGAGGAGGCAATGCCCATATCTTCCATAAATACCTGGGCTTCCTCATCATCCAGTTTGCTTAGCTCTTCTTCAAAACGGCCGGCAATGGCTATTGCCAGATATCCCCTGCCACTTAGCTGGGATAACAGCTCTTCCTGCTGATTATACTCATCCTCGCTACAATTCACCAGCAAGAGGAGGGGTTTTTGGCTGAAAAACTGGAAGCCACGCAGGGTCTTTGCATCTTCTGCGTTTAACTCCATATTCCGCAGGGGTAGCCCTTCCCGCAGGTCTTCACAAACCAGTTTGAGCAGCTTTTCCTCGTTTTGGATGGCGGGGGTTTTCACGCCGCGTTTATAGCTGAGTTCGATGCGCTCCAGCCTGTTTTCTGCCACAATCAGATCGCTCAATACCATCTCTTCCTCAAAGCGCATCAGGTCTTTGAGGGGGTTTCTTTCCCCCACGATGGCATCCAGTTCGTCATCCACAAAATTGCGCAGCACCAAGGCAAAGCCTTCACAGCCCTTGAGGTCTTGAATCATGCTGCTCTCTGCATTTTCTATATCCTGAGAAAAGATGCCGGGATAATCCCGATATTCGATGTGGGCATAGATGGTTTTCTTGGGCTTGTAAAGCTGGGACAATTGGGTGATGCGGGGATCGGTGATTTGCACCACGCCGATATTGATGGAATCTGCGGGGATATATTTATCGGTGCTGTGTTCAGAACCGGTAAGAGCATTAAATATGGTGGTTTTGCCACTTTTGGGCAGGCCTGTGAGGGCTATTTTCATCGTGTTGGTTTTCCTTTACATAGTTTACGCAGGGCACGCACTTCCGTGGGAGTGAGAGGCCTCCAACAGCCCGGCTGCAGATCCTTGAGCGTGAGCGTGCCAAATTGCAGCCGTCTGAGGGCTATTACCTTGCCGCCAACTGCCTCTATCATCTGGCGTATCTGGCGCTTGCGGCCTTCGCGAATTACCAGTTTGAGGCTCATTCCCTTTTCACTGCGGCTTTTGATATAGACGCCGGCAGAGCGCGTGGGACCGCCCTCTATCACCACTCCTTCCCTCAGGCTGCGGATGGCGGAATATGGCAGGGGAGGCTTCACATCCACTTTATACACCTTTTCGATGCTAAAGCTGGGATGGGTGAGCTGGTTTATCAGCTCCCCGTCATTGGTAAAAAGCAAGAGGCCTTCAGAGTTTTTATCCAGCCTGCCGGCATAGTTCAGATGGGCAGCCTCAGAAGGCAGGAGGTCATAAACGGTTTGGCGCTGTTTTTCATCCGTGCGGGTAACCACATAGCCGCGGGGCTTGTTCAGGATGAGATACATCGGTTGGATAGCGGGTTGCAGTGGTTTACCATCCAGTGTCACCTCGTCCTCTTTGCCAATGCGCACGCCAAGATCCTGACATATCTGCCCATTTACGGCTATCCTGCCGGAAGTGATCAGGCTCTCCATCTTGCGCCGTGAGCCCAAGCCACAGGATGCCAGCCAGCGGTTGAGGCGGATGCCGCTACCAGCGCTCGAGGCTGTTTTGGATGATTGTCTTGAAGAGGTTTTTGATGAGTTCATCGCTTGCTTCCTCTTTGCTGCCAAATCTGGCTGTACTGCCCGAACTGACGGCATAAGTTTCATATAGTGTGAGGTTTTTATTTTCCCAAATCACCTCATTTTGGACAAGATCGGTGAAGGTGACGCTGAGCGAAAGGCGCAGCTGATAATCTTGAATACGATTGGCAGAGTCATAGCTATGGATGCTCTCTTCGAAACTGCTAATCACTCCTTCCAACACGCAATCTGGATTCTGGGTGACAGGTTTGAGCCTGCCATCCGAGCGAAAGTGATTGTTCAAACCCCCAAATACATCATCACCAATGGCAAATTCCGTACTGCGATTCTCAAATGGCGCAATGCGGATTTTTTTGAGATGCGGATAAGCGTTTACATATACAGAATATGCGCATCCTGCCATTAGCAACAAAATCAGGGTGTAAGTAATAAATATCTTGACCATATATCAAGCCCAAAAAATACTACATCCTTGTCAAGATAAACCTTTAAAAACATAAAAAACATATTAAGTACTGATACTGAAAGGAGGTATCAAATGGCGAAAAAATACCTCTCCCGAGTGGAGACAGCCAAAAAGCTGAAAGTATCTGAGAAGGTCATCCAGGAGATGATCAACAGCAAAGTCTTTGAAACCAAAATGGTGGGGAAGACCCTCAAAATAGACGAGGATTCCCTGAACGAATGGCTGGAAAACTTAAACGAAAACGAAGAGAAGATGTTGGCGTTGAAGCGCGTAATCTGTCACTTTGAAGAGTATATGCGTATAGAAAACATCTTCATCGATTTCACGGCGGAAAACAAATACGACGCCATCCGCATCCTCAGCGAAAAAGCCAAGGAATTGAAGCTGGTGCGCGATGCCCGCTGGCTGTATGAAGTGGTGGTGGCTCGTGAAGAGCTGATTTCCACCGCCATCGGCAAAGGAGTGGCCCTCTTGCACCCCCGTCACCTGCATCCATCCAAGATCAAAACCCCCAGCATCCTCTTTGGCCGCAGCACGGAAGGCGTGGATTTTGACGCCCCGGACAACAAGCCCGTGAATATCTTTTTCATGCTGCTCTTGCATAACGACAAACAGCATCTGTTTTCCCTCAGCTATATCTCCAAGCTGATCATGCATCCTGATATTTTGGAGCAATTCAACAACGCCCCGGATATTGAAGCCATTCACGAAGCCCTCACCGTGTTGCCGGAATCCCAAATCAGCTATAAATGCCACAAGTAAGAGTTATCCTGGGCAGCAAGTCTGATCTGGAAGCCTGCCAACCCATCAAAGATACCCTTGAGGAATTTGGTGTTGACTACGATTGGCATATCTCTTCCGCCCATCGGAAACCCCAACAGACCACCCTTCTGGCGCAAAACGCAGCCTCTGAAGGAGTGAAGGTGATCATCGCTTGTGCGGGAATGGCAGCCCATCTGCCCGGCGTGATCGCCTCCCACACCCATCTTCCCGTAATTGGCGTCCCCCTGTCCGGCTCCGCTCTTGGCGGCAAGGACGCCCTTTACAGCATCGTGCAGATGCCTCCGGGAGTGCCCGTGGCTTGTGTGGCCATCAATGGCAGCAAAAATGCAGCGCTGTTGGCAATACAGATATTGGCAATCTCCCAGCCCGCCCTGGCAGCTAAGATGCAGGGTTTTAAGGAGGCGTTTGTAAAAGCATAAGACACACTTCACCTTTGAAAGAAGGAGTATAACAACATGAAAAAGATTAAGTTGATTATCGGTTTGATCCTGATTGGTATGCTGCTCTTTGGCTGTATAGGCCTAGACGGCACAGATGGCCGGATATACCTCAGGATCGATCTCATTGACTGTGTTCGCTATTGGGATAATAATGATAGCATCCCCTTTGGATTTAGCGTCAATTCATATTACAGATGCTTTCCCGGCTCCTACAGTTTTGAATATGAAACCACATCTGGCAGGGAGTGGAGCGGTACATATACCGTCACGTCTGAAAAGGGAAGCCCTGGCGGATTTATGTATGATGGAGAGGATGGTAGGGATAGATTTTATACCCTTGCCTGCCATCCCAATGGCCCCAGCCTCACTTATTATCACCAGCGCAATGATGGCATGGGCAAAACGATTCAGCCGCAAATTGCTGACGAAGATAATATCGAAATCATCCACAGCGATGGAATCTACCGCTTTCATCTGCATGCCAGTCGCAAGCCTGGAACCCAGAAAACCAAGACCAAGATTTGATATCTGTCATCACTTTCATTGGTGCTTGCCCATTAACCACCCTTGTCTCACGCATGCCTCACGCATGCCTCACCCTTGTCTTACATAAGGAGGATAACAAGTGTATAGACTCAGCGTAAGCGATAGCTTTAGCGCAGCCCACAAGCTTTGCGGCTATGAAGGCGCCTGCCGCAACCTGCACGGGCACAATTGGAAGGTAAAAGTATGCCTGGCATCCCAAGAATTGGATGGAATAGGCATGGCTTTGGATTTTGGCGTGATCAAAGAGCTGCTCACAAAGATTTTGGACGAGCTGGATCATGCCTATCTAAACGACCTCCCTGCCTTCAAAGACCAAAATCCCACCAGCGAAAACCTGGCTCGCTATATCTTTGAACGCTTTGAAAAGGAATTTGCCGATACCAAGATCAAAACCGAAAGCGTGGAAATCCAAGAATCCGAACGCAGCTCTGTGGTGTATTCCCATGCTTAGATTGGTGCAAAGTTTCTTTGTAAAAAGCGCCGTGGAACCGGAGGATTACCCCGCCAGCGCCTTTGCCGAATTTGCCTTTGTGGGACGCAGCAACGTGGGCAAATCCACCCTGATCAACCTCATCACCAATGTTCACGGTCTGGCAAAAACCAGCTCCACTCCCGGGAAAACGCGCCTCTTAAACTTCTTCCTGGTGAGATGGAAAGACGACGAAAACCAAACCGAAGGACGCCTCCAATTTACAGACCTTCCCGGCTATGGCTATGCCCAAGTGAGCCAGGCGGAGATGGAAAAATGGCGCCGCATGGTGGATCATTACTTTGAAAACCGCGAACAACTGAAGGGCATCATCGTACTGGTGGATATCCGCCATCCTGCCGATGAAAAGGATATCCTGATGCTGGAGATGCTGAAGATGAGGGAGATAGATTTTTGTGTGGTTGCCACCAAGGCAGACAAAATCCCCAAAAACAAGATCCCCAAGACCCTGCTGGTGCTTGCCAAAGGATTGGGACTTCAGGATACCCCCATCTTCCCCGTCTCTGCCCTCAAAAAAACAGGTTTGGAACAGATTTATGACTGGCTGCGCAGCCGGTTAGACACTCAAACCCCCGTTGATGACCAATCGTAAATATGACATTATCGTAGTGGGTGCCGGTCATGCCGGCATAGAGGCGGCATTGGCTGCTGCCCGCAGGGGCGCCCGCACCGCTCTTTTTGTAATCAAATTGGAAAGCGTGGGACGCATGAGCTGCAACCCCAGCTTTGGAGGCCCCGCCAAGGGTCACCTCGCCAAAGAGATAGACGCCTTGGGCGGAGAGCTGGGCTGGTGTGCGGATCAAAGCGGTATCCATTTCAGGATGCTCAACCGCAAAAAAGGCCCCGCCGTCTGGGCACCACGCAGCCAAAACGATCGCCGTCTCTACAGTGAATTGATGCTGCGCACCCTGGAAGAGCAGGACAATCTGGAGCTCATCGAATCCACCGTCACCGCTATCCTGCACGATGACAAAGCCGTACAGGGCGTCATCACCAACATCGGTTTGGAATACTTTGCACCCAAGATCATCCTTGCCCCGGGCACCTTCTTAAGAGGCAGCATCTATGTGGGAGACAAGGTGTTGGAAGGGGGACGCAGCGGCGAACCCTCCGCCAATGAGCTCAGCCTGGCGCTCTCCAACATGGGTTTTGAACTGTTGCGCTTTAAGACGGGAACCCCGCCGCGGGTGGACCTGCGCAGTTTGGATTATAGCGCATTGGAAGAACAGCCCGGAGACCCTGATCCTTCCGGATTCTCTCATTATCGGGATATCAAATTGCAAAACCTCATCTCCTGCTACCTCACCCGCACTACGCCGCAAACCCATGAGATAATCAGCCAAAACATCGCATCCTCCGCTCTTTATGGAGGCATCATCCAGGGGATTGGAGCGCGCTATTGCCCCTCCATCGAGGATAAAATCGTCAAATTCCCCCAACGCGATACCCACCAGGTCTTCATCGAGCCGGAAGGCATCCACACCTATGAAGGCTATGTGAATGGAGTCTCCACCTCGCTGCCACCCCAGATTCAGGAGCAAATCATCCACAGCATCCCCGGCATGCAAAATGCACGCATCATGCGCTATGCCTATGCCATCGAATACGATTGCATCTCCGGGCAGGAGCTGGATGCCTCCCTGATGAGCAAACGCTTTGACGGGCTTTATTTGGCGGGGCAAATCAATGGCACCTCCGGCTATGAAGAGGCTGCCGCACAAGGCATTTTGGCAGGGATTAACGCCACTTTGGCACTGGAAGACAAGCCTCCCCTCATCCTCAGCCGTTCCCAGGCGTATATGGGTGTGTTGGTGGATGATCTGATAACTCGCGGCACAAACGAGCCTTACCGCATGTTCACCTCCCGCGCCGAATACCGCCTCATGCTGCGTCAGGATAATGCCGATGAACGCCTGATGCCCCTGGGATACCAGCTGGGCTTGATTCCCGCTACCCGCTGGCAGAGATATCAAACCATGCTGGAGATCAAAGAGCGGGAATGGGCAAGGCTGCATTCTGAGAAAAGCCTGTTTTCCCCCACGGAGGAGGATGGCTTGCCCCGCGAGCCCCAGGCATTTGCCCAGCTTCTGAAGCGACCTCAAATCAACTTTGCGGATCTCTCCCGCTTTGGCTTTCAACCCTCGCCAGAATTGACACAGGATATCGCCAGCCGCATCCAGCTGGAAATCAAATACTCCGGTTACCTGAGCCGTGCCCAGATGGAGCTGCAACGCTTTAATGACAGTGAACACATCCACTTGCCGGCAGATTTGGATTATTACGCCATCCAATCCATTGCGTGGGAAGCCCGCGAAAAGCTGGCAAGCATACGCCCCCGCAATATCGCCCAGGCGCTGCGCATCCCCGGCGTCAATTATACGGATGCCGCTGCCCTCATGATTTGGCTGAAGAAACACCACGGCTCCCTGGAATCCAAATGAAGCATTATCTCCCCCTCGTTTGCTGCCTCATGCTCTTCCTAAGTGCCTGTGGTGGCAATAAAACAAGATCTTGCCATCCCCTCCCCCTGCCAGAGATCCACACACCCTCTTCCGCTCCCTCCAGGCTATGGCAAATCCCTTCCGGCAGCTATACCATTGGCCTTGGCTATGCTGACACCTTTTTCTCCAACCGGGCTGATTCCCTGGCAAGGGAGTATGCCGCTGTCTCCTTATCCCGCAACCACTCCTCGTTTGTGGTGGATAAAAAGAGTATCTGGGAATGGGCAAGTGAAACGCAATCCAGCTGGGAATCTCGAACTTTTCAATTGGTGGTAAGTGCGGATTTGAATTACCTCAAAAATTCATACCAAGATTTGATATTGATAGATCACTATCACACCCAGGGCTATTATATTGGACTTTATGGTTTTAGCGATAAAGAGGTGGATGCAAAGCCCACAATCATGCATCAGGATGAGAAGCCGGATTGGTGTGTGGATGAATCCATCACCTCCAAGGGAAACACCATCTATTGCATTGCCTCTGCCCAAGCCTCCAGCCTGATGGATGCCTGGAGCCTGGCACAGGAAAAAGCCCTGCGGCTCATCGGCAAATACCGTCTGCAAAAGGTGCAGGCAGTGTTTGCCTCCGAAGATGATTTTCACAAGCGCGATCTGGCGATAGAGACCGTTGCCCGCAGCTATCAAGCCTATCTGGATAAGAGCTTTATCATCCCCTCCACCACAGAAAACCAGACCAGCTATCTGGTCTATCTGCAAATCCGCAGTTTGGATCATTGATGCGTATCGCCGCCATCATCCCTGCCCGCATCGGCAGCAGCAGATTCCCCGCCAAAGCCCTCGCCCTCTTGGATGATAAACCCATCATCAACCACGTGTGGCAAAGGGTGCAAGCCAGCGGCATCTTTAGCGACGTGATAGTGGCAACAGACAGCCAGTTGATCATCGATGCTGTGACTGAGGCTGGGGGAAAGGCACGCATGACCGCCATCGATCACCCTTCCGGCAGTGACCGCGTGGCAGAAGTGGCACGCACCTTGGCTGCCGATATCATCGTGAATGTGCAGGGGGATGAACCCTTTATCTCCGACTCTGCTTTACAGACCATAGTAAGCGCCTTCACAGACTCCACCGTCCAGATGGCATCCCTGATGTGTGAGCTTTCCCAAGAGCAGGATTGGCAAGACCCCAACGTGGTGAAGGTGATTACAGACCTTGAGGGGAATGCCCTCTATTTTTCCCGCGCAGCCATCCCCTTTGATAGGGATCACAGCGCCTCTGCGCTCCGCCACGTCCATCGCCATATCGGCATCTATGCCTGGCACAAAGAGACGCTCCTCCGCTTTGTGAGCCTGCCGCCCAGCCCCTTGGAAAACATCGAAAAGCTGGAACAACTGCGCGCCCTGGAAAACGGCATCCCCATCCGTATGTTAAAGACTGATTTTGAGGGCTTTGGCATCGATACACCCGCAGATCTACAGCGCGCCCAAGAGTATATCAAAAAGGAACAATCATGAAACGTATTACCCTAATCCTGTGTATAAACCTCCTCGCACTTGGCGTCTTTGCTATTCCCCTTAGAATCCTCCATACAAACGACACCCACGGCGCCTATTTGCCCCAAAGCTACAGCACCGAAGACGGCTACATCACTTTGGGGGGATACCTGAACCTGTGGGAACACCTGCAGGAACAGCGCCAGTCTGCCCCCCGCAGCATCTATCTGGATGCCGGAGACCAACAGACGGGCAGCGCCTTTGCCGCCATGGAATATGATGGCGCTATCGGTGGAGCTGTGATAAGGGTTTTCAACCATCTCCAACTGGATGCCGCCACCTTTGGCAATCATGAATTTGATCAAAACCCCGCCAATCTCCAGCGCCTCATAGAAATGGCAGAATATCCCTTTATCAGCAGCAATATCATAGATCAAAACACCAGCCTACCCTTGGGCAACATACCTTGGCACATCATCCAGCTGGATAGCCTGAAGGTTGGTGTGTTGGGGCTCACCCTGGTGGAGCTGCCCGAGAAGGTGCGCCGCTCCAACGTGGAACACCTGCAGATCCTGCCCTATAAAGAAGCCATCGACCTATATCTGGACGAACTGCACAGTAACACAGACCTCATCATAGTGCTCACCCACAATGGCATCGAGGCGGATATCCAGTTGGCAATGGAACTGGATGAACGTATCCATCTCATCATCGGTGGACACACCCACAGCTATATCGATGAACCCTTGGTGGTAAATGGCATCCATATCGCCCAGGCAGGCAGCTATCTCAGCCATCTGGGCGTGATTGATTTGGATGTGGAAGACGGCGTCATCAAATCCTTTTCCAACAGGCTTATCCCCCTCACCTCCAAGCCATCTTCGCCCTCCAACCCCCTTAATACCTTCATCAGCCAGATGAGCGAGCGCATAGAAGATGAGCTGGGGCAAGTGATTGCCACCTTGCCCGAAGATTGGACAATCCACAAGTTTGGCTCCACAAACCTCTCCCGCTGGATGGCAACTGCACTCAAGACCCAGTATGCCGAGACCTTCAGCCCTGATATCGCCATCGTGAATAACGGCGGCTTTCGCAAAAACATCCCTGCCGGTCCCGTCACCCTGAGGGATATGCACGAGCTGTTGCCATTCAATAACACCGTCACCGTCTTCTCTTGCTATGGCAGAGATTTACAAGCCTGGGCACAGCTCAATAACCGCATCCTGGCAGAAAAGCCCTTTGATATCTGTGAAAGCAGCCCCTCCGGCTGGCAGGGCTTTGGGGATGAGGCAGTCTTCGATTTGGGAGCCCAGTTCTATGCACCAGATAAAGTCTATCGCGTTATCTCCCACGACTTTGTGGCAGGGCAATGGGATAAATATCTGGGCTTTGAACCCTTCGACGTCTATGACACCGGCGAACCCTTTTTGGATGCCATGGTGCGCGAAATCAAGGCTCAATACGGGATTAAGTAATAAGGGTAGCCGCCTAAGATTTCCCCGATACCAGATGCTGTTTCTGCTGTCTCTCTATAAACTGACACCCAAAGCTGCAAGTTGTGACACAAGTGGAAAGTGGGGATAACGCTTTGATTAGTGGGG
>JAAYJN010000156.1 GCA_012522935.1 Candidatus Cloacimonadota bacterium | reverse complement strand
GGTGTATTGGGTGGAAGCATCCGTGGGGGTATCGCCATTGAGGGTATAGAAGATGGCTGCTCCAGGGGTGGGTGTGGTGAGCACCACGTTCTGGGCTGTGGTGTAAGCGCCGCCTTCAGGGCTGAAGATCACATCCTCCACTGTTCCGGTTACCGAATAAGTGGCAACCGCCATCTGGCTGTCATCCCATTCATCCTTATAGGCGATGGCCCTGATGGTCACTATAGTATGGTTGGGAATGTGGATGGCAGAGGTGAAGACAGGGGATGAGGGCGTGGGGGTGCTGCCATCTGTGGTATAGCGGATAGTGGCATCAGCAGTGCTGGTGCTGATGGTAACGTCTATCGGTGCCACATAGTTTCCAGGCAGAGGATTGAAGACGGGGGTGGCAACCACGGGCACATAGGTGCCGATGGCATAGGTGCCAATCGCTATCGGAGAATCCTCATAGCCAGCTTTGTAGGCGTATGCTTTGATGGTTTGGTTGATATTCACCACGATGGAGCCGGTGTAGTTCTCTCCGTTGGTGGGGCTGGGATCGCTGCCGTCTGTGGTATAGCGAATAAGTGCGCCCACAGTGGCAGAGCTCAAGACCACGTGTTGGGTGGTGGGATATGAGCCAGCGGGAGGGTTGAACACAGGGGCTGCCGCGGCGAAGGTGTATTCTCCACTGATATGGCCGGAGACCCATCCATCTTTCACTGCCACGGCTCTGATGGTGAGGGCTTCATTCACAGGGATGGGAGCGCTGTAAAGGGTGCCATTGCTGGGTGAAGGCTCGGTTCCATCGGTGGTGTAATAGATGGCTGCATCTGAAGGAATGGCAGAGCCAATTCCCACGTTGATGGGATTGCCATAGGTGCCGGGGGCAGGGATGAAATTGGGTGATGTAAAGGCGGTGGTTCCCGTCACGTTATACACTCCACTGGTGATGTTGGAAGGAATCCAGCCGTTACGGAAGGCACGGGCTCTCACTGTCGTCTGGCTATTCTGGGGAAGAATGATGGCGCTGGTGTAAAGGGCGGAGCCTTGTGTGGGCTCGCTGCCATCCAGAGTGTAATAGATGGATGCACCGGGGGTGGTGGTATTCAGCACCAAGATCTGAGAGGTGGTGTAGGTTCCACTGGGGATGCTAAATGTCATATCTGATACCTTGCCGGTGATGATATAATTTGCAGTTACCACAGCGCTGGCATTCCAATTATCCAGATAAGCGATGGCTTTGAACAGAGTCACACTGTCTTCGGGAAGAGTGATGGGACTGAGGTATACATTGCCATGCTCAGGGGTGGGATTGGTTCCATCCGTGGTATAGCGGATGAGAGCGCCGGGAGTGGTGGAAGAGATGCCCACATCGATGGAGTTTTGATAGGTGCCGGCTGCAGGAGTGAATACGGGCAATGCCACGCCAAACTGGTAGGCGGCGCTGGCGATGCTGGATGCTCCCCAGCCTTCCTTGAAGGCGATGGCTTTCAAGGTGCTATTTTCACCGATATAGATAGGAGCGCCGGTATAGACAGTTCCGGTTGTGGCGCTGGGATTGCTGCCATCAAGGGTGTAGCGAATGGTGGCATCAGCGGGGTTGGGCAGGGCAATACTTACTTCAACCGGTGCGGGATAGGTGCCACCGGCAGGGGTGAACACCATGGCAGGCCAGCTTACCTGACCTGTTACGTTATAGGTCTGGCTGCCAACAGCACTGGGAGCCCAGCCGCTCTTGTAGGCACGGGCGGTGATGGTAACGCTGCTATTGAGCGGTACCGTGATGGCCGTGGTATAAAGCGGAGAGCTGTTGGTGGGCTCTGTGCCATCCAGAGTATAGCGGAAGTAAGCACCGTCTGTAAGAGAGGTGAGAACCACCTGTTGGGCACTCTGATAGTTGCCACCGGCAGGGGTGAAGATCACATCATCTACCGTTCCGGTCACGTTGTAGGTGCCTACGGCTATCTGGCTGGCATCCCACTCTTCCTTGAAAGCGATGGCTTTGATGGTCATCATACTGTGTTCAGGAACGGTGATGGGGCTTACGTATTCAGGTGAACCGGCAGTGGGATTGCTGCCATCCAGGGTGTAATGGATCGTTGCATCAGGGGTGGCAGTGGAGATAGCCACTTCCACAGCCTCGGTGAAATTGCCGGGCAGAGGATCAAAGACAGGGGTGGCAACCACAGGCACGTAGGTGCCGATGGCGTAGGTGGCAATCACTATCGGAGAATCCTGATAGCCGGGTTTATAAGCATAAGCTTTGATGGTTTGGTTGATATTCACCACGATGGAGCCGCTGTAATCCATGCCGTTGGTAAGGCTGGGATCGGTGCCATCCGTAGTGTAACGGATGGTGGAACCCAGGGTGCCGGAGGAGAGCACCACATGCTGGGTGGTCTCATAAGAACCGGCGGGAGGCAGGAAGGTAGGTGCGGCAGCCATAAAGTCGTAGTTACCTGATATATTGCTGGGCAGCCATCCTTCACGGATGGCAACTGCACGCAGGGTAAGGGCGCTATCCATGGGGATGGAGCCCGTGTACAGGGTGCCATTATCAGCGCTGGGGGGTGTGCCATCGGTGGTGTAATAGACCTGCGCATTGGCGGGAATGGGCTGGGCAATGCT
>JAAYJN010000125.1 GCA_012522935.1 Candidatus Cloacimonadota bacterium | reverse complement strand
TCTTTGATTTGGTCTACAGTGACGCCATTGCTTCTTGCCAAAGAATATAAGGTGTCACCTTTTTTCACGGTATGGTATTGATAATCGGCAAACAAGAGTGCTGGCAAAAATAGCAGCAAAACCAATACCATCATCAGGATGCGCCCAAATCCAGAAGGAGCCTTGGGCTGGTCAATCCCATACGGGAATTGACAGGCTTTATTTTCGTATTTCAAAATCATAATAATCTTTACTGTCATCAAGAGGTGAAATATCGATCTTGGCAACTGACGCTCGTGAATTACCAAGGCGCATGAGACTCACAAAGACATTCAATACATCTTCCTGAGCCTGTGCCAAAACCAAAACACTGGAATCCGGCATGTTACGAACCCATCCGGTCACTTCCATACCCAAGGCAAGGCGTTTCACAAACCAGCGAAACCCCACTCCTTGAACTCTGCCAGTGACGGTTAGTTCCCATACAGCCATAGATTCTTCTCAATTTGATATAATAGGAGCATCTTTGTGGATGGCGGGTATTTGTCAAGACTTCCTTTTATAAAAGTGCCATAAAAAACAGTTGCAACACGCCTCCAAGCAGATGCCATAAACTGCCGGGAATTACAAAAAACAGCGTTGTTTTTGAATCTTTTCATGGTCTTAGAAGATAAATTCCACACCGAAAGATAGAATTTCTTTCACTTCTTTTTTGCCCTTGATGCGGCCATCGTTGTTTATATCTGTATAGTGTTCGGTGTATTTGCCGATGAGATTGGCATTGGGGGCAATGGAGTAGATTAGTTCTCCCACCACCTGGGCGTTCACATTGCGGGGATGGCGGAAATCAAGATAATTGGCATTCACCTGGGAGTAATAAAAATTGGCTTGTTTAAACTTGGGGATAAACTTGGGATTTAGGCTTGCCTTGAACCACAGGGATTTGCCTGCTTTCATGTCTTTGCCATACATATCCTGATACGCCATTTTCAAAACCAGAATTTCTGACAAATCTGCTTGCAAATACCCAAACCAACCCATTGTGGGATTGATGGTTGCCAATACCTCATCCTTTGTGCTCAGCCAATAAACCCTGCCGCTACGGGTGCTGTCGTCAGGTGTGGATTCCCTCAACTCCACTTTCAGCTCGCTGCGCTTGCCTTCATAGGTTCGATCAAAGAAGGAGGGCAAAAAGCCTCTTTCAAATCTGCGGAATTCCAGCTTTGCCTCAAACACGGAATACTTTGCCCCAAAACCGGGAAAAACAAATCCA
This sequence comes from Candidatus Cloacimonadota bacterium, assembly GCA_012522935.1. Taxonomy (GTDB): domain Bacteria; phylum Cloacimonadota; class Cloacimonadia; order Cloacimonadales; family Cloacimonadaceae; genus UBA3900. The sequence goes on along the minus strand of JAAYJN010000125.1, from coordinate 1,246 downwards.
GCTCCATGACTCCTGATTTTTGCCATCTCTGCATAATGGCTCAGTTTAAAATCGTCATCATCCACCAGCGGCAGCTCATAATCCATGCTAAAGATCAATACCGATTTTCTCTTTTTGTATCTAAAAAGGTAATCCTGCTGGTAATCGTTATCAAACGGGTAGCTGGGATAATAATCATGAATACCGGGGAAGGTGGCATCCACCGCAGGATTGGAGGGTCCATCAATGAAACCGTTGCCGTTTATATCCCAATCCTCTTCATCGGGAATACCGTCATTATCGGTGTCTGCAGCCAGGTTTGGATTTTTGGGAAACTTGTCATAAATATCAGGAACGCCATCGCCGTCTGTATCAGGAAATCTGGCAAGCTGATTCCTATCCCAGCCCATGTTTATCCCCATCCTCAGCTCTTGCAGCCAGGGTGCGTTCAAGTGTTGAAAGGGCTTGGCATACACTTTGCCTGCCAAGATCTGATTCCTAAACAAATCATGGGTATAAAGCTCGCCACCCAAATCGGAAATATCGGTATTGATGCCGATGTAGGTTCCAATGTTCTTTTCCTCAGGATAGTAGAGCGTATTGGAGAAATTGTTGAAAATCAAGCCATGCCCCAGGGTATAATCTGAGATACAGCCCGTTTTCATATAGAAAAAGTCGTTACGCCTTCCATAACGTAAGTAAAACAGCTTGCCCACATAATCTTTGAAGTTTTCCCAATCCTGCTGGCGGAATCTGCCATCACCATCTATCAGAAAATCCAAATCAAGACAGATGCCCACCTTGCCAAAATTGAGCTCAGGGCGGAAACGTATCTGGGAATAGGTGATGCCATCCACCGTGACGGCACCCACCACTCCGCCGGCATTATATTGCAATGAATCGGAAGTGTCATAATCTGTCCAAAAACCGGGCAGATCTCCGGGAACTACCGGTGGATCCACAAATTCCTGTTGCGCCAATAAAAGCAGCGGCAGCAGGAATGCCAGGGTCAAAACCAAGCGTCTCAAAACATACCTCCTTTATGATTCAATGACATGCATCACTATTTTACCACACCCATGCTGTCAAGCAAAATCGAAATTATTATCAAGGCTGCGGGCAAACAAATGCGGCTTTTATCGGTGCCGGCACGCAGGGAAGCTGTGGCGGCACTTGTTTTGTGGTATCTCAATATCCTGCACCTTATTTGCGGTATTTCTCTTTCCATTTCAGCTCTGGTTTTTCCAGGAGGGAATACCACAAATAG
>JAAYJN010000153.1 GCA_012522935.1 Candidatus Cloacimonadota bacterium | reverse complement strand
TGTTATGAGTATTTTTTGTTATGTTATGAGTATTTTTTGTTATGTTATGAGTATTTTTTGTTATGTTATGAGTATTTTTTGTTATGTTATGAGTATTTTTTGTTATGTTATGAGTATTTTTTGTTATTTGGCTGCCGCTGCCTCGTCCAGCCTGGGGGCACGCGGGAAGCTGCCTGTTCCGGCGGTCATGCGAATGAAGGCTCTTTCGGTGCCAAACATGCTCAAGGGCAGTGTGAGGTCACCGGCTTGGATTACATAACCCAGGGATTCAAAATCACCATTCGGGGTATCTGCTTTGTAAATCCAATACCAATCCGCATTGGGCACAGGGCTCCAATCGAGGGTGATATTATCTCCGGTAATACTGATGCTGAGATCATTTACCGCAGCGACGGTGGCAAGGGGCTCGCGCACCTTGATATTATCGATGAACCAGTGGTTGATATCGAAGCTATCTTCGCCCAATGCTACAAAGCGGATCTTGAAGATACGGTTTGCGGCATGTTCGGAGATGTCATAAGAGAGGTGTCTCCAGCCGAAGCTGCCGTTTTGGGAGTTATAGCCGCCCAAACGTATCCATTCTGTGCCGTTCCACACATCCCAGAGCATCAGGTTGATAGTCGAAGTATCGTAGTTATCCAGTGCGATATTGAAGCTAAGCTCCACGTTATCCTTGCCAGTAGCATCAAAGCTATAGCTGGAAAGAGGGATTTCATAGTTTTGCACACGGGGGTCCCAGCTGAAGTGTACACCGGGTTCGGGATTGCCCACCGGGCTTATCGCCCAGTTTGCGGCTCCGGCAGTCCAGTAATTGGTTGCCAGGTCTTCCGAACTCCAATCTTCCAGGAAGGGCAGGCTGTGCGGAGGCGCAGCGTTGATTTCCACTTCCAGGGCATCAGACATAGGTGTAAGCTGGCTATAGTAAACGCCTTGAACGGTGTAGCTTTGGATGCCATTGGGCACGCCCAGATCCAAGTAGCTGGGGCTGGGAACAAGCTCGCTATTCACCTGCATACCATTGCGGTATACGTTGTATCCCTTCAGGGCACGGGTGGCGGGCTTGGGATTGCCGCTGCTGGCAAGCACGAGATCGCGCATGGCTTCTTTGCCAAGGCTGCGCTCTTGTACCGGCTCATTTAGCCAATTACCCACGCTCATCAGGTTATTTGCTTCGTTCACATAGGCTTGCAGGTTCCAGTTATAGTTCAAGTTTTCATATTGGGTAGCCATGCTCTGCCAGTTTCCACCCAGAGCGATGAGGTCTCCTCTGCCAACAACGGCAGGGCCGCTATCGCAACCGGCGGGATACATATCGGCGCCATCTTGGACGTCGCTATTATAACCAATCCACAGCGCTTGGCCTTGCTGGAGGGGGTAAGGGGTATCCAGCAGGATTTCATTCCATTGGTCGGCAATAACGCTGGCAATAGGCTGGGTATAGAGCAGGGTGCTGGGTGCCAGATCGGCATCTGCGCCCGTCCAGAGCTTCAGGCTGTAGTCTGTATTGCCAGATACGGGGAAGAAACGGATCTTTTCAAGCTGCATTCCGGCATAGCTCCAGAGGTCGGTAGCGGTGAATTTGATTGCTACATCAAAGTTTGCCACGTTTCCAGTGCCGATGCCGTCGTGATTTACGCCATTATCATAGTGCATCCAGCCAGGGGTGGCGGGATCGCCGGAGATGAGCCCCCAGGTAAGCTGCACTTCGTTGCCATTGGATACGCTTGCTTGCAGGTTTACAACCTCGCCAATGGCTTCGGGGATGCCGGTGCCACTGAGGGTGATCTGCTGAATGCTGCGTCCCAAACCATCCTGTATATTGAGGATAGCGGTTTTTTCGCCATCGCTGACAGGGGCAAAGACCACATTGAATCTATAGACTCCACGATAGTCCAAAGCCACCGGCAGATCGCAGAGTTCCAGCGCAAAGTTGCCTTCGTTATCCGAGGAAATGCTAAAATTAGCCGTATCCAATTCCAGATAAGGTCCGCCCAGATTGCGGATAACAAATTCTTTGCTGATGGGGTTCAGGGTTTCGCTTTGTCCATAAGCCCAGCTTTCGGGGGTGATAGAGAAGATGGGGTCCCAATCTCCACTTACGTTAAGGGTAAGCGGGAGGTTTACAGTTTCGGTGGGCGCATTGTGGGAGATTTGCAGGTTGCCGTTATATTCTCCGGCACCAATGCCCACAGCGCTGAATTCCACATCCACGGTGGCGCTGGCGCCGGGCTGTACCACGCCATAGCGAGCCGGAACACTTGCCCAGCTTGCCACGGGGCAGAGTTCCAAACCATACATCATCACGTTTTGCACGTTGGCAAGGATGGTGGCATAGCCGGGTACGATGCCGGTAACGCTTTCGATACCGCCGCCCAGGTCGCTTTCATCCAAGCCGGGGAGCAATTCGGGATTAACCTCTACGGTGCTGATGGTGGCGCCGGTTTGGGCATTGATCTGCACCAGGTTGTTGCCGTATTCGCCCATTTGGGTATTAGCCCAGATGCTGCCTGCTCCGCTATGGGAATCGTATGCAATGCCGGTAAGGCTGCTGGCGGAGACGCTGAGGCTGGAGATTTGGGTGCCATCAAGATCCACCAAACGCAGAGGACCGCTGAAGTTGTTGGTAAGCCACAGGGCTTCGCGGTCTGCATCATAAGCAATGCCGCGGGCTGTGACGGGAACGCTGAAACTGCGCACCAATTCTTCATTATCAAAATCCATCACATAGATGGTGGAGGTGGCATTGGCGCCATAGAAATATCTGCCGTCGTATGTGAGATCGCGGATACCAGAGAAGCCTTCGATATCGAAGTGCTCCAGATATTCGCCTTCCAGGCTGTAACGGAAGAATCTTTGGCTGCCGCTGCCGTTCCATTTGCTGGTGTAGATATATTTGTCAT
>JAAYJN010000124.1 GCA_012522935.1 Candidatus Cloacimonadota bacterium | reverse complement strand
TGGTTTTGAGCTATCACCTGTGCTGTCATTTGAGCATAAGATATTGCCGTGAGGCTGATTAGGATAAGGGCTAACAAGATTCGTTTCATAATTCTCTTCTCCGTGGCACAGGTTTAATACTCTATCTCGATGTATTTGATGTTATCTTCTTCATCGGTCATCTGGATGCGGATACGGCTGGGCTGGCTGCCTTTTATTGCCGCCTGTTCTTCTGCATCCAACATGGCGATATCTTCCTCGGTGGTTTCACGCACCAGCATGTTCAAAAAGCTGTCAATATAGGCGGTTTGTCCAGCGTCCACGTCTGTCTTCTCTCCAGTTTTGGGAATCTCGATGCTCACAGAACCGGACACGATGATATATGTGGTGCCTTCATTGGGTGTGAAAGAGGTATAAAGCTCCGTACCTTTCACAGAAGCCACAGTGGTAGGCGTGCTCACCGTCATGCTGCCTTTCTTGCCAGGGGTCACTGTGGTAAAAATGCTGCCATTGTTTACCTTGGTAGTTTTGTTCATCGCTTTGTCTTGGGTGGTGGCGGTCACTACCACGTGGGAGTTTGAAAACACCTTGATATTGGAGAAGCCATCCAGATACTTGTAAGCAGCGAAGGATTCCTTTCCGGTGCGGATTTCATCCTTATTACGCACGATATCACCTATCTTGAAGGATATCTTTTTGGCATTGCGGGAGAGGGATACATTGCCCTTGGAGCCTGTAATCAAGCCCACTTCCCGGGCATTGAGCATTCCCAGAGCCAACACGCTGAGAACCAGGAGTATGATTGTCTTTTTCATGGCTTCCTCCCTCACTCTGTAATCCGGATTGTCATTTCTTCTTGGGGAATAGCCTCCAAGATCTGTATCACTTCATTGCCAGTGAAATTGTATCCATTGGAATTGATGATCCCCGTGGGTCTATAACCAGAGGTGATGATGCTATTGATGAGGGGGTGGTCCAGAAGGTGCAGGAATGCCTGTATTTCATCTATATTATGGGCGATATTGGAATCGGATACATACTTGAAGACAAACCAGTTGCTCTGGGCGGTGCTGCCTTTGGGAAAGTCTCCATAGCGCTGGGAGGGAGGCCTCTCTTCACCTTTTACATGGGGATTGCTCTCATCGTATTTATCCATGGTGATTTGCCAGGCGTAATAGTGTTCTTCATTAAACGGCAGGAAGTCTGCAAAATTGATGCCTTCTGCCAGCCGCTTTGCCTCTTCTTTGTTGGGAGTTTCGTAAAAGAGCTTGCCCGTATGGCTCACGTTGCCGGTTGTGGGCGGCTGGATGGGGGAGAATTCCCTGATTTGCAACCACACAAGGTTGAAGCCGGAGCGGATGGCATTCCAAGTGAAATTGATGGGTTTGATGGATTCCATCGGAGGAACTCCGCCAATACTGGTTCCCGGAGTTATGAGATGGATTACGTCTGCATTACGCACGTTGATGATAAAGTCAACGGGATTGCCATAGCTGGGGCTCTCCAGGTTACTGCTCAAAGAGACCCTGATTTTTAGCATCCCATCTGGAAAGTATCCTGATTGCAAGGCGCTTTTGAGGGATTCATGGTTCAGAATCTGTTTCAAGCTAAACTCTCCACCGCTCACTTTGGTAAAGCGACCGCCGGCATTCTCGCTCACCAGTTCACTGTTTTGAAAAGTAACCGGAATAGCTCCGATACTCTCTACGGTGATGAATTCCGCCTGGGTGATGGTTACATCATTCCAGCGCACTTCCACTTTCAGCCTGACGCGTGCCTCTCCAGCATCAACATGGGTGATGCTCAGGGTGGTAAGCATGGGTTGCAAATCCGGCCTGGTGGGGTCAAAGCTGGTAAAATTCAAGGAGTTTACCAACACCTGAGGCGGCATGAAGGTGGCTGTAAAGCTCGTGTTTCTGGCAACCAGCGGCGTCAGAATCAGGAGCAGGGCGATAAAAACTATAAGTTGGTGCTTCATAAGACCTCCATTGATCATATGCTTAGCTGTATTATTTGTTCTAAAAGCTCGGCAAAGCCTATCCCATCTGCCTTGGCAGCCATGGGCGTGAGGCTGAGCGAGGTCATACCGGGCAGTGTGTTTGTTTCCAAAAACCATGCTTGTGATCCATCATATCTAAAGTCCATCCGGGCATAGCCCTTCAAACCAAAGGCACGCCAGATGCGGGTGGCATAAAGCTGGATGAGCTGTGCCACTGCTGGGTCCAACACTGCCGGAGCGATATATTCCGTATTGCCTGAGGTGTATTTATTTTGATAGTCATACCATCCCTCACGGGGTTTGATCTCCACTATGGGCAAGGCTTTGCCGCCCAAAACGGTGGCTGTCAGCTCCCGTCCGGGGATGAATTCCTCTATCAACACTCCATTTGACTCTTTAAAAGCGAGGTTCACGGCGTCTTTCAGCTCCTCTATCGTTTTCACCAGCGAGATTCCCACGGAAGAGCCGCCGTCGTTTGGCTTCACCACCAAGGGCAGGCTCAGGTTTCCCAAAAAGCCTATCAGGTCTTCGCAGGTATTATAATCGCAGATCAGATTCTCTCTTAACATTATACTCGCGGGGGTGGGAATCCCTTCTGCCGTTACCAATAGCTTGGAAAGATATTTATCCATGCTGAGGCTGCAAGCGGCGAATCCACTGCCTGTAAAGGGGATGCCCGCCAGTTCCAGGGCTGCCTGAATCTTGCCATTCTCGCCTTCGCCTCCGTGGAGACCAATGAATACCAATTGCGCATCTATCTGCCTCAGATAAGCCAATAAATCCTCTATGGAACGGTAATCCGCCGGATCTGCCTCATATACCTGATAGCCCATTGTGATCAGTTCCTTCGCCACTGCTGCACCGCTCTGCAAAGAGATTTCCCGCTCCGAAGAGGAGCCGCCTTTAAGCACGCAAATTCGTTTCATGTTTCCTCATTTATTGATTAATCTATACAATTACTAAATACGCCACTTTGGCTATTACGTCAACCAAAAAACTAAGCCCATTTAGTTTGTGATGCGATAAAACACCTTTAGCTGCAGACCCAGAGCCGCTTTGAAGCGTGCCACATCAGGGGTGTTGCCGCCACAGAGGTCCAGCATGCGATGCTGGGTTTTGAGGTCGTTTATCAGCTGCTGGGTGTGCCAGGCGCTCACGCCATACCTCATCTCCGCTCTATCGCTGGCTCGCAGGATGGTAAATGCCTCCTCGCCTCCATCGGTCAGGAGCAGGTTCGAGCTTTTGATGACGCCCTCACGGCTCACGTTGTATTGCCTCAAGAGCCCTGCCGCATGCAGGTTTTCTATATATCCTCTCATCCGCTGGGGATGCAGCACGATTGCACGATTCTTGCGCTGTTCCAAAGCCTCATTCAGTGTCAGGAATGCCTCCACATCCAGCCCCTTGTGCCACTGGTATCCCCGGGCTTCCGCCCGCCTCAGCTTTTCCCGCTCATCACGAATGGGGCTCAGCTCCTGGTCCAGCTGGTGTGTAAAGGTATAAAAGGGCAATGCCTTGAATCCATTCCACGTAAAGCCGCGCACATCCACCTGCCCGGGAGTTAGATTGAAGGCGATATTGCGGTAATGCGCTTTCAGATAAAGCGCCATGGCAGAGGTAATCTGCAATTCATCCAAGAGCCGGCGCGGGGCAGGCGTTTCCTCCTGATGCCAGATTTGCAGCTCCTGATAGTAGGAGGAGGGGTTTATCACCAGGCTCACGCTGCCAATTCTGCGCTTTTCATAGATGGGTAGGGCAGCTGCCAAAAACTCACCCTTATAAGCCAAGAGCAGCTTGGGCTCCAGATCATACACCTTGGCGGCTTCTGTCATAAAGAGGGGATTGGTCCACAAGGCGGGCTGAAATTTCTCTGCCGTCTCCACAGTTGTCAGATGGATGTCATAGGCTGATTTGGTCATATGTCTTTGCTTCAAACGTATTTTTGCACCACATTCAGGAGTTCTGGAAATTGAAACGGTTTGATGATATAATCAGATGCGCCCTCCTGCATTGCCTGATGGGTGGTTTCCACCGTGGGAAACCCTGTCATAATCAAACAAAACAGGTTCTCATCCAGTTTCAAAAGTTCCCTCATCAATTCCACCCCACTCATTTCAGGCATCATCAAATCCAAGATTGCCAGCTTATACTTTCCTGGGACGAACCTCTCCAATGCCAGGGGTGCGCTTTCCACCATGTCAACGGCATAACCGCTGGCTTCAAGGTATTCTCCCACCACCTCTAATAGCAGGCGGTCGTCATCCACCAAAAGAATGTGTGCTTCCATGCCTGATAATTGTTCTCCCAAAGTATTGATCTTCTCAAGATAAGATATTTCATCATGCCATTTGTGTCAACAAAAAAGAAAGTTTTGCCTGCCAAACAAGGTATTTTGTAGCAATTTATGATGGTGGGAAAGGTGAGGATAAAGATCCCTAATGGTTTGCCAGGGTGATGGTTATTGGGGTCGTCTCTTTTTTGCCACAAAAAACTACTTTACAAAATGAGCCCAATATCAATCTTGGCTTTCAATGCTCAATGCATCTTTGGAAGATGTTTTGAAAAACATATCACTCTCAATAAAACAGGCAGGATTGAATGAAGAAAATAAAGCTTGGACTCATCGGCTGTGGCCGAATCTCCAAAAACCATTTTGATGCAGTGTCACAATTCCCGGATGCAGAATTTGTGGCAGTTGCCGATATTATCCCCGAAAAAGCCCAAACAATGGCAGATCAATACAATATCCCCGGCGTTTATCAGGATTATCAGGAAATGCTCAGAAAAGAGGAGCTGGACGCCGTCAGCATCTGCACCCCCAGCGGTTCACATCCCCAAATCGGGATCGACGTAGCCAAAGCCAAAGCCGCAGTAATCACAGAAAAACCGATGGCAATCACCATTGAACAAGCCGACAGGCTGATCAGAACCTGTGATGACAACCATGTGCCCCTCTTTGTGGTAAAGCAAAACCGCCTCAATGCCACCCTGCAACTATTGAAAAGAGCCGTGGAGAAGAACCGCTTTGGCAGAATCTACCTTGCCCAATCCAACGTCTTCTGGCAACGCCCCCAAGCCTATTATGATGCGGAAAAATGGCGCGGCACCTGGGAATTTGACGGTGGTGCCTTCATGAACCAAGCCAGCCACTATGTGGATGCCATTTATTGGCTGTTGGGAAACGTGGAAAGCGTGATGGCATACACCTCCACGATGGCGCGCAGCATCGAAGCGGAAGACACCGGCTGTGCCATCCTGCATTTCCGCAGCGGCATCCTCGCCACCCTCAACGTCACCATGCTCACCTATCCCAAAAACTTTGAAGGCTCCATCACCATTATCGGTGAAAAGGGAACCGTAAAAGTGGGCGGAGTGGCTGTGAACAAGATTGAAAAATGGGAATTTGAGGATTACGATGATGACGATCGCATTGCCCTGGATGCAAACTATCAGCCGCCAAACGTGTACGGTTTTGGACATAACCCCTATTATCGCAACGTGATAGATGTGCTTTTGGGGCGTGACGTTCCCTCTACAGACGGGCGCGATGGACGCAAATCTGTGGAAATCATCCAAGCTATTTATCAATCTGCCAAAACAGGCAAAAAGATTTCCCTGCCTCTTTAGATTCCAAAACTAATATCTCAAACATTAAGCCACAGAGATTTTATTGTCAGACAAGCACATAAGCTGGCTTGCCCCCAGCCTTAAAGTGCTTTGTCTTCACGTCAAAAACACCTTTCTTGCCCATTAGCCTCCCTTGTACCACCCTTGTCTCACCCTTGTCGAGACAAAGGAGAGACAAGGGTGGTTAACAGGGAAGCAGTGTCAAAATGATGAATAACCGCGGTGAAAGGGCAATGGCAAAAAAAGATATTGACCGCAATCCCCTCTTTGATATAAAGGCAATCTAAGGTTTTATTAACACAGACGAGGAGATATTGATGCAGAGAATCTTCATCATCATCCTGGCTTTGGCACTGCTCTTTGGCGGATGCGGCAAAGCCAGCCAATCCGGCAAGGTAAGGATAAGCTTTTGGCATGGATTGAGCGGCCCTCTGGGGGATACGCTCAATGAGATGATTCGCGAGTTTAACCGCACTCACAAGGATATCGAGGTGGTAGCCAATTCCATTAGCAGCTACACGGCACTATCCCAAAAGCTGATGGCATCCATACAGGCAAAAAAGCAGCCGGATATCGCTCAGGTATTTGAATCCTGGACTGCCAAATATGTGGCAGCAGATGTATTGGTAAATATCTCCCGCCTCATCCAGGAGGATCCAAACTTTGGGCAGGCAGATCTGGATGATATGTATCCGGTATTCCTCAATTCCATCACCTATCAGGATAGCATCTGGTCTTTCCCCTTCAACAAGAGCGTGCGCGCCTATTTTTATAATAAAGACGAGTTTTACAGGGCGGGCTTGGACCCCAATTATTTCCCCAAAACCTGGGAGGAATTCCGCCAGTATTGCCGTATCTTCACCAAGGCGGGCAAGCCTCGTGATACATTTGGCACCAATTTTGCCCCCAACGAATGGCAATTCATCAACCTCCTGCACCAAGCCGGCGGCGAGATCATAGATGCCAATGACAATCCCACGCTCAACAGCCCTGCCGGGGTGGAGGCACTCACCTTTGTTACAGACCTTTTGAACAAAGAAAAGACCGTGTATTCCGTGAAAGAATATGATGGACAAAACGACTTTTTGGCGCAGATCGTGGCGATGTATGAGGGCTCCAGCGTATCCATCGTGCATATGCGCCAACAGCCCATCAATTTCAATATCGGCTATGCACCCCTGCCCACATACCGCACCGCGGAAAGCGCCATCAGCGGTGCCAATATCGTGATTTTTAGAAGCGGGGATGAACGCCGTGAAAAGGCTGCCTGGGAATTTATCAAGTGGTTCACGGATACCCCTCAAACCGCGAGGTGGAGCGTGGATACATTCTATATGCCGCTGCGCAAAAGCGCCATGCAGACCGATACTGTGCAAGAATTTCTGGCAGAATTTCCTCAGTTTCAAGGTATCTTTGACCAATTGGAAGATGCCGTGTTTGAACCGCAAAACCCTGCTTGGTTCAATGCCCGGATGGAGCTGAAAGGATATTTGGAAAAGGCATTTACCCAGGTTTTGACGCCCAAGGAAGCCTTGGATGGTGCGGCACAGACCCTTGCCAAACTGGTGGCGGAAGAGAAGAAGAAACTAAAATAACAACATGTGGCACAATATAATACCTATGGCTAACTAATGGAACGCTTCAATAAAACACTCAAAAAGCTTAGGTTTCAGCTAAATGCTGCCATCATCGGGCGGGCTGTGATCTCTGCCTTGATCGTGTTTCTCTTGGCACTGCATGTGTATTTCATTGCCTGGCTGGGCTTTGGGGCTCATAACAGGGTGTTGCCATACGTGAATATTTCCCTGCGGACGGGCACCGTTCTGATAGCCTTTTATCTGATATTGAGCGCCAATAATGCACTCTTGAGCAGATTGCAGGTGGCGCGCTGGATGGACCTCAAGATAGATCATCAAGATGACTTGTATCAAAACCTGATCGAGCTGAAAGAGCAGGGTGAGGATGAGGCTATTGTGGATGTGTTGGCTATCCAGGCACAAAAAAGGGTGCAGGAGGGCAACTACAAGCCTCCACGCTGGTTCAAAGCAGCCCAGGTCTTTACCATCCTCTTCTTTTTGGCTGGTTTGGGGGTAATGTGGGGGCTATCCTCCCAGAATTTTGTCTTGGCATTACGCCAGTTTTATAGCAACACTCCCCAGAGTATAGATTATAAAAAAACCATAGATGTCAGCCCCGGCAGCGTTACCATTGGTAAGGGCGAAGAGCTGGTGATCAGCGTCTTGGATGCGGATCCCCGCCTCACCCACCGTCTCTTTTTCCGCTATGGCACGGCGTGGAGGGAGCTGGGAATGGGAGACAACCGCTATCGCTTTGCCTCGCTGGAAGATGACATCGAATATTATGTGGCAAACGAGGTGGCAAAATCCGATACTTTCCGCGTGAAATGTCTGGATGAACCCTATGTGCGCCGTTGGGAAGTGCGCTATCAATATCCGCCCCATACAGGGCTGCCGGCACGCACGGATACGCTTTCCTTGGGCAATATCGAGGCTTATCGCCATACAGTGGTGAATCTGAATATCCACACCAATATCCCTGTGAAGACCGCCCAGATGCGCTTTGCCGATGGTAAGACGCTGGATTTGCAAGGGGATGGCAACAGCTTTAGTCTGCAAATAAGGGTGGATCAGCCCACCACTTGGCATCTGGAATTGAACGATGCATTGGGACGCCGTAACCGTCCGGAAGAAAAGAGTATACAAGTTTTGGCAGATCTGCCGCCGGAGGTGAAAATCCTCTTTCCCGGAGAGGATACCACGCTGGATCAACGGATGAAGCTGCCCCTCATCATCAGTGCCAATGACGATTTTGGGCTCAAAGACCTCAGCCTGCGCTATCATATCAACGATTCTCCCGTGCAGGAAGTGAAGATCAAAAGCATCATCCCCAGCAAGGTGCACAATCAGGATTATCTCTTTGACCTCAAACCCTTTGACCTCTTTCCCGGTGACCGCGTAACCTATTGGGCGCAGGTGTGGGACAATTCTCCCGACCGTCAAAAAGCGGAAAGTGCGCGCTATGTGGCACGCTTCCCCTCCATTGCCGAAATCTATGAGGAGATACAGAGGCAGGAAAGCCTGAAGACCTCAGAATTGCAGCAATCCCTGGAGCAAACCCGCGATCTGCAAAAGGAATTTGAGCAAAAAAGGCGCGAGCTGCTGAAGGAGCCAGACCCCAGCTGGCAGGATAAGAAACAGCTGGAAGACATCCTCCAACAGCAGGAGGAGCTGGCAGAAAACGTGGATAACATCGCCCAGGATTTTCAGGATCTCATTGATAGACTGCACAATAACGAGGCGCTTTCCGCGGAAACCCTGCAAAAGATGCAGAAGATACAGGAGCTGATGGAGGAGATCTCAAACGACGAGCTGCGCGCTGCCATGGATAAATTCCAGGATGCCCTGGAAAACATGAATCCGCAAGACCTGCTGAAGGCGATGGAGGAATTCAAGTTTTCCATGGAGGATTTTGCCCAGCGCATAGATCAGACCTTGCAGCTTTTGGAGAGCATCAAAAAAGAGCAGGCAGTGGAAAAAGCCCTGCAAATCTCTCAGGAAATAGAGAAATCCCAAGCCGCTCTCAAGGATAAAACCGCTGATTCCAAACAAAACCCCCAGAGCCTGGCAGCGGATCAGGATAATATCCGCGAGCGTTATGACGAGCTGAAAAAAGAGCTGGAAAACCTATCCAAAATGCTGGATCCCCAACGCGATAAGGAAGTGATGCAGCAGCTGCAAGACCTGATGCAGGATATGAAACAGAGCAGACCCGAGGATGATATGAGCTCCAGCGCCCAATCCATGCGTCAAAACCGGCCGCAAAGCTCTATGCAGAGTCAGAGTGCGGCATTAGAGAAAATGCGCCGTTTTACCATGAAATTGGGCGAAATGAAAGAGTCCATGGGCGGGGGCAGTCAGCGGGAGATCAGCCAGGCAATGCAGACCGCCATCCGCGAGCTGCTCATCTTTTCCAAAAACCATGAATCCCTGCATGGCAGGCTGGGTGATGATCCCTTTCCCATCATGCAAGAGCTGATCGCCCAATACGATGGCTTGCAGATATTGGTAAACAAGCTCTTTGCCACGCCGCAGATGACGCTCTTTGTACCTCCCAAGTTTTATATGGATTTGTCGGATACAAACCGTGCCTATCGGGATATCTTTATCAATGTGAGCGAGATGCAGTATTATCGCCTGCCAGAGCATATGAAGACCATTCAAAAGGGCTTGAACCTGATGGTGTATGACCTGATGCAGGCGCTGAACGACTCTTCCTCCGGGGGAGGCGGCGGAGGCATGGAATCCCTGATGCAGATGCTGCAACAGATGGGGCAGGAACAGATGGCGATGCAGATGCTTACGCAACAGCTGATGATGCAATTGCAGCAGCAAGGGGGCAGAATGGATGCCGCCATGCAACAGCAAATTCAAAAGCTGGCAGCCGATCAACAGAGATTGGCGGATAACCTGAAGCGGGCACTGCAAAACGACCCGGAAGCCCAAAAGCAGGGGAATGCCATCAAACAGATAATCGAGGAAGCGGAGGCGGTGGCAAGGCAATTGCGCAGCAATCAGCTGAATCAAGACCTCCTGCGCCGTCAGGAAAATATCATCTCCAGACTGTTGGATGCCCAGCGCTCCATCAATAAACGGGATACCACCCAAAAGCGCAAAGGCGAAACAGCCCAACAGCAATTCCCTCAACAAAGAGGGGAGATAGACCTCCAGGAATTGCGCCGGGCAGCCCTTTTGGATGATAGCTACAAGAGCTTGCCACCCGCCTATCAGCAGCTCATCATCAAGTATTTAAGATATCTTAGTGATACTGGATTATAATGATGAAGCTCAAGCATAGCCTTATCCTCCTAATTCTTATCATGTGTGCCATAATGCTTTGGGGTCAATACGATGAGAAGGCAATCCTCACTCAGCAGGCAACCAACCTCTATAATTCCAGACAGTATGCCCAAGCGGAACAGCTCTACCGTCAGATCCTGCAAAAATGGGAATCAGACCAGCATTCCATCCTGCAGCTGCTCAATATCTCCTATGCAACGGGGGATGTGGACAAGGCGGAGGCAGTTTTGAACGAATATGGCAGGCATTTGGCGCCCATCACTATTCTGGATCATGAAATCCAGATATTGGTGCACCGTGGCAAGGCGGAAGAGGCTTGGTCAAAGGCAATGCAGAGCCTGCGGCTAAATCCCAATGATCAAAACCGATATCGCACCCTTGCCTCCCATTTTCAGCGGAGGGGCTTTTTTGACCAGGTTTTAGAGCTCTACCAGATGGGGCGCAGCAGCTTTGGCAATCCGGATCTCTTTACCCTTGAATATGCCAATGCAGCGCTGGCTTTTCAGCGTTATGATTTGGCGATGGCAGAGTATCTGCGCTGGCTGGAGAAAAACCCCGGCAACCTGTATTTTGTGAATAACCAATGCAAGCAAATCCTGGATGCGGATAGCACCCGCATCGAGCAGATCAGGGAAGCTGCCAAAACGGGCGTGCCTGTGATGAGAGAGCTTTTGGCAAGCACTCTGGTGAGCCGCAAAATGCACCAGGAAGCCCTGGAAATCTACAAGGAAATGGGGCGCGATAAGATGCTCAATTTTGCCAACGAGCAGATGCGCAATTTCAACGATGAAATAGCGGTTTTGGCTTATGAGTGGTTGGCGGAAACGGAAGCGGATATCTTTCGCAGGATGCAGTATACCTACAATCAGGCACAGATTGGCGTCCGTAACCAACACTACGCTTTGGCGGATAGCCTGGTGAATGTGGTGATAGCGGATTCCCTCTTCAATCTGCCTGGCAATCGTTGGCGCAGCGGTGTGGGGTATCAGGTGCGGCAGCTGAAAGCCAAGCTGAGCCTCATCACCAGCCGCGATCCCCTTTTGGCATTATCCTGGGTGCAACAGACCAAGGAATTTGCCCGCAACCAACTGGAAAACCAGCAGTGTGATTTGGAGGCAGCCCGCCTGCAAATCCTGGCACGTGATTACCCAGCGGCAGCCAGCCTTTTGGGTACGGTGACGGAGAATAGCTTGCGCGAGGAAAAGGAGTATTTTGCCTTTTTGGCAGCTCTGCTTGCGGACAATATGGAAGTGGCAGACAGCCTGATGAACGACTATGTAATCAACTGGCCGGGTGGCAGTTATACAAATGATGCCATCTATCTGATGATGCACACCTTGGGGATGCAGGGTGAAGGCAGGGCAGATTTTATGGAGGCGTTCCGCTTGCAACAGCTTTATGACCCTGCCGCTATCTCCATCCTGCAGGAACTCTTTGAGGCAAACGGGGATGAAGAGCTGCTGATTTTGGCGGTGGAATGGGCACTGGGCATGGGTGATAAAGAATTGGCACAAGAGCTCTTGCAGTATGAATGGGAAGATGATGTGGCGAAAGACTATGCCGCGCTGCTTACTCTGTTTTTACAAGACAAGGATGAGGCTCGCCAGCGTGAGGCAAGGGAGTTTTTGAGGCACAACCCCAATAGCGTTTTCTCCCCCAGTTTCCGTTCCTTTTTGGCACAGGAGCTGAGGGGACGCCCCAACTGATAAGACCTCCATCACGCAAAGCTGTCAAAATCCCTCTTATAAACCCTCTTACCACTGGGTTTGTGCCATAACACCAATTCTTTTTGTTTGCGCACTTCCCCGGGCTTGGGCACGTGTATGGGCTTGCCTGTGTTAAAATCCAATCCCGTATAGTACATACAGGTGCTGATGGTCATGGGTGTGGGGGTGAATTCCTGCACCTGATCCACCTTGATGCGGTGCTTGATCAGCCATTTACGCATGGCGCGGGCTGATTCCATGTTTGATCCCGGATGCCCCACGATGAGATAGGGGATGATCTGGCGCTTGATACCCGCCTGTTGGCAGAGGCTATAGAACTGGCGGGAAAACTCTTCATAGCAGCCTATTTGCGGCTTTCCCATCAGCTTCAATACCGCAGCCTCACTGTGCTCTGGGGCTAGTTTGAGCCTGCCACCCGCATAGCGCAATGCCAATGCACGGATATATTCCTGGCTCTCAAGAGCCATATCGTGACGCACTCCTGATGCCACAAAGAGGTGGTTTACCCCTTCCAGCCTGCCTGCTTCTTCCAAGAGCTGCAATTGCTCTTTGTGATTGTATCTCAAATTGGGGCAAATGGTTGGAAACAAACAGCTTTGCCGCCTGCAGCTATCCGGCCAGCCCAAGGCACAATAGCTGCCATACATATTGGCTGTGGGACCGCCTATATCTGTGATGGTGATGCCTTTGGCGCCGCTATTCTTAACCAACACCTTAGCTTCAGCCTTGATAGAGGCTTTGGAGCGTGAAGATATACGTCTTCCCTGATGGGCGGCAATGGCACAGAAATTACATCCGCCATAGCAGCCTCTGTGGGAGGTGAGGGAGTGTTTTATCTGTTCCCAGGCGGGGATGGTGGAGTTTTGATAATCGGGATGCGGCTGCCTGGTAAAAGGCAGGGCGTAGAGGGCATCCAGCTCTGGGGAGGAGAGAGCGGGGGCAGGTGGATTGTGTTTGATCATCCTGCCGCCATTTACCTGATACAGGGTTTTGATATCGTGCTGGCTCCAAAACTGGCGTGACATCTGGTGAAAGGTCTCTTTATCTACACAGCTTTTATCATCCGGCAAGAGGGTGGTGGCATCCACATCCGCGTCTCTGGCGGCAAAAACTGCAGTACCCGGGATATCTTTTAGTGAGCCAATATCCATCCCATCACGCAAGGCATTGGCTATATCCACAAGAGCCCTTTCCGCCATCCCATAAACCAAGATGTCTGCCTTGCTATCTGCCAGGATGGATGAGCGCACCTTGTCCTGCCAATAGTCATAGTGTGCCAGCCGGCGCATTGATGCCTCGATGCCGCCAATCACCACCGGCACATCCTTGAACAGCCGTTTGAGGTGATTGGTATAGATAATCACAGCCCGGTTGGGGCGCAAACCTGCCTGCCCATCAGGGCTGTAAGCATCGTCATGGCGCAATTTACGCTGGGCAGTATAGTGATTGACCATGGAATCCATATTGCCGGAGCTGACGCCAAAAAAGAGTTTGGGACGCCCCAGCTTGAGGAGTGCCTCATCGCGGGATAAATCCGGCTGGGCAATGATCCCCACCCGAAAGCCTGCCGCCTCCAACACACGTCCAATCAAAGCCGTGCCAAAGGAGGGGTGATCCACGTAGGCATCGCCGCTGATCAGGATAATATCCAAGGCATCCCAGCCGCAAGCGGCGAGGTCTTGGGGGCTTGTAGGCAGAAAAGTATTCATAAAAAAAGAGCCCGATTTTGGATAAAACCGGACCCAATCTTGTTTAGAGAGGCGAATTAGCCATTGAGGCGAATGATATTGATCGACTGTATGCCTTTGTCTGTATTCATCAGATCAAAGGTGACCATTTCATCCTGCTCCAATACTTTAAGCTCCATCGGTGAGTTTGTCACGATGGATTTCCAGTGGGCAAAGTATTCTTTATTATCTTCGGTGATAATAAAACCGTATCCTTTGTTCTTGTTAAACCATTTAACTCTTCCTTTCATCATATACCTCATTTTATTTATTCGAAAACCCATTTATAATATAGCCCATTTTGCGTCAAGGCAAAACTGAAAATACATCAAGCAGTTAGCTGTTTTACGTGTTTTCATCCCAATCCAGGTTTTCAATGCTTACTGAGTGTATGCCAATGTGATGTGCGCCAGGTCCTTACCAGAGACTAATTATGTCGATGTCAAAAAGATGAGATGCCGGGCAAAGCGTTGTGGGGGCAAAAAAAGGCTTGACTTGCCATCAAGGTTTGAATCTTTGTGTATATTCACATCGAAAACGATGCAACACATAGGATAAGGACAGGTAATAATGAGCGCAAGCACCTTAATTATGAATCAGATAGAAGGTGTTTCTGCCCTTATGACGAGGGCAGATTATCACAAGAGGCAAGGGGAAATTGATGTGTGTTAGACGGCAGAAACTGCTCCTAATATCCGATCTGTATCCCACACCTGAGAATTCCGTCTCGGGGATCTTCGTAAAGCATCAGGTGCAGGCTCTACGCTCATTTTATGATATTACTGTGTTGGCAACCCACTTCCCTGGAAACCCGTGTATCCGCATGGAGCAAACCCCGGAATACAGGGTTATATACGTGAATTTCCCGCAAAGCCGGCTCCTGTTTCCGCTCACAGCCTTACATTATCGCAAATGGGTGTTGCCACAACTGAAGAAGCTGCTAAAGGAGTGGCAGCCGGATTTGATTCAAGTGCACGATTGCCGGCACATTCCGGAGCTCTTGTGCCTGAGCAGCGTGTTGCGTGATGTGCCTATCCGCAAGATCCTAACCTTGCACAATATCAAGACCTTACCAGAATTGGGCGAGCATTTATACCTGCGCCAGCTCTATAAATATACCTTGAAGAGAGCGTTTTCCATCTGGGATAAGGTGCTCTTTGTAAATAAGGCTCAAAAGCTTCGTATGGAAGAGATTATCCCGGCTGATAAAAGCGTTTTCATAGGCAATGCCATCCATCCCGCCACGGCTTGTGAGGATCCATTTATTCGCCAGACGGCAGAGAGCTTGCAACCAGACGAGTTTAACATCCTGACAGTGGGTAATTTAACAGCCACCAAGGGCTTTGATATCCTGATCAATGCCGTTGCCCAGATGAGGGAGCAAGGCAAAGCCGTGACCTTGTGGATAGTGGGGGATGGGGCTCAGCGGGAAAATCTTTCCAAACTGATATTAGACTTGGATTTACAGCGGCAGGTGCACATGGTATTGGCAAAATCCAACGAGATTGTGCGGCAGCTGTATCCGCTGTTTGATCTCTTTGCTTTGCCCAGCTATAGCGAGAGCTTTGGCATCGTCTATGTGGAGGCGATGGAGGCAGGAATCCCGGTGATAGGGGTGAGGGGGCAAGGCATTGATGGCGTGGTGATTGACGGTGAGAATGGACTGTTGTGCCAGCCCAAGGATCAGGCATCTCTGCATGAAAAGATAAGCTGGGTGATGGAGCACCCGGAGGCAGCCAAAGAGATGGCAAAGAAAGGGCAAACCACAGTAAAAGAACAATATATGATGGATGACCTCATCCAAAGGTTGAGAGATATCTATGAAGAATAAGAAGCGCATACTGATGATCGTGAATGAATTCCCCCCCACAGGTGAAAGTGGAGTGCAAAGACCGCTCAAGTTTTTGAAATATCTGGCGGCTGAGGGTTGGGAATGTCACGTTATCACGCCTGCGCGTCCCACCAAAACGGTGTTGGACGCAAGCCTCCACAAGGAGGTTCCAGCCAAAGCAAAGATATACAGAACAAGAAGTTGGGGCTTTGGCGGGAAGAGCGTGGACAGGGTGGCAGATATCAGGCAAGATGCTTCCTCCTGGGGCATCAAGGGTCTTCTATCCAAAATACTGATTGTCCTCAACCATATTGTATTCCCCCTCGACAAACAGATTGGCTGGGTGCCATTTGCCTATTTCAAAGCCCTGCATGTGATTAGGCGGTATAAGATAAGTAATGTGTATATCACCGCCTTCCCTTTCTCCGTTTTTTTGATTGGCATACTGCTGAAGCGCAAACTGAAAGACCGCATCCACTGGGTGGCGGATTACCGGGATGCCTGGCAGTTCGAGCCGCTCTTGCATACCAAAATCCCGGCTTGGAGATTGAACCTGATCAGGCGTATGGATAGATCCGTGATTGAAAGCTGTGACAATGCCGTATTTGTTACCCCCAGCATTCTTGGGCAATATCAGGAGGCATTCAAAAAGCATCAACACAAGATGGCGCTGATTACCAATGGCTATGATGAGGCAGATTTTGAGGGTTTGGAGGCGCACAGCTTCCCGCAGCCTTCCATGGTGTATATGGGCAAGATTTATAACATATGTCGTCCGGATATATTGCCTCTGTTGAATGCCATCAAGGTGGGTGGCTTTACCCAGCCTCTGATCCATATCGGTTCCCTGTCTGCCGATGCCAAGAAGGCTATCGCCGCCGGGGATTATGATTTTTACGATTACCAAGGCTACAAGGAGCATCGCGAGGCGCTGTCCATGTCACTGGGGGCAGAGCTCAACCTGCTGCTACTAAATGATGACGAGGCTACCGAAGGAGTGTATTCCGGCAAGGTATTTGAGCTGCTACGATTAGGGCGTCCGATACTTGCCTTGGGTCCCAAACAGTGTATTGTAAAGGATTTGATCTTGGAAACCACAGCTGGCGAGTATGTGTGGCTGAAAGATGAACAAGGGATAATAGCCGCAATCAAGCGCATCCTGGAAAACCCCGGCGCTTATGGAACGCATCCTGAAAGTATTAACCGATTTGACCGCAAGGTTTTGAGCAAGCAACTGGCAGAGCTATATGAATAAGACAAGCCCTATTATAAAAAAATCATTAATGATACTCACCTGGCTTATCTGGAAGGTGCGTCAGGCATTTACGCGCTTTGGCACACGGGAGCCCAAACGGGTATGTGTGCTGTATATCTGCGGGATGGGCGATATCCTGTGCGACACCTTTTTCTTTGAAGAGCTGCGCCAAAAGTGGCCCCAGGCAGAGCTGAGCGCCTGCTTCCCGGCGGCGTTTTGCGAGCTGCAAGAGAATTACTTTGCCTTTGACACTTACATCCCTCATCGTGGCTATTGGCAAACCCTGATCCAGCTGTGGAAGCTGAGGGCTGATCTGATCATCATCCCCGGCTGGCTCTTAAAAAACTCTATTTTGGCTATCTTCTCCAATGCCAAAGCAATACTGGGCTATATCAATGATCTCAGCTTCAGCAACCGCCTCTTGAATAGCTTCACCCTGGAAGCCGCCGGCATCGCCGTGCACCGCTATCAACAGGATATGCGCCAGTGTCATCTATCCCAGCGTCCCGCCGCCATTGCCGCTGCTTTGGATATGCCGCAGTTTGATCCTCAAGCGCTGGAGCCCAAAAGGCATCAACCGGCACAGGATTATGCCGTGTTTCATGCGGGAGCCCGCTTTGAGGGCAGGCGTTGGCCGGAGGATAGATTTGCCGCGGTGGCAGATTGGCTATTGGAAAGCGGCAGGGTAAAAAAGGTGTATCTGATTGGTGATAAGGATGATATCAGGATCAATCGCCGCATCCGATCCTTTGCCAAATCAAAAGAGATTGTGGATAAAGCTGGCAAACTGAGCCTGCAGGAAAGCTATCTCCTGATAGCAAAGGCAAGGCTGTTTGTGGGCAACGATTCCGGACCCATGCATATCGCCGCATTGGCTGGGGTTCCCACCTTGGGGCTGATGGGCCCCAGTTATCCCCAGATAAGCGGTCCTTTGGGCAAACAGAGCAGGGCGGCGTTTCACGAATTTGAGTGCAGCGGCTGCGATCAGCGCGGATGCAACTATAAATACCGCTGCATTAAGGCAATCACCATCCCAGAGGTACAAGACATCATCAACGAGATGTGGAAAGAACAATGATCAAGATTCTAAATATAATCACCAGACTCAATATCGGCGGAGCCTCCATTCACGTGGTGGAAATCTCCCAGATGTTTACTTCTGAAAACTACACTTCCACCGTGCTGTATGGGGATGTGGAGGCAAATGAAAGCGATATGCTATATCTTGCCAAGGAGTATTCGTTTCCCATGATCAATATCCCCACGATGGGGCGCAGCATCAACCTCTGGCAGGATTTGAAGCTGATACCCAAAGTGTATCGGATCATCCGCAGGATACAGCCGGAAATAGTGCACACCCACACGGCGAAGGCTGGACTCGTGGGCAGGATTGCCGCGCGGATGGCAGGGGTGCCGGTGATATTGCACACCTTCCACGGCAATAACTTCCGTGGCTATTTTGGCAGGCTGATGAGCTGGATCAGCGTGCAATTGGAGCGGATGTTGGCAGGGATCAGCACGCGCATCATCGCTATCAGCGAACAACAAAAGGAAGAGCTGCTGAGGTTTAAGATATGTAAGCCAGACAAGCTGAGGGTGATCCATCTGGGTTTCGAATTTGGCAAGATCAGCTATGATGAATCTCATCAGGGCTTGGTCAAAGCCAATTTTGGCATAGCGCCCCAGCATAAATTGGTGGGCTTTGTGGGCAGGCTTACCCAGATCAAAAATCCCTGGCTGTTTATCAAGATAGCGCAGATGGTGCTCAAAACCCGTGATGACGTGGTGTTTGCCTTTGTGGGGGATGGGGAATTAGCCGATGCCCTCAAAGATGAGGTGATGAGCCTGGGCTTGCAGCAGCGGATTATCTTCACCGGCTTTGTCAAAGACCTCAAACCTTTATATGCGGATATGGATGCCTTGCTGCTGACCTCCATCAACGAAGGTACTCCCGTGGCGATCATCGAAGCCATGGCAAACAGGGTGCCTGTGCTGGCAACCAGGGTGGGCGGAGTGCCCAATCTGGTGGCAGATGGAGAAAGTGGCTGGCTGTTTGATACTGATGATGCCGAGGGCTTTGCCCAGACGCTGCTAAAGGTGTTGGATGACGCAAACGACTATTCTGCCGTCACCCACAAGGCTTGGGAAGATATCAGCGCCCGCTATTCTGCCAACCGGCTGAAGACGGAGCTGGAGGAGCTGTTTTCGGAGCTGGGGCTTTAAGTATATAATGTCTCGTCATTTATTATTCTTTGAATAATTGCGAGCTGTAGCGAGCTCCCTAAAGAGTCTTGGGGAGACTATATAATGGGCAACTCCATCTATAGCTATATCTTACGAGTATAACCAGAAACGGAATTTCACATACAAAATCAAGCAAAACTCGCTTCACGCCCATTAACCACCCTTGTACCACCCTTGTCTCACCCTTGTCTAAGCAAAGGAGAGACAAGGGTGGTTAACAGGGAAGCGCAAGCTGAGCTTACCGTTGAGAGGCGCCAAGGCGCCAGTTGAGTGCTTACTACGTTCGCGGTTGAGATTCGCTGCGCGAGGGTAACACAGGCTTCAGCCGGTTGTTCCACCGGTTTTAACCGGTTGTTATAAAAGAGCTTACGTCATTTAGAGATCAGGTTCCAGGGATCAGGGGATAAAGGGCTTGAAGGTAGCTCGCTTTGCTCGCTGGATAGTTTAATATAAGCCGACCAAAGTCAGCGAAACTACCGGCTAAAGCCAGCGTTAACATGAGGTTGCGGACTCGCCCTGTGTGCGATGAATGAAGAATGATGAATGGAAACTAACAAATGTGAGCGGTAGCGAGCAGGGGCTTATTTTAACATTAGTCCTTTGCGAGTGGTTTTCCCGTCTGAAAAGATATACATCCCGGAGGGACAGCGCCTGCCTTCTTCATCACGGCCATCCCAGCTGCATTCCAGGGCTGTGGCTCCTATTGTCTTGACAAGGCGTCCTTTGAGATCGTAAATGCGGATCATGTGTCCGGGTACAGATTTGATGCGGATGCTATCCTTGAAAGGATTGGGGCTGAGACTGAAAGCGTGGGGAGGCTGGATGGGATCATCATTGGCAGTGCCCTGTATATCGATATCCCAGTGGATGGTGTGGGAGTACTCCGCGGAAGATACCTGGCAGCTGAGGCTGTGATTGCCGAGGCTGAAAGCGTAGCAAACAAGATAATCTGTGGTGCCATCCTGCTGCACACCGTCCAAAGTCCAAATATATTCCAGATCTCCCTGCAGACAGTAGGCATCTATCACAAAGCAATGCTCATCCACCACCTGACCTTCATAAACCTGTGAAGGATCCGGATAGATGTTGCTGATGCCAAGATCATGGATCACAACGCTTTCTATCACAACCGGAGTGATGGGTTTATCGTTGGCTCCTGTGGGCACATCGCCGATGGCAAGCACCACATCCAGGCCTTCCATCACCCTGCCAAACACCGAGTAATTATTATCCAGATGGGGCTGGCGTGCCAAAGTGATGTAATACTGGCTGCCGGCGGAATTGGGGGCACTGGTCTTTGCCATTGCCAATACTCCGGCAGAGTCGTGCAAGAGATCGGGATGATACTCGTCCGGAATGGTATAGCCGGGACCACCGGTGCCGGTGCCATTGGGGCAGCCATCCTGGATCATAAAGCCGCTGATGACTCTGTGGAAGATCAATCCATCATAAAAGCCGCTTCTTGCCAAGGTGATGAAATTGGTGCCGGTGATGGGCATCAGGTGATCATAGATCTCTGCGTTAAAATCTCCCATACTGGTTTCCCAGCTGGCAAAGTGTAGTGCGGCAAGGGGATTGACGAAGAAAACAAGGACCGCCAACAGGAGGAGTAAACGAGTTTTGAACATTATTACCTCTTCATTTTGGATGCTGGGCTCATAATTGGTAAGAGGGGTGTTTTGGCAAGCTATTTGTGCCATCTATATGGTGTGAGTCAGAGCAACTATATCTCATTTTAGGACAGTGAATTTTATCCTTTTAATCATTCCTCTTGTATCCTTGATTGATGCCAGATAAATGCCAGAGCTTCGTCCTTTGAAGCTTGTGCTGCTATGAAAACCGGATGATACCTCATGTTTTTGCAAGAGCTGTCCTCTTAGATTGTAAATTGATATATTTAGTTGTGGCAGAGGTTCGTTGTTTATATTCTTGATGTGGAGGATGCCGTTGGAAACTGTGATCAACAGGTTGGGCAAAAAGAGAGTATTATCCTCATAGTTGGGTTCGGAAAGGGTAAAATTGATCTCAGTTCCAGTTCTGAACAGGGGACTGGAATAGGTTCTGCCCAGATAGTCAAAACAGAAATTGGGGATATCCATACCTGAGTCATTTCGTAGCGTAATTAGCTTTTGCGAGTTATTTTTGAGTGGTTTGATTCCGATTGTCTTCACTTGTTCAATGGCAAGCATGCGGTCATAAATATCCTCAGCGGGGGCAATCCACAAACCTCTGTATTGCTCATAGTTTTTTAGCATTTGGAGCATTTCATCCACGTCGTCACGGATTTCATGATCTCCGTTTTCCAGAATATCATAAAAAGCACCCACGACAGGATTTGGATGCGGGGAAAAATGGGTATAAGCATGGTGCAAACCACGCTCAGCGATCAGCTTATCCAGATTGGCGGGGGTCATCTGATATTTCATCCCCAACATGCTCCAGCCATTCAAATAATCCCACACCTCCATGCGTGTTCTTCCATAAAACCAAATCGGTCTGGTAAATGGCTTTGCCTCCCACACGCGGTGGGGAAGCCGCCAGGGCTCATCATAGGCATTAAAGGGATTGGAAGGCGGGGTATCCGCTGGCCAGATATAATCGATTCCTGAAGCATTGATTACATCCGCCACATAGCTGGGAGAATCCGGATTGAGGCCCTCGCGGCCTATATCCTCTGGATTTTGTAAGAGAGCGTGATCGATCCACATTCTGATGTCATAAGGTAAAAGATCGTGCAATAGAGCTTGGGCATTGACACCGGGAGGATCCATTTCTGGAGTAAAAGTGTGATATCCAATCCTATTTCCGTGATCCTTGATTTTGTGCCACATCTCACCCAGGCTGCCTTGATATACGCCAAAAATGGTGTTTGAGACCTTGATATCGCGGGCGAAAATCCCTTTTGTATAATACTTGGGGCTGTCTGGATTGCTGCTGCCCTCAAAGACCGCCTGTAAGCGGGGAAGGGTCTCTCCATCTGCATCGTTGCTGATGCAGAGGGCGGCCTTTTTGCCCAGAGGCCAGCGATTGATATCCGGGATCAGGGGCTGATCTGTGAATATCAAAAAACCCCAGACAAAGCTGGAGCCAGCCTCGCGATAGAGGGTGTCTCGGAGCAAATCAGTCTGATTGGTCACAGGATTAAAGATTCTAAAAAAATGATGTTTAAAGTCATACAGAGTAATGCGGTTTGCGCTCAGAGCTTCCACGTTTTCACAGCCCTCATAGTTCGAAGCCACCACCCAAAACTGTTTGCCCAGCTGATTGTATTCCACTGCCATATCCCGATAGGGGATGATGGTCTGATTGAGGGATTGATCTTTGTTTTGTATCGCAAGTGCACCTTTATATATCGTTTCCACAGGGCTCATTGGATCATCCATGGTCAGATAAAGCTCGTGCAAATAAATTTCAGCTTTAAAATCTGCCACTACTTTTGCCAAATAACCCTGTGCACCATATTGACTTTGAGGAATAAACGAAAGGTATAGGTCAAAGAGGTCAGAGCTCCAGGCTATCCCCAAGCTGTCTGCATTGCTAAAGTACTGAGAAGTAAAAACAATCTCTTGATAACTGTTCTCCGCCACACGATGATCAGCATAGATGCTCCAATTGAAATTGACGTCTCCAATCTGCATCTCATTTCCAGCTCCCATATGGATCAAACCGAAAAGACAAGAGGGAGCGCTCACCACCAGGGACAGCAAAAAAAACGCAAAGAACGTTCTCATAATCATGGTCTCCTTTGTGGGGAATAATAGATGCAAGATTCATTCCGCTAAGTCTCTCAAATGGGGGAGTTGGAAAAATTGGGGCGCATCACGAGGGAGGGTCAATAAGGGAGGAGTGTATGCAGGTGATGAATTGGTGGGTATATTTTGGAATATGAGGGAAGAAATGCCGTGGGATTGCTACACATTTGAATGTATTGGAATTATTTAGATCGTTGCAACTCAGAGTGATAGTCTTATCGCCATACGGTGTGTAAGCTGAGATATTTTGGGGATGTTCCACTCCTAATCGGCTTGCAATTCAGCCTTTGCTCTTATCATTATGATATAGTCTCTATTTTTTTATTTGCGGGTTGGAGCAAAAAAACCGTTGACAAATTCAGACCGATTTTCTATTTTGTAACTTCGCTTGTGGATTTGCACTGCGAATGCAGAAGCAGACCAAAATTTGAGGTGGAATGATTATGAATATACCGTTAATTTGGTATCTTGCTCCTTTGGGGGCTACGGTCGCACTGGCCTTTGCGCTGATCTTTTATTATCAAGTGAAAGCTCATCATCCGGGCAATCCGCGCATGATTGAGATTGCGGGCTTTGTGAGGGAAGGTGCTTTTGCATACTTAAGGCAGCAATATAAGGGTGTGATTCTCTTTTTTATAGGTGCTTTCATCGTTTTTCAAATTATGGCATTGGGCCTCAAGGTGTTGCATCCGCTTGTGCCCTGGGCTTTCCTAACAGGTGGCTTTTTCAGTGGCTTGGCGGGTTTTATCGGGATGAATATGGCAACTTTGGCATCCAACCGCACCGCTCAGGCATGTACCGAGAGCCTCAATAAGGGGCTGCAGGTGTCTTTCAGAGCGGGCAGCGTGATGGGGCTTACAGTGGTGGGCTTGGCGCTAATCGATATTTCAGCATGGTTTTATATCTTAAACCACTATGAGGTGCCGCTCAATACCATCGCCGTCATCATGCTTTCCTTTGGCATGGGAGCTTCCACCCAGGCGCTGTTTGCGCGTTTGGGCGGAGGTATCTTTACCAAAGCGGCAGACGTGGGGGCAGACCTGGTGGGCAAAATAGAAGCCGGTATCCCGGAAGATGATGCCCGCAACCCTGCCACCATCGCTGATAACGTGGGAGACAACGTGGGCGACGTTGCCGGAATGGGAGCGGATTTGTATGAAAGCTATGCCGGCTCCATCCTTGCCACGGCTTCCCTGGGCATGGGTGCTGTGATGATGTTGGGTCCCCAATTTGCCGATTATCAATTGAACTTTCTGATAGCGCCCATGGTGTTGGCTGGCATCGGAGCCTTGCTCTCCGTATTTGGTATCTTTATGGTGCGCACAAAGGAAGATGCCAGTACCAAAGACCTGATGTTTGCCCTCAATAAAAGCGTCTATTTCAGCTCTGCGCTCATCGCAGTGGCAGCGTTTTTCGTTACCAAAAGCCTCCTGCCGCCAGATTACTATTTTGGTGTGTTCCTCTCCAGCATCATAGGGCTATTGACCGGCATACTGATAGGATGGTTCACAGAGCGTGCCACCTCCCATAGCTACAAACCCACGCAACGGATAGCCAGGCAGAGCAGGTTTGGAACGGCGACGGTTATTTTGGAAGGAATCAGCGTGGGCATGAGCTCCACCGCCGCTCCCGTGATCACCGTGGTGGTGGGCATCATGCTGGCATTTATCAGCAGCCACGGCTTCCAATCCATCGAGATGGGCCTTTATGGAATAGGCTTTGGCGCCGTGGGCATGCTTGCCACTTTGGGCGTCACTTTGGCAACCGACGCCTTTGGTCCCATTGCCGATAATGCTGGTGGCAACGCCCAGATGAGCGGCCTCTCTGAAATCGTGCGCGAAAGAACAGACAGCCTGGATAGCGTTGGCAACACCACCGCAGCCACAGGCAAAGGCTTTGCCATTGGCAGCGCAGCGCTCACAGCGATGGCGCTCTTGGCGGCATATCTGGAAGAGGCACGGGCAGGGCTGTTGATGGTGTATGACAAGGTGGGCAAAGCACCATTCTTCAAGATCAAATACAGCCGGGGCGCCTGCGAGACGATCAACGTCTCCAAGGCATCCATCCAGGATTTTATCAATTACTACCAGATTCACGTGCTCAATCCCAAGTTTTTGATGGGAGTATTTATCGGCGCCATGGTGGCATACCTGTTTTCCGCCCTCACCATCAAGGCTGTGGGCAGAGCGGCAGGGAAGATGGTGGGCGAAGTGCGCCGTCAGTTTGACGAGATTCCCGGCATCCTGGAAGGTACCAGCCTGCCAGATTACAAATCCTGCGTCACCATCTCCACCAAAGCAGCTCAGCGCGAGATGGTGGTTCCCGCCATCGTGGGTATTGGCACTCCGATAGTGGTGGGCTTGATCTTTGGCGTGGCAGGCGTCTTGGGCGTATTGGCAGGTGCCTTATCCGCTGGATTCGTGCT